>JAODBP010000101.1 GCA_025464025.1 Actinomycetes bacterium | reverse complement strand
ACCCGGCCCACGTCGGCCTGGTGCACGAGGTGTTCACCCCGACGGCCGACGAGGTCGCCTACTGGACCGAGCTCGACCGCCTCGGCACCGAGGCCGAGCGCACCGGCGAGGGGCCGGTGCTGCACGGCGACCCGAACCAGGGCGAGGCCCACGTGGTCCACGGCGCCCACGTCGAGTCGGCCCGGCTCAACCTCGAGTGGGCCCAGGCCCTCGGGTTGGTTGAACACTAGTTGTTAGGTGTGCTTGACACTAGGTAGTGGGACGCTCTAGGAAGGAGCTCCCACCACTTGCTTCGGCAACCGAACCAGCGCACACGCGCGTCCGCCCCACCTCGGGCCGGCGCGCGTGGGGAGGCCCATCACCATGTTCCACTTCCGGACTGCAGCGCGGCGCGCCCTCGTGGCGGTCGCCGCCGGCGCCCTCGCCCTGACGCTCGCCCCCGGCTCGGCCGGCGCCGCCGGCCCGCCGACCTTCGAGGTCGCCACGGTGCGGGCCGTCAAGCCCACCATCGCCGCCACCATCGCCGCTCTCCAGGAGGGCGACCTCACCGGTGCCCGCCAGGCCGAGCAGGACTACAACATCCTCTGGCACGGCGTCGAGGTGTACCTGAACTTCCGCTCGAATCCGACCTACGACGTGCTCGAGGGCGACATCCAGAACCGGCTCGAGACCGAGCTGGCCAAGCCGGCGGCCAGCGCCACCCTGGCCCTCGGCCTCGCCAAGGAGCTCGACGCCAAGTACGACGAGGTCATCACCCTCATCGAGGCGGGCAAGGCGATCGGCCCGCTGTTCGACGACGTGCAGGTCTTCCGGCAGAACCGGGCCTACGTCGCACAGGGCGTCGTCGCCGAGCTCAACGCCAACCACGCGGCCCGCGCCCGCCGGTTCTGGGCCACGTTCATGACCGGCTACCCGGGGACGCGAGCGCTGGCCACGGCCCGCAACACCGCCCTCGCCGCCGACCTCGATGCCGCCGTCCAGGCCGCCGCGCCGAAGTTCGCCGACGCGGCCACCTCGATCGCCGACCTCAAGCCGCTGGCCTCGGCGGTCAACACCAAGATCGGCACCAACCTGTCGCTGCTCAACGCCGCCGCCCGCAACGCGGTGCTGACCAAGACGCAGATCACGCTGACCGAGGTGGCCCAGCTCATCGAGCTGAACAAGGTCCGCGTCGCCCTGACCCAGGTCGCCGACAACGTCCGCTCCGGCCGCCCGGCCGAGGCCGGCGCCGCCGCCACCGAGGCCGCCGGCCCGGCGTTCAACCGGGTCAAAGCCGCCCTCGCCGCCCACAACGGTGCCGACGTGGCCCTGGCCACCGCGCTCAACTCGCTGGTGCCGCTGGCCTCGGGCAGCGACAACGCCAAGTTCGAGCCGGCCTACGCCGCGGCCCAGAACGCCGTCCTCGTCGCCCAGCAGGTGATCGCCGGCCAGTTCTGGACCCAGCCGAACGTGCAGCGGTTCGTCGCCTCCCTCCCGACCAAGTGAGCGCCCGGGCCCGACTCGCGGTGCCGGCCCTGGTCGTCGTCGCCGTCCTCGTCGCCGCGTGCGGTGGCGGGGGCAGCAGCGACGCGAAGGTGGACGCCGCCGACGGCACCACCACGTCGACCACCGAGACGACGCAGACCACCGTCGCCGCGGCCGGCGTCACCACGACGACTGCGGCGCCCACCACCACGGTCGCCGCCACGCCGACGACGGCGGCCACCGCCACGACGGTCGCCGCGAAGGGGACGACGACGACCGCCAAGCCCCGGGCGACGACCACGACGGTGAAGCCCGAGCCGAGCTCGACCAAGGTCAACGCCAACACGGCGACGATCGACGAGCTGGCCGCCGCGTTCGAGAAGGCCGGCATCCCCCAGGCCGATCGCTGGGCCTTCGAGGTCGACGAGTACCGCCCGTACCCCGACGACCCGAAGTGGGGGAAGCTCCGCCAGGAGCTCGGGAAGTACAACATCGACCCGGCTGTGCTCGAGAAGATCATCTCGCTGCTCGAGATCTGACGTGGACACCGTCGCCCGCCAACACCAGGCCTTCGTGTTCCTCGCCGTGCTCGCCACGGTGGGGACGGCGATCGAGCTGGCCACCGAGCGGCACTGGGGCCAAGGGGTGCAGCTCATCCCCTGGGGCTCGGTGGCGCTGCTCGTGCTCGGCCTCGTCGCGCTGTGGCGGGGCCGGTCGGTGCGGCTCGTGCGAGGCACCGCCGTCGCCGTCGCCCTCAGCGGCGTCGGCGGCGTGTACGAGCACGTGCTGGAGAACTTCCACGCCGGCCCGCTCGACTACCGGTACACCGACCGGTGGGCGACCATGACCACCCTGTCGAAGTGGTGGACGGCGATCTCGAAGACGGCCGGGCCGGCCCCCACGCTGGCCCCCGCCGTCCTCGTCCTCGCCGCCCTCTGCCTCGCCTTCGCCACGATCGGCCGATCACCCGACTGACGTCTGCCAGCCTGGGTCGGTGATCCCCCACGTGACCCTCGTCGTCCACGACTACGACGAGGCCATCCGGTTCTACGTCGACGCCGTCGGCTTCGAGCTGCGGGAGGACACCGACCTGGGCGGCGGCAAGCGCTGGGTCGTCGTCGCGCCCCCCGACGGCGGCACCGGCCTGCTCCTCGCCGTGGCCTCCGGCCCCGAGCAGGAGGCCCGGGTCGGCGACCAGACCGGCGGCCGGGTGGCGTTCTTCCTGGAGACCGACGACTTCGCCGCCGACCACGCCCGCATGCTCGCCGCCGGCGTCCGCTTCCTCGAGGAGCCCCGCCACGAGCCCTACGCGACGGTGGCGGTGTTCGAGGACCTCTACGGCAACAGGTGGGACCTGCTCCAGCCGACCTAAGACCAGCGCAAGGTGTTGCCCTCCAGCGTCACGGGCGGCGGCGCTTGAGCTGGGTGAAGGTGATGCCGAAGCCGTGCATCTCGTCCCGGTCGAGGTGGAGCTGGTGGACATCGTCGGTCTCGAACTCGTAGACGATCGTGTAGCCCTTCTCGAGGATGCGGGCCCGGGCCTCTTCGATGTCGTCGACCTCCCACACGATCGGCCCGACGGTCCCCTTGCCCCCGTTGGCCTCCAGCCGCGCGTGCAGCGGGCTCGTCGGGCCGGCGGGGCCGAACACCTCGAAGCCGAGGTCGTAGTTCACCGATGCCAGGACCTGCTCCGACTCGATGAGGTCGGGCGCCGCCATCTTCGTGTCGAAGAGGTCCTCCATCACCCGGATCATGTCCGCCATCTCGTCCTGCGGCAGCAGCAGCTCGACGCGGTTGAAGCGCACCTTCATCGGATCCCCCTTGGTTCGACCGAGCGCCAGAGGCTACGACCGTCGTCGCCGGGTTGGCCGACCTAGCGCGGCTCCCGCCGCAGGCACCAGATCGGCGGCGTGCCCGGCAGCCGGACCTCGTCGCTGACGACGAACCCAGACCGGGCGTACCACGAGACGTTGCTCTCCTTCTGCGTCTCCAGGTAGGCGGGCAGCCCGTCGCGATCGCACGCCTCGAGCCCGGGTACCAGGAGCGCCGATCCGATCCCGCGACCCTGGACGGACGGGTCGGTGGCCAGCAGGACGAGGTACCAGTGGGGCTCGTGGGGATGGCGCCGGTCGACCTCCATGAGGAGTCGGGCCGCCTTGCCCCGGTTGCGGGCCCGGACGATCACGGCCGCCGACCGGGCCGTGCGGCGAGCTTCGTGCCAGGCCGAGCGCGGGTAGGCGCCCGGGGCCAGCCACCCGGCCATGCCGCGCGGCCGACCCTCGTGCTCGGCCAACCAGACCCCCGCCCCGGGCGCGCGGAGGTCTCGCAGGTAGAGGCCGAAGAAGGCGGGCAGGAGCCGATACTCGTGCAGCAGGTCTCGGGCGAAGAAGTCGAAGAGCGGATCGTCCCAGAACGCCCGGGCGGTCACGGCCAGCACCTCGGCGTGCTCGTGCTCCTCCAGGCGGCGGATCGGGACGCTCACCGGGCGCACCTTAACGACGGCCCGATCGCCACAACCCGACAAACTTCGGGAACGGACCCTTCACCTGCGAGCATGCAGGGGTGAACGACGACGGCTTCGCCGAACTTGGACTGAAGCCGGAGCTGCTCGAGGCGCTGACGCAGCTCGGCTACGAGGAGCCCACACCCATCCAGCGGGAGTCGATCCCCCCGATCATCGAGGGCCGCGACCTCCTCGGCCAGGCCGCCACCGGCACGGGCAAGACGGCGGCGTTCGCCCTCCCGATCCTGCAGCGCCTGGTCACCGGCGGCGCCGGCGGCACCGCGCCGACGGCACTCGTGCTGGTCCCCACCCGCGAGCTGGCCATGCAGGTGTCGGAGGCCATCCACCGCTACGGCCGGGGCATCGGCGCCCGGGTCGTGCCGATCTACGGCGGCCAGCCCATCGTCCGCCAGCTCCAGGCCCTCAAGCACGGCGTCGACGTGGTGGTGGCCACGCCCGGTCGGGCCCTCGACCACCTGAACCGCCGCACGCTGTCGTTCGACGAGATCCGCATGGTCGTGCTCGACGAGGCCGACGAGATGCTCGACATGGGCTTCGCCGAGGACATCGAGGCGCTGCTCCAGGCCACGCCGGCCGACCGGCAGACCGTCCTGTTCTCGGCCACCATGCCGCCCCGCATCACCGGCATCGTCAAGCGCCACCTCACCGACCCGGTGCGCATCGAGATCAAGCGCGAGGCGCCCGAGCCGGGTGACGCACCCAGGGTCCGCCAGAGCGCCTACGTCGTGCCCCGCTCGCACAAGCCGGCCGCCCTCGGCCGCATCCTCGACGTCGAGGAGCCCACGGCGGCGATCGTGTTCTGCCGCACCCGCCACGAGGTCGACTCGCTCACCGAGACGCTCAACGGCCGGGGCTACCGGGCCGAGGCCCTCCACGGCGGCATGGACCAGGGCGCCCGCGACCGGGTCATGGGCCGCCTGCGGTCGGGCACGGCCGAGCTGCTCGTGGCCACCGACGTCGCCGCCCGCGGCCTCGACATCGACCAGCTCACCCACGTCGTCAACTACGACGTGCCCTCGGCCCCCGAGGCGTACGTGCACCGCATCGGTCGCGTCGGTCGGGCCGGGCGGGAGGGCGTGGCCATCACGCTGGCCGAGCCCCGCGAGCAGCGCCTGCTCAAGAACATCGAGCGCATCACCAAGCAGCGCATCGAGATCGCCAAGGTCCCGACCATCGCCGACCTCCGCAACCGGCGCATGGAGGGCACGCTCTCGTCGGTGCGCGAGGCGCTGCAGGGCGACGACCTCGAGCACTTCCGCGTCGTGGTCGAGACCCTCACCGACGAGCACGAGCTGATGGACATCGCCCTCGCCGCCGTGAAGCTGGCCCACGAGGCCAGCGTCGGCACCGACGACGACGAGGAGATCCCGGAGGTCTCGCTCCAGCCCGATCGGCCGAGGCCCGATCGGGTGAAGGTCGGCGCCAAGCCGTCCCGCGTCGGCCAGGGGATGACCCGGCTCTACATCAACGCCGGCCGCTCGGCCCGCATCCGCCCCAACGACATCGTGGGCGCCATCGCCAACGAGACCCGCCTCAGCGGCCGCGACATCGGGGCCATCGAGATCGCCGACCAGTTCTCGCTGGTCGAGGTGCCCGACGACGCCGTCGACGAGGTGATCGCCCGGGTCAACGCCAGCACCATCGCCGGCAAGAAGCGCACCATGCGCCGCGAGCGCTACTCGCCGGGCCAGAAGTAGGTCGTGTCGGAGGACGAGCTCGCCGAGCAGCTCCGGGCCGCCACCGAGCTGCTCGAGCGGGTGGCCCGCGACCCGTCGACGTTGCGGGGCCTGACCGACGAGGAGCGCCAGCGGTTCCGCAACGCGGCCGGCGACGCCTTCGAACCCGACGTCGAGGTCCGCCGCCGCCGGGCCAAGGCCCAGCGCAAGCAGGCCCGGGCCGACCGGGCCGGGCGAGAGTCCGCCGTCCTCACCAGCACGGGGATCCGCCAGCTCCGGGCCCAGCCGGTGTTCACCACGCCCAACGTGTTCCCGCCCGCGTTGGAGCCCGACGACATCGACGACGTCGAGCGGGCGCTGCCCGAGCGCGAGTTGCCTGATGGACGGCACTGCTACGTCTGCAAGGTCGACTTCACCGACGTGCACCACTTCTACGACCAGCTCTGCCCGAGCTGCGCCGAGCTGAACTTCGCCAAGCGCACCGAGACGGCCGACCTCCGCGGCCGGGTCGCTCTCCTCACCGGCGGCCGGGTGAAGATCGGCTACCAGGCCGGCATCAAGCTGCTGCGGGCCGGCGCCGAGCTGATCGTCACCACCCGCTTCCCCCGCGACTCGGCCGCCCGCTACGCCGCCGAACCCGACTTCGCCGAGTGGGGCGACCGCCTGTCGATCTACGGCCTCGACCTGCGCCACACGCCGAGCGTCGAGGCGTTCTGCCACCACCTGCTCACGACGCGCGACCGGCTCGACTTCATCGTCAACAACGCGTGCCAGACCGTGCGCCGCCCCCCGGCCTTCTACCGCCACATGATGGAGCTGGAGGCGGCGGCCGACATGCCGGCGGCCACCAAGGCGCTGCTCGGCGGCGTCGACGGCCTCCGCGGCCAGGACCTGGTGGCGGCGCCCGTCGCCCTCGGTTCGGCCGAGCTCTCGCAGGTGCCCCTCCTCCCCGACGACGTCGAGCAGGGCCACCTCTTCCCGGCGGGCCGGCTCGACCAGGACCTCCAACAGGTCGACCTCCGGGGCCGGAACTCGTGGCGCCTGACCCTCGACGAGGTCAGCTCGGTCGAGCTGCTCGAGACCCAGCTGGTCAACGCCGTCGCCCCGTTCGTGCTCAACGCCCGACTCAAGCCGCTGCTGCTGCGCACGCCCGGCCGCGAGAAGCACGTGGTGAACGTCTCCGCCGTCGAGGGCCAGTTCTACCGACGGTTCAAGACCACCCGGCACCCGCACACCAACATGGCCAAGGCCGCCCTCAACATGATGACGAGGACGTCGGCCGCCGACTTCCACGCCGACGGCATCCACATGAACAGCGTCGACACCGGCTGGGTGAGCGACGAGGACCCGGTCGAGATCGCCGAGCGCAAGACGGCCGAGCACGGCTTCCACCCCCCGCTCGACATCGTCGACGGTGCGGCCCGCATCGTCGACCCCATCATCGACGGGGTGAACACCGGCCACCACGTGTGGGGCAAGTTCCTCAAGGACTACCGGGAGACGGACTGGTGAGCTGGTGAAGGACTTCGCCCACGCCCTGCCCAAGGCCGAGCTGCACCTCCACATCGAGGGCACGCTCGAGCCCGAGCTGCTCTTCGAGCTGGCCCACCGCAACGGCGTCGTGCTGCCCTACGCCTCGATCGACGACGTCCGCGCCGCCTACGAGTTCGACAGCCTCCAGTCGTTCCTCGACCTCTACTACGCGGCGTGCGACGTGCTCCGCACCGAGCAGGACTTCCACGACCTCACGACCGCCTACCTGGCCCGGGCCGCCGGGCAGGGCGTCCGCCACACCGAGGTCTTCTTCGACCCCCAGACCCACACCGACCGGGGCGTGCCGATGGCCGCCGTGGTCGGCGGGATCAGCCGGGCCCTGGCCGAGGCCGAGCACCGCGGCATCACGTCACGGCTGATCCTCTGCTTCCTCCGCCACCTCAGCGCCGAGGAGGCCATGGCGACCCTCGACGAGGCGCTCCCCCACCTCGACGTGATCCACGGGGTCGGTCTCGACTCGTCCGAGGTCGGCCACCCGCCGGCCAAGTTCACCGAGGTGTTCGCCCGGGCCCGCGACCTCGGCCTGTTCGCCGTGGCCCACGCCGGCGAGGAGGGGCCGCCCGCCTACGTGACCGAGGCGCTCGACGAGCTCGCCGTCATCCGCATCGACCACGGCGTCCGCAGCCTCGAGGACGACGCGCTCATCGACCGGCTGGTGCGCGACCAGGTGCCGCTCACCGTGTGCCCGCTGTCGAACGTGCGCCTCGCCGTGTTCCCGACGATGGCCGACCACACCCTGGCCGTGCTGCTCGATCGGGGCGTCAAGGTCACGATCAACTCCGACGACCCGGCCTACTTCGGCGGCTACGTCGGCGACAACTACGCGGCGGTGGCCGAGCACCTCGGGCTCGACCGCGACCAGCTCGCCGGCCTGGCCCGCAGCTCGTTCGAAGCGGCCCAGCTCGACGACGCCACCCGGGCCCGCCACCTCGCCGCCCTCGACGCCTTCCTCGCCCGCTAGGGCCGACTCCCCTTCCGGCGAACGTGCGGTCTCAGCGTCCGGTGTCCGGTGGTGGTGACAAGTGGTGAGCGCGACAGCTCTTAGGTGGAGGTGTCGGGGTGGGTCGTGCGAGGTTGCCGCGGTCGGTGACGGATGTGGCGTTGTTGGCGGTGGCTCGGGGGTCGTCGCGGG
>JAODBP010000100.1 GCA_025464025.1 Actinomycetes bacterium | reverse complement strand
CCGCCGCGTCGCCCAGCGCTACGCCGACATGGGCGTCGACCGCCTCCTCTGCCACGTCCAGTTCAAGGACATGACCCAAGAGCAGATCTGCGACAACATCCGCCTCCTCGGCACCGAAGTCGTCCCCTACTTCCGCTAGGGACGGTGGACACATGAGCAGGTCGTCTGTCCTGGGGGATCGGACACGGCATGATCTCAGAAATATCTTCAGCAATTCGTCGGTGAAATAGCAGCATGCGACTAGCAACGTCTGGTGCGCATTCGCTAGTATTGCCCTCGTACGGCCCGGTGGTGCCCATGAATCATTCCCCCTTTCATGGGCACCACCCGGCTCACCTCCCCCTCCGGACCGGACGATGAAGCCGTCGTTCGTGGTGATCGGCGCCAACGTCGCCGGGGCCACGGTGGCCGACGAGCTCCGCGACCTCGGCTTCGACGGGGACATCGGCCTCGTCGGGGCCGAGCCCCACCTCCCGTACCAGCGGCCGCCGCTGTCCAAGGGCGTGCTCTCGGGTGCCGACGCACCGGAGACGACCGTCTTCCGGGATGCGGCCCACTACGCCGAGCGCGACATCGACCTGCACCTCGGGAGCCGGGTCGCCCGCCTGCTCCCGGCCGAGCGGGCCGTCGAGCTCGAGGACGGGACCCGGCTGCGCGCCGACAAGGTCGTGCTGTGCACGGGTGGCCGGGCCCGGCGCCTCGGCGTGCCCGGTGCTGAGCTCGACGGGGTCGTCACCCTGCGGACCCTGGACGACGCGGTCGACCTCGGCGACCGCCTGGCCGGAGCGGCATCCGTCGTGGTGATCGGAGCCGGCTTCATCGGCGCCGAGGTGGCGGCGGTGGCCCGGGGCCTCGGCCGGCCGGTCACGATGATCGAGGTGGCCGAAGTGCCCCTCGCCCGGGTGCTGGGCCCGCTCGGGGCCGTCTACGCCGAGATCCACCGCGACCACGGCGTGGACGTCCGGCTCGGCACCGCGGTGACCGCCGTGCTCGGGGGTGATCGCGTCGAGGGCGTGCGGACCAGCGCGGGCGACGTCGTCGAGGCCGACCTGGTCGTCGTCGGCGTCGGCATGGAGCCGGCCGTCGAGCTCGCTGCCGACGCGGGCATCGCCACCGGCGACGGCGTGCTCGTCGACGAGTGGTGCCGGACCTCGATCCCGGAGGTGCTCGCCGCCGGCGACGTGGCCAACCGCCCGTCTGCCCTGCTCGGCCAGCGCTGCCGCCTCGAGCAGTTCCAGAACGCCCAGCAGCAGGCGGCCGCGGCGGCCCGCTCCATGGTGGGGCCGGGCGAACCGTTCGACGAGGTCCCCTGGTTCTGGTCGGACCAGTACGACGTGAACCTCCAGATGGCGGGCCATCCCCGACAGACCGACGACCTCGTGTGGCGCGGCGATCCGGCCGGCCGCTCGTTCGCGGCCTTCTACTGCCGCGACGGCGTGCTGACCGGGGTCGTGGGGCTCAACCGGCCTCGCGAGGTCCGGGGGGCGATGCCGCTCATCGGACGCCGGGCGCGGGTCGAACCGGCCCTCCTCCAGGACGAGTCGGTCGACCTCCGGAAGGTCGCCAAGGCGCTCGCCGCAGGTGCCGCGACATGATCATCGACAGACGTGCCAGGAGGGACCGATGACAGCCAGGACCGATGGACCCGAGCAGGGGGTGCTCGCGGGGGTGCGGGTGGTCGAGCTGGCCGACGAGCAGGCCGAGCATGCCGGCCTGCTCCTCGCCGGGCTCGGTGCCGACGTGATCAAGGTCGAGCCGGTGGGCGGGAGCCCGACCCGCCAGCTCGGGCCCTTCCTCGACGACGAGCCCGACCCCGAGCGGTCGCTCTACTTCTGGCAGCACAACCGCGGCAAGCGGTCGGTCGTGCTCGACCTCGACGCGCCCGCCGACGTCGAGCGGCTCCTGGAGCTGCTCGCCACGGCGGACGTGCTCGTCGAGTCGACGCCCGCCGGCTACCTCGACGAGCGGGGCCTGGCGAACCTGTCGGCCCGGTTCCCCCACCTCGTCGTGGCGCGGATGTCGCCGTTCGGCGACGACGGTCCGTGGAGCTCGTTCAAGGCGTCGGACCTCGTCCACCTCGCACTGGGCGGGCCGATGATGAACTGCGGCTACGACCCGGAACCCGGGGGTCACTACGACCTGCCGCCGATCGCGCCCCAGTCGTGGCAGGCCTACATGATCGCCAGCGAGCAGCTGGTGGTCGGCATCCTCGGCGCGCTGGTGCACCAGCAGCGCACGGGCGCGGGCCAGGCGCTGTCGTGCGCCGTGCACGAGGCGGTCGCCAAGAGCACCGAGCTCGACCTCATGAACTGGGTGATGCGCCGCATCCCGCTGCTGCGCCAGACGTGCCGCCACGCCGCCGAGAAGGTGACGATGGTGCCGACGATCTCGCACACCAAGGACGGGCGCTGGCTGACCCACGCCCGGATCGGCAGCAAGGACGAGCAGGACACGATCGCCTACCTCGCCCGGTTCGGCCTCGCCGGCACCATGGGGGAGTCGGCGGAGAAGGAGGCCGGCGGGCGTTCCATCCCTGGCAGCGCCCCGGACTCGGAGCGGGGTGCCCACCTCGCCGAGGTCATCGGGCGCTGGGTCCGCAAGTACAGCTGGGACCGGCTGCCGTGGGCCGAGGCGCAGCAGGCGGGGATGGTCTGCTCGCCGCTGCGGAAGCCCCACGAGAACGTCGCCGACGAGCACTGGTCGATCCGGGGCAGCTACGCCGAGGTCGAGCACCCCGAGCTGGGCCGACCGCTCACCTACGCGGTGCGCAAGTGGACGTCGACCGAGCCGTCGTGGACGGTGGGCCGGCGGGCCCCGCAGCTGGGGGAGGACCAGGCCGAGGTGTCGGCCGAGCTGCCGGCGGCCCGGACCCGGCCCCGTCCCACGCTCGAGGCGGGCGGCGAGCCGAAGCTGTCGGCCCGGGGTAAGCCGTTCGCGCTCCAGGACGTGCGCGTCCTGGACTTCACGTGGTTCCTCGCCTCGGCCGGCGGCACCCGCTACCTCGCCGCCCAGGGGGCCGAGTGCATCAAGGTCGAGTGGAAGGGCAACCCCGACACCCGGCGAGCCGCCATGGCGCCGGTCGGTGGTCGAGCGGCCCGGGAGCAGGCGACCGGCCCCCTGCCCGGGGTCGACGACCTCGACATGGGCGGGCAGTTCAACAACAAGAACCCGGGGAAGCGCGGGCTGTCGCTGAACGTGCGCGACCCCCGGGGCCTCGACATCGCCCGTCGCCTGGTGGCGATGTCCGACATCGTCGCCGAGGGCTTCTCGCCCGGGGTGATGGACCGCCTGGGCCTCGGCTACGACGTCCTGCGGGAGATCAAGCCGGACGTCATCTACGCCCAGCAGTCGGGCATGGGCACCCTCGGCACCTACGGGCGGTTCCGGGCCGTGGGCCCGATCGCCGCCGCGCTGTCGGGCATCTCGGAGATGTCCGGGCTGCCCGAGCCGGCCATGCCCGCCGGCTGGGGGTACTCGTACCTCGACTGGATCGGCGCCTACAGCTTCGCCGCGGCGATGCTGGCCGCCCTCCACTACCGCGGCCGGACCGGCAAGGGGCAGTGGATCGACGCGTCGCAGACGGAGTCCGGCCTCTTCCTGGCCGGCGGTGCCGTCCTCGACTGGTCGGCCAACGGACGGGCCTACGCCCGCTCCGGCAACCGGTCGCCGTACAAGCCGGCCGCGCCGCACGGCGCCTACCCGTGCGAGGGTGACGACCGGTGGATCGCCATCGGGTGCTTCACCGAGGACGAGTGGGCCGGGTTCGCCAAGGTCGTCGGCCAGTCGTGGACCTCGGACGCCCGCTTCGACACCTTGGCCGGCCGCCTCGCCCACCAGGACGAGCTCGACCGCCTCGTCGGGGCCTGGACCGCGACCGAGGACCGCTACGCCCTGATGGCGGAGCTCCAGGCCGCCGGGGTGCCCGCCGGGGTGTGCCAGACCGCGGAGGACCGCTGCGACCGCGACCCGCAGCTCGAGCACCTGGAGTGGCTGACCGAGGTGACCGGGACGAAGATCGGCCGGTGGCCGGTGAGCGAGATGCCGGTGAAGATGTCGGCGACGCCGCCGTACGCGGGTGGGCCCATCGATCGCGGTGCGCCGGGCTACGGCGAGGACAACGAGTGGGTCCTCGGCGAGCTCCTGGGCATGGGCTCCGGCGAGATCGCCCAGCTCGCCGAGGACGACGTCATCTGACGGGCTCGCGGCCCGGATCGCCGAGTTGTGGACGGTTGTTGGGGCATGTCACCAAGAACCGTCCAGAACTCAGCCTTGGCGACAGCTAGCGGCCGACGAAGCTCGGGGGGCGTCGCTCGGCGGTGGCCGCGACCCCCTCGACGAAGTCGGCCGTCGGCAGGAGCAGCGCCTGCTGCTCCTGCTCCCGGGCCGTCGCCCGGCGGATGCGGTCGGGCACGTCGCCGCGCATCGTCGCCCGTATCGACCGGATGGAGAGGGGCGCGGAGGCGGCGATCTCCTCGGCGAAGGCCATCGCCGCGCTCCGGAGGTCCTCGAGGGGGACCACGCGCTCGGCGAGGCCCCAGGCGGCGGCGTCGGTGCCCATGACCGTGCCGCCGGTGTAGAGGAGCTCGAGCGCCCGCTGCTGGCCGACGGCATCGGGGAGCGTCGCCGAGAGGCCGAAGCCGTGGTGGAAGCCGAGCTTGGCGAAGTTGCAGGTGAACCGGGTCTCCGGGGTGGCGACGCGGAAGTCGGCCACCATGGCCAGGCCGAGGCCGCCACCGACGGCGGCGCCCTGGACGGCGGCGACGACCGGCACCGGGCTCGACGCCAGCCGGGCCGCCTGCTCGTAGAGCGTCGCCACGTCCATGGCCTCGGCCCCGCCCAGGGCGGCCCCGGCGCAGAAGTTCTTGCCCTCGGTCGCCAGGACGGTCGCCCGGCAGCGCGGGTCGCTCCCGACCTCGAGGACGGCGTCGGCGAGGGCGCTCACCGAGGCGACGTCGAAGAAGTTGTGGGGCGGCCGGTGCAGCTCCACCACGGCGACCGGCCCCACGAGCTGCACGGTCACGACGTCGTCATCGGCCATGCATGCACCGTACCGTGAGCGCGCCTCCACCTGTCAACACCACAGTTGACACATCGGCGAGTCGGGTGCGATCATCGATGCCGACGGGGGAAGGGGAGGCGTGGCACCATGACGAAGGTCGATGCCGCACTGGCGCGGATGGCGGAGCTCCGCGGCCAGCGCTACCTGATCGTGTCCGGTGACTCGCATGCCGGGCCGGTGCCCGAGGTCCACTACCGGCCGTACTGCCCGGAGAAGTACCTCCCGCAGTTCGACGAGTTCTGCGAGCAGTCGCGCCGAGCGGCGAAGCCCACCCGCGACCGGATCATGGAGGGTCGGGCCGGGGACAAGCCCGACCCGACGCTGCGGGAGCTCGGGCTCGAGGCGTTCGCCCGCAACATCGAGTGCGAGGGCCACCACGACCCGGGCGCCCACCTGCGCCACATGGACGAGTCGGGGATCGCCGCCGAGGTCGTGTTCGCCGGCGGGCAGAACCTCGAGGAGCTGCCCTTCATGGGCAAGGGCTGGAACGCCGGGCCGGCCGGCATCCCGGCCGAGCTGCGCTCGCTCGCCGGCTCGATCTGGAACCGGTGGATCGCCGACTACGTGAGCGCGGACCCGGATCGGCTCACCGGCGTGCTGCAGATGCCGGTGTGGGACATCGACGCGGCGATCACCGAGGTGCACTGGGGCGCCGAGCGCGGCCTCCGGCTGGTGAACCTCCCCGCGCCCCGCCCCGACTTCCCCGTCTACACCGACCGGATCTACGAGCCCCTCTGGGGGGCCTGCGCCGAGGCGGGCATGGTGCTCCAGACCCACAGCGGCGGCGGCGAGGACGGCCTCGGCATCGGCTCGCCGCGCGGGATGCTCCTGCACATCTCCGAGAACCACTGGCTGAGCAACCGGGGCCTGGCCCAGCTCCTCTTCGGCGGGGTGTTCCACCGCCACCCGAACCTCAAGTTCGTCATGACCGAGTCCCGGGTGGCGTTCGCCCCCGACGTCATCCGGCACCTCGACGGCATCTACGACAACGCCATGAGCCCGGAGCGGCGGGGTGGCGGCCTCCTGCCGGCTGCGCCGTTCATCCTGGGGAGCGTCGACGGTGACGGCGACATCGACGACGACCCGGCCAACCTCGACGCCCTGCCCCGGCGGCCCAGCGAGTACTGGGAGGACAACTGCGTCGTGTGCGGGAGCTTCATGGCCCCGTACGAGGTGGCGTACCGCCACGAGGTCGGGCTCACCAACCTCATCTGGGGCTCGGACTACCCGCACTGCGAGGGCACCTGGCCCTACACGCGCGAGGCCCTGCGCAACACGTTCTGCACCGTGCCCGAGGACGAGGCCCGCCTCATCCTCGGCGAGACGGCGGCGACCTCTTCCGCTTCGACCGCGAGAAGCTGGCGCCGATCGCGGCCCGCATCGGCCCGACGCCCGCGGAGCTCGCCACCCCGCTGGCGCCCGACGAGCTCCCGACGGGGCGGAGCGGCGCCTTCCGGCTGTCCAGCACCTACCAGTAGCCCAGCACCTACCAGTAGCAAGGACTCGCATGTCGATCGCCGAGACCACGACCGAGTACACGAACGAGCTCGCCGAGTTCTCGGTCGGGCTGTCCTACGAGGACCTCCCGCCCCACATCGTGGACCTGGCGAAGCTGTTCACGCTGGAGACGCTCAGCCACATGGTCGCGGCGACGCCGACCCACGTCGGCCAGCTCGTGGCCGGCATGGCCCGTGAGCTGGGCGCCACGCCGGAGGCGCAGGTCGCCGGCATGGACTTCAGGACCGCGGTCGCCGAGGCCGCGTACGTCAACGGCACGCTCGCCCACGCCGACGAGCTCGAGTCGTTCGCGCCGCTGGCCGGGAGCTGCATGATCCCGCCGGTTGCCGCCGGTCTGGCCGTCGGCGACTGGTTGGGATCATCGGGCGAGGACTACCTGGCGGCCATGGTCGCCGGCGTCGAGCTGTCGGGCCGGCTCGGCACCGCCGGACTCGGCGGACCGGACCAGGGCTTCATGGGGATCTCGCTCGTGGGCCCGGGCGGTGCCTGCGTGACGTCGGCGAAGCTCATGGGGCTCGATGTCGAGCAGCTCCGCAACGCGCTGGGCGTGGCGCTCCCGCTCGGCGGCGGCACCACCCGCAACTGCGGCTACATGGCGCACGTGCACGAGGCCGGCGTACCGAGCCGGGTCGGCGTGCACGCCGCCCAGCTCGCGGCGCGCGGCTTCACCGCCGCCCCCGACTACCTCGATGGCCGCTTCTCCTGGGGCGACCAGTTCGCCGGTGGCGGCCCCCGGGGCTACACGGCGGAGGCGCTCACGGCCGGGCTCGGCGGATCGTTCTTCATCGAGACGTCGGGCGCGTCGCCCAAGAAGTACGGCGCCTGCGCCGCGACCCACGCCGGCACCGACGGCCTCATCGACATCATGCGCGAGCACGACCTGGCGCCCGATGACATCGAGTCGATCGAGCTGACCGTCTCGCCGTTCTACCGCCGGGTCTGCCACATCGACGAGCCGGTGAACGCCGAGCAGGCCAAGTTCTGCTTCCGGCAGGCGCTGGCCGGCGTGCTCGTCGGCGGGATCCCCGAGCTGCCGTACGTGCACGCCTTCACCGATGCCGCCGCCGTCGACCCCCGGTACGTCGCGGCCCGCCAGCGGGTCACGGTCGGCGTCGACCCGACCCAGGCCGACGTGCGGGCGTTCGACGCCAACACGGTGGCCGTGCGGCTCGTCGACGGCCGCCGGTTCGAGAAGACGGTCGAGCAGCTGAAGGTGCGGGGCCGCCCGGACGCGCCGCTGCCCTACCAGGAGCGCGTCCAGATCGCCCGCAACGCCATGCGCCCGGTGCTGGGCGACGAACGGGCCGATCGCGTGATCGCCATGGTCGACGCCCTCGAGCAGCACACGATCCGCGACCTCATGAGCCTGACGGAGGCCTGATGACCGATCCCACGTTCGTCTCGCTCCTCGACCAGCGGGCCGAGGCGACGCCCGACGCGCCGCTGGTGAGGTGCGGCGACGACGGCTGGCTCACGTGCGCCGAGGTCAGGGACCGCTCGATCGCGCTCGCCGACGGGTTCCGCCAGCACGGGGTGACCCCGGGTGCCCACGTGGCGCTCGTCCTGCCGAACTGCGAGGAGTTCCTGCTCTCGGTGTTCGCATTGGCCCGGGCCGGTGCCGTGCAGGTGCCGATCAACACGTCGCTCAAGGGCGACTTCCTGAAGTACCAGCTCGCGCACTCGCAGTCGACGGCCCTGATCACCGACACCCTCGGGATGGGGCAGATCGCGGGGCTGGTCGACGACCTGCCCCTGCTCACGACGGTGTTCCACGTCGGCACCGAGGCGCCCCCCGAGCTGGCCAAGCAGCAGGTCCTGCGCTTCGCCGACCTGGAGCCCGCGGGCCGCGCCGACGCCGAGTTCGACGTGCTGGACCCGACGGCCACCCACGCCATCATGTACACGTCGGGCACGACCGGGTACCCGAAGGGCTGCATCATCCCGCACCGGTACGCGACGAGCATCGGCCGGAAGGTCGGTGCGGTCGGCTACGTGCAGCCGGGCGACGTGGCCTACACGACGATGCCCCTCTTCCACATCGGCGGGCAGTTCGTCTCGCTCGGCCAGGTGCTCGCCGTGGGCGCGTCGATCGTCATCGACCCCGTCTTCAGTGCCAGCCGGATCCTCGACCGCGCCCGCGAGCTCGGTGTCACCAACATCCTCGGGCTCGGCCCGATGGCGATGGCGATGCTGGCCCAGCCGCCACGCGACGACGACCGCGACCACCAGGTGCGCTGCGGCATGTTCATCCCGCTCAAGCCCGAGAAGCTCACCGAGTTCGAGGAGCGGTTCGGGATGGTCGCCCTCACCGAGTTCTACGCCCAGACCGAGTGGAGCCCGGTGACGATCTGCCCGACGCCGGGGCCGCGCCTGCCCGGCAGCGCCGGCGTCGCCGCGCCCGACGTCGAGGTGCGCATCGTCGACGACCACGACGACGAGGTGCCGCGCGGGGAGGTCGGCGAGATCGTCGCCCGCCCGAACAAGCCCGGCATCATGTTCGAGGGCTACTTCAACGACCCGGTCGCGACGCTGGCGGCGTTCAAGAACTTCTGGCACCACACCGGTGACCTCGGGCGGATGGACGAAGAGGGCCGCCTCTACTACGTGGACCGGAAGAAGGACGCCCTCCGCCGTCGCGGCGAGCTGGTCTCCTCGCAGGAGCTGGAGATGGCGATCCTGAAGCACCCGGCGGTGGCGGCCGTCGCCGTGCTCGGCGTCGCCTCGCCCCTCGGGGAGGACGACATCAAGGCCTGCATCGTCGCCGAACCGGGTGCCGCCCCCACGCCCGAGGTGCTGTTCGAGTTCTTCCGCGTCGAGCTGCCGTACTTCGCCATCCCTCGCTACGTCGAGCTGCTGGACGAGCTGCCGGTGAACGCCTCCCAGCGGGTGATGAAGCACAAGCTGCGGGAAGCGGCGGTGACCGACACGACGTGGGACTTCGAGGCGCTCGGTCTCGTGGTGGCCCGGGACGAGCGCCGGAAGTGAGGTTCGAGGGCAGCGTCGCCCTCGTCACGGGAGCCGCATCCGGGCTCGGCGCCGCCACGGCGCGCGCCCTCAGCGCCCGGGGGGCGACGGTGGTCGTCGCCGACCTCGAGTCCCAGCGTGAGCGGGCGGACGGCGTCCTCGCCGACCTGGTCACCCCGGGCCGCTTCGTGGCCGCCGACCTCTGCGACCCGGACGACGTCGAGGCCCTGGTCGTCGACGCGGCCGCCGGCGGGCCGCTGCGGGTGTGCGTCAACTGCGCGGGGGTCGGCCACGTCGAGCGCGTCCTCGACCGCAGCGGCGGCAAGCACGACCTCGCGTCGTTCCGCCGGACCATCGACATCAACCTGGTCGCGACGTTCGACGTCATCCGGCACGCGGCCGCGGCGATGGCGAGGGTCGAGCCGGCCCCGGGCGGCCTCCGGGGCGTGATCGTCAACACCGCGTCGATCGCGGCCATGGACGGGCCCGCCGGCCAGGTGGCGTACACCGCGTCGAAGGCGGCCGTCGCCGGCATGACCCTCGCGCTGGCCCGTGACCTCGGGCCGGTCGGCGTGCGGGTGTGCGCCGTCGCGCCCGGCGTGTTCGACACGCCGATGGTGGCCACCGCGCCCGACGACTTCGTCGACCAGCTCCGGGCCGACGTGCCGTCGCCGTCGCGGCTCGGCCGGGGCGACGAGTTCGGTGCGCTCGTCGTGAGCATCGTCGAGAACGACTACCTGAACGGCGAGGTCATCCGGCTCGACGGTGGCCTTCGCATGCCGAGGAAGTAGGAACCGTGCCCCCGTCCTTCCGACTCGACGGCAAGGTCGCCGTCGTCACCGGCGCCAGCTCCGGCATCGGTGCCCGCTGCGCCACCGCCCTCGATGCCGCCGGCGCCCGGGTCGTCCTCGTGGCCCGGCGCAAGGACCGCCTCGACGCCCTGGCGTCGTCGCTGACCGACGCCGAGGTCGTCGAGGCCGACCTGATGGAGCCCGAGGTCGCCGTCGAGCGGGTGCGAGACGTCGTGACCGCGCTCGGGCGCTTCGACGTGCTGGTGAACGCGGCCGGCGTCGGCGTGCCGTTCGCCGCGACCCGAGAGTCTCCGACCCTCGTGCGGGAGCAGCTCGAGGTCAACCTCGTCGCGCCGATGCTGCTGTCGCAGCTCGCCGTGGCGGTGATGCGCCACCACGGCGGGGGCGCCATCGTGAACATCACCTCGACCGAGGTCACCAACAGCGACCGGGACCTGCCTGCGGCGACCTATGTGGCGTCGAAGAGCGGCCTCGCCGGCCTCACCCGGGAGCTGGCGCTGCAGTGGGCCCGGCACGGCGTCCGCGTCAACGCCCTGGCGCCGGGCTGGTTCCCGACGGAGATGAACGAGCACCTGCGGTCATCCGACCTGGCCACCCACTTCGTCGAGCAGATCCCGATGCGGCGCTTCGGTGACCTGCGCGAGCTCGACGGGCCGCTGCTGCTGCTGGCCACCGACGCCGGCTCCTACATCACGGGACAGAGCATCGTCGTCGACGGCGGGATCACCACCGTCTGAGGGTCAGCCGGCGCCGACGACCTCGTGCGGCTTGAAGCCGCCGAGGCGGCCCCGGTGGAACAGCAGGGGCGAGGCGGTGTCGCGGGCACCGAGGTCGCGCACCTCGCCGATGCAGATCTCGTGGTCGCCCGCCTCGACGACCTCGGTCAACGCGCAGTCGATCCAGGCCGCCGCACCGAGCAGGCGGGGTGCGCCCCCGTCGACGCGCTCCCAGGGCACGGCGCCGAACCTGTCGCCGACCTTCGAGAAGTCCTGGCACAGCGATGCCTGCGCCTCGCTCAGCACGTTCACGCAGAACGCGCCGGCGTCTCGGATCGCCGGCCAGGACGACGAGGCCTTGCCGGCGCAGAAGCCGACGAGGGCCGGCTCGAGCGACACCGAGAAGAACGACCCGACCGTGAACCCCTGCGGCGTGAGGCCGGACATGGCGGTCACGATCGTCACCCCGGTGGGGAAGTGCCCCAGGACTCGGCGGTACTCGGCTGGATCCATCATCGGCTCCGTGGTCTTCGCCGGCGGCAGTGCACGCCAGCAGGGTCATCAACAGAGACGTTGATACCACGACCTCAGCGAGACGTCCAGCCTCCGTCGACCACGATCGTCTGCCCGGAGATGTAGGAGTTCCCGCCGCCGGCGAGGAGCAGGAGCACGCCATCCAGCTCGTCCGGCGTGCCCTGGCGCCCCGTCGGGGTGTTCCGCCGGATGTAGTCGATCGACCGCTCGTCCTCCCACATCTCGGCGGTCATCTCCGACTCGAAGTAGCCGGGGGCGATGGCGTTCACCCGGACGCCCCGGCGGGCCCACTGGACGCCGAGCTCACGGGTGAGGTTCACCAGGCCGCCCTTGGACGCGGCGTAGGAGGGCACCCGGATCGAGCCGCCGCCGACGAGCCCGAGGATCGAGGCGATGTTGATGATCGACCCGCGACCTCGCTCGAGCATCACCCGCCCGGCGAGCTGGGCCAGGTGGAAGGGGGCGACCAGGTTCAGCTCCAGGATGTCCCGGAACGCCTCCACCGGCTCGTCCTCGGCGGCCACCGGGTTCATCGCCCCGGCGTTGTTCACGAGGACGTCGATCGTCCCGAAGCGCGCCACGGTGCGGTCGATCAGCTCCACCCGCTGCTCGTCGACGGTGACGTCGCAGGGATGGGCGATCGCGCGCGGCCCGATCGCCGAGACGAGCTCGTCGAGGCGGTCGGCCCGGCGGGCGGCGAGGACCACCGTCGCGCCCGCGCCGTGGAGGACCTGGGCGAACCTGACCCCGAGGCCCGATGACGCTCCGGTGACCACCGCGACGCGCCCGTCGAGGTCGAAGAGGTGGTTGCTCTCGGTCATCGCGGTCCTCCGGCGGTGAAATCGTCGACGAGAGGTTAGGAGAAACTCCGACAAGACGACGATTCCGATCTCCGATCTTCTTTCACTAGAGTGCCGGCGCATATGGGTGACTTCTCGTGATGCAGCGGGATCTGTTCGAGGAAGAACACGAGATGTTCCGGGCGTCGTTCCGGACCTTCCTCGAGCGTGAGGTCTGTCCCAACGTCGAAGCGTGGGAAGCGGCGGGGATCGCCGATCGAGACCTGTTCCGGCGGGCCGGCGAGGGTGGCTTCCTCGGGATCGACGTGCCCGAGGAGCTCGGGGGTGGCGGCGTCGACGACTTCCGGTACCAGCTGGTGATCGCCGAGGAGATCCAGCGGGCCGGGGCCTACGCATCGGCCATCGGCCTCACGCTGCACAACGACATCTGCGTGCCGTACCTGCTCGCCGGCACCGAGGAGCAGCAGGCCCGCTGGCTGCCGGGGGTCTGCTCCGGCGAGCTCATCACGGCCATCGCCATGACCGAGCCCGGGGCCGGGAGCGACCTCGCGGGTCTCACGACGACGGCGCGCCTCGACGGCCACGAGTACGTCCTCAACGGTTCGAAGACGTTCATCACCAACGGGATCAACGGCGATCTGGTGATCACCGCGGCCAAGACCGACCCGGCGCAGGGCGCACGGGGCATCTCGCTGTTCGTCGTCGAGCGGGGGATGGCCGGCTTCGAGCGGGGTCGCAACCTCGGCAAGATCGGCCTCCACGCCCAGGACACGGCGGAGCTGTACTTCACCGACGTGCGCGTGCCCGTCGCCAACCGCATCGGCCCCGAGGGCGCCGGCTTCGGCCTCATGATGGCGAACCTGCCCCGGGAACGGCTCTCGATCGCCATGACCGGCGTGGCCGCGGCCCGGCGGTGCTTCGAGCTCACCCAGGCCTACGTGCACGAGCGGACCGCCTTCGGCCAGCCCGTCGCCGCGTTCCAGAACACGAGGTTCCGGCTCGCCGAGCTGGCGACCGAGATCGAGGTGGGCCAGGCCTTCGTCGACAAGTGCGTGGTGGCGCTGTCCAAGGGCACCCTCACGCCCGAGGGCGCCGCCATGGCCAAGTGGTGGTGCACCGAGCTGCAGGGCCGGGCCGCCGACGTCGGCGTGCAGCTCCACGGGGGCTACGGCTACATGTCCGAGCAGGCGATCGCCCGTGCCTTCACCGACGCGCGCGTGACGCGCATCTACGGCGGCACGACCGAGATCATGAAGGAGATCATCGGCCGCGCTGTCGAGCGTGAATTTTCTCAACACCACCGTTGATAGGTCTGCTACGGTCCGTCCATGAGCCGTCATCAGCTCGAGAACGTCGACGAGATCGAGGCGGGCGACCTCCGGTGCGTCGAGATCGCCGGGAAGCAGCTCTGCGTCGGTCGTGACGACGACGGCCGCCTGTTCGCCGTCGACAACCTGTGCACCCACGAGGACTTCGAGCTGAGCGAGGGCTTCCTCGACGGTGCCGACATCGAGTGCCCGGCCCACGGCTCCCGGTTCAACATCCACACCGGCGACGTGAAGGGCCTCCCGGCGACCATCCCGGTGCGGGTGTTCCCGGTCGAGATCGTGGGCGACGAGGCCTTCGTCGAGGTCTGAGGAGGCTGCGTTGGGTGCCTGGGCGCCGATACTCGAGGGCAAGGTCGCGCTGGTCGTCGGCGGCGGCACGGGCAACGGCTCTGGCACCGTGCGCGCCCTCGCCCGGGCCGGCGCCCGCGTCGCCGTGGCCGACATCGACCAGGACCGGGCCGATGCGCTCGGCGCCGAGGTCGGCGGGGTCGGGCTTCGGTGCGACGTCCGCGACCCCGAGCAGATCCTCGCCACGGTGGCCGGTGCCGTCGACGCCCTCGGCCGGCTCGACGTGCTCGTCACCGTCGTCGGCGGCCACACCCTGTTCGCGCCGTGGGCGCCGCTGGGGGAGACCACCGACGAGGACTGGGACCTGATCGTCGACGTGAACCTCCGCTACGTGTTCCGCTTCGCCCGGGCCGCCCTCAACGTGTTCCTCGAGCAGGGGACGGGCGGCTCGATCGTGGCGATCGGCTCGATCTCGGGCAGCGTCAGCTCGCCGTACGCCGCGGCGTACGGCGCCGCCAAGGCCGGGCTGGCCAACCTCGCCAAGTCGGTCGCCGGGGAGTACGCCCGCGACGGGATCCGGATGAACGTGGTCGCCTGCGGAGCGATCGCGACCGAGACCGCGGCCGCCGTCGACAGCGTGGCCCTCGGCTTCACCGACCGCATCCCGATGGGTCGCCTGGGCTCGCCTGAGGAGGTCGGGGACACCGTCGTGTTCCTCGCGTCGCCGCTGGCGAGCTACATCAGCGGCCAGACGTTGACCGTGGACGGCGTCCTCACAGCCCGGTTCCCGACACCGGTGCCGAAGGCGCCGACGTACACCGCTGGTTGACTGGAGATCGCAGGACATGACGCTCGCAGCAGGGTCGTTCACAGGTGCACCGGTGCGGCGGGTCGAGGACCTGCCGCTCATCCAGGGCCAGGGCACCTACGTCGACAACCTCAAGCTCCCGGGCACGGCCGTGGTGCACTTCATCCGCTCGTCGGTCGCCCGGGCCCGGATCGTGTCGATCGACACGACCGGGGCGCGGGACATGCCGGGCGTGCTCGGCGTGTACACGGCCGCCGACCTCGACCTGCCGCCGGCGCCGTCGCTCGTCGTGCTGCGGCCCGACATCCCGAAGCCGTGCCTCGCCGTGGACGTCGTGAACTACGTCGGTGACCCCATCGTCGCCGTGGTCGCCGAGTCGCGGGCGCAGGCCGTCGACGCGGCCGAGCTGGTCGAGATCGACTACGACCCGCTGCCGCCGGTCGTCGACATGGAAGAGGCGCTCGCCTCCGATGCCCCGGTGCTGTACGAGGCGGCCGGCAGCAACCTGATGGTCGGGGCCCGCACGGGTGCCGAGGACGCCCTCGACGACGCCGAGGTCGTCGTCCGCGGCCGGTTCGTGAACCAGCGCCTCGCCGTCGTGCCGATGGAGGGCAGCGCGATCCTGGTCGATCCGACGGCCGAGGGCTACGACCTGACCGTCTACTGCGCCTGCCAGATGCCGCACACGGTCCGCGCCGCGATGGCGGCCGCGTTCGAGATCGACCCCGAGCGGCTGCGGGTCATCGCTCCCAACGTCGGCGGCTCGTTCGGCGGGAAGCACGTGACCGGCGAGGGGTACGTCGTGACCCGGATCGCCCAGGCCCTCGGCCGACCGGTGAAGTGGGTCGAGACCCGCTCCGAGAACCTGGTCTCGATGCCGCACGGGAGGGCCCAGGTGCAATACGTCGAGCTCGGCCTGCGCCGGGACGGCACGATCACCGGCCTGCAGTGCCGGATGATCAGCGACACCGGTGCCTACGCCGGCTTCGGCGGCGTCCTCCTCATGGGCCAGACCAAGACGATGGCGCAGGGCGTGTACCGCATCCCGAAGATCGCCTTCGACGTCGCGATCGCCACGACCAACACGACGCCGACGGGACCGTACCGCGGCGCCGGTCGCCCGGAAGCGGCCTACCTGCTCGAGCGCATCCTCGACATGGCGGCCGACGAGCTCGACATCGACCCCACCGAGATCCGGCGCAGGAACTTCGTGCAGCCGGACGAGTTCCCCTACCAGACCGTGCAGGGACCGGTGTACGACAGCGGCGACTACGAGCGGGCGCTGGACGAGGCCCTGCGACTCGCCGACTACGAGGGGCTCCGAGACGAGCAGGCCGCCCGCCGGGACCGGGCCGACCGGACCCTGCTCGGCATCGGCGTGTCGTCCTACGTCGAGATCACGCTGGGCGGCAGCGAGTTCGCCGAGGTCGAGGTCCACGCCGACGGCCGGGTGACGGTCAAGGCAGGCACGTCGGCCCACGGCCAGGGCCACGCCACCACGTTCACCCAGATCGTGGCCGACCAGCTCGGCATCCCGATGGAGCAGATCACCTACGTCCAGTCGGACACCGCCCTCGTCGACCACGGGTTCGGCACGGGCGGCTCGCGCTCGGTGCAGCTCGGCGGGTCCTCGGTGCGCCAGACGTCGCGCCAGGTCGTCGAGCGGGCCCGGGCGATCGTCGCCGAGCTGCTCGAGGCGAGCCCCGACGACGTCGTCGTCGACGGGCTGGGCGGGCTCGGCGTCGCCGGCGTGCCGAGCCGAAGCGTCTCGTGGGCCGAGGTGGCGACGGCCGCGGCCGAACGGGGCGACCCGCTGCTCGTCCAGCACGACAGCGAGTGGGCCGACTCGACGTTCCCGTTCGGGTCGCACGTGGCGGTCGTCGAGGTCGACACCGACACCGGGCGGGTGACGCTGCGCCAGCACGTCGCCGTCGAGGACTGCGGCGTCGTCATCAACCCGCTGCTCGCCGACGGCCAGGTGCACGGCGGCATCGCCTCGGGCGTGGCCCAGGCGCTGTGGGAGCAGGTCGTCTACGACGAGGACGGCAACCCGGTGACGAGCACGCTGGCGGACTACACGATGCCGAGCGCGGCAGAGCTGCCCTCGTACACCACGGCGTTCACCGAGACCCCGTCGCCGAACAACGAGCTCGGCGCCAAGGGCATCGGCGAGTCGGCCACCGTGGGATCCACGCCCGCGGTGGTCAACGCGGTGGTCGACGCGCTGAGCCACCTCGGCGTCCGCCACATCGACATGCCGTGCACGCCCGAGCGGGTGTGGCGGGCGATCGAGGACGCCCGGGCCGGCCGCCTGGCCGATCCCTGGCGGGAGCCGCCCGCAGCCATGGCCGAGCTCCCGCGCAACGCCCCCATGGGCGCCTTCAGCCTGCGCGAGCGGCTCGAGGCCGAGCGCGCCGCGGCGGCCGAATCGGCCATCTGAACCCACGACGAGGACGGATCCCTTGAGCAGCCTGGTCAGCCACCACACCGAGCGTGGCATCGCCACGATCACCATCGATTCGCCGGCGAACCGCAACGCCCTCTCCATCGGGCTGCTCGAGGATCTTCGGTCCCTGCTCGCCGAGATCGCCGGCTCCGACGAGGCCCGGGCCGTCGTCCTCACCGCGGCGGGCACGACGTTCTGCTCGGGGGCCGATCTCAGCGGCCCGATCGACGAGTACGCCGGCGCCGTCGGCCAGCTCCTGACCGACCTCTGGTCGTTCCCCAAGCCGGTCGTCACCGCGGTGAACGGCCACGTCCGCGGCGGTGGCATCGGCCTGGTGGCCGTCGCCGACGTCGCGGTCGCGGTCTCGCGGGCGACGTTCTGCTTCTCCGAGGTGCGGCTCGGCCTGGTGCCGACGATGGTGGCGGTGCCGTGCGTCGAGCGGATGACACCCCGGTCGGTGAGCCGCTACTTCCTGACCGCCGAGGTGTTCTCCGCCGAGGCCGCGCTGGCCTCGGGCCTGGTCACGACCGTCACCGGCGACGACGACCTCGCCGCCGCGACCGCCGAGGTCACCGATGCCCTCCGGCTCGGCGAGCCCGGGTCGCTGGTCCAGACGAAGGCCTTCATCCGCGAGCTGGCCGGCTACGACGTGGCAGACGGCTTCCGGCGGGCCACCGCGCTCTCGGCTTCCCTGATCGGGTCAGCGGCGTCGGTCGAAGGCCTGCGGGCCTTCGCCGAGAAGCGCCCGCCGGCCTGGGCGCGCGACTGACTACACGCCCATGCTCCGGGCCGCGGCTCGGAGCTCGTCGCGGAACTGCGGCGCGGCGATCTCGACCAGGCGCCGGGCTCGCTCCGACACGGTGATGCCCCGCAGCTCGGCCGCGCCGAACTCGGTCACGACGACGTCGACGTCGCTGCGGGGCGTCGTCACCGGGTGCACCGTCGGGACGATCCGCGACGCGGTCCCGCGGCTGGCCGTCGCCGGGAGAGCGATGAACGACCGCCCGCCGCGGGAGCGGGCCGCGCCCCGGAGGAAGTCGACCTGCCCGCCGATCGAACCGAGGTAGCGGCCGCCGGCGACCTCGGCGTTGACCTGACCGAAGAGGTCGACCTCGAGCGCCGAGTTGACGGCGATCAGGTCGTCCACCGCGGCCAGGGTGGTCGGGTCCTGGAGGTACCCGACGCTGCGGAGCCGCAAGGTCGGGTCGGCGGCGGCCAGGGCGTGGCACCGGGCCGTGCCGAGCAGCGACCCGGCGACGCTCAGGCCGGTGTCGATGGGCTTGCGGGCGTTGGTCACGATGCCCTCGCGCACCATCTCCAGCAGGGTGTCGCCGACCATGCCGCTGTGGATGCCGAGGTCGCGCCGGCCGGCGACGGCCCGCATGACAGCCTCGGCCAGACGTCCGATCCCGAGCTGCAGGCAGGCGCCGTCGGGGACGTACCCGGCGACGGTGGCGGCGATCTCGAGCTCGAGCGAGGTCGGCTCGGCCAGCGGGTACTCGGCGAGCGGTCGGTCGCTGCAGACCCACCCGTCGAGCCGATCGAGCGGCACGCCGGTGTCGCCGGCGATCCGGGGCACGTTCTCGTTGATCTCGGCGAGCACGACGCGCGCCGCGGACACCGCGTGCCACAGGTAGTCGCACCCCGCGCCCATGCTGCACATCCCGTCGGCGTCGGGCGGGCTGACGAGGACGAGCGCCACGTCGGGCCGCCACGGCCCGTCGGTGACCATCCAGGCCAGCTCCGACATGTGGCAGGCCAGGACCTCCATCCGGCCGGACATCACCAGCGGGGCGTTGCCGCCGATGCCGCCGGCGTGGGTCGCCATCGCCACGTGGTCGGGCACCCGCTGGAAGACGTCGGACATGCTCATCCCGCACAGCATCCGGATGCCCTCGAGGCGATCGAGGGCAGGGAGGAGCGCCTCCAGCAACGCCGTGGGCTCCGCGGTCGACTGCCCCGGCACGAGCACGTCGCCCGGCCTCAGATCGGCCGCCAGGGGTGGGCTCGTCCCCACGTTCGTGCTCATCCGCGCTCCAGGTTCTCGGGCATCGCCGTCAGGCTTTCAACTTCCATGTTGACGGGATGCGGGTCGAAGGGCAAGGATGGAGGGGCGAGGGGGGATATGACCGGAGATTGTCCGCGTGTCGGTGTTCCCCATATCTCGAATCCGTGTTCGTGACATTCGGAAATCGGAGAGGAGCCCGTCGTGGAGAACGGTCACCCTGAGGGCGACATCGTCCTTTTGAGCCCGGGCGAGTGCCCGGTCCACAACGTGCGGAAGATGGACGACGTCCTGAAGATCGTCCGCTCCAAGCACATCGCCAACATCCCCGATGCGTTCGCGGCGGCCGCCGTCGACCCGGTGAACGGCGAGCTCAACATCCGCGAGTTCCTCTACGACTCGATCATGTACCTCGACGGCGACCGCCACAAGAACCGCCGGAAGCTGCTGAACCAGCTGGTGCAGCCCGACGAGGTCACGACCATCCGGGAGGAGATCCTGCTCCCGGCCGCCGACGTCATGTTCGAGCGCGTGGCCAGCGAGCCGGATGCCGACGGCGTCCGCCACATGGACCTCGTCGAGTTCCTCGAGCGGATCTTCCTCCACCTGACGGCCAAGCTCATCGGCCTCGCGGGCATCGACACCGAGGAGGGGTTGGCCCGGCTGCGCTCGTGCGCCGGCCCGCTGGCCGCCGGGACCAGCTCCGGCTTCCTCGAGGACCGCGAGGTGATCCTCGAGAAGGCGGTCGAGGCGAAGGCCCGCTACCGCGACGAGTTCTTCCGACCCGGTCGGGCCCGCATGGAGGAGATGCTCGCCGAGGTCGCGGCCGGCACCCGTGACGAGGCAGACGTGCCGGTGAACTGGATGCGCTTCGTCGTCGAGGGCGCCGACCCGGCCTACGCCGACGAGGACACCGCGATCATCGAGTCGACGCTGCTCCTGGCGGCATCGGTCGGCACGAGCACCCAGTCGATCATCCAGACGGTCGGGTTCCTCCAGGACTGGTTCGAGAAGCACCCCGAGGACTACGAGCGCCGGACCGACCTGATGTTCCTGCTCGACGCCCTGCAGGAGACCGTTCGCCTCCGGGCCCCGTTCTCACCGTTCACGACCCGCGTCGCCGCGACCGACTGCGAGATCGCCGGCACCGAGCTCACGAAGGGCCAGGAGCTCCACATCGAGTGGGTGGCGGCCAACCGCGACACCTCCGTGTTCGGCGACGACGCCAACGAGTTCAACCCGTACCGGCCCTCCCCGACCGTGTCCGGCCTGCAGCGCTACGGCGTGGGGTTCGGCACCGGCATCCACCAGTGCCTGGGCCTCCGCCTCGTGCTCGGAACCGAGGGCAAGGGCGGGGCCCACATCGGGCTGCTGCAGAAGCTGTTCCTCGCCGGCGTCAAGCCCGACCCCGACGGCGAGCCCGAGGGCCTGAAGCTCAACCCCGACAAGTTCTGGATCGAGCAGATCCCCCGCTACACGAAGTACCCGGTCCTCGTCACGAACTGGAACCCGCAGGGCGACTAGCCCTCGCCGCCGGCCGACCCCAAGGAGCAGCGCGTGCGACGCAGTGAAGACCGCATCCTGACGAGCCACGTGGGCAGCCTGCCGCGCGGCCGCGACCTCGCGAGGCTCCTCCGGCGCTTCGACTCGGGTTCGCTGGAGGACGGGGACGCCGAGCGGATGGTCGAGCTGGTCCGAGAGGGCACGGCGGACGTCGTCCGCAAGCAGGTGGCTGCCGGCGTCGACGTCGTCAACGACGGCGAGATGGGCAAGTTCGGCTACTCGACCTACGTCAAGGACCGGCTCACCGGCTTCGGCGGGAAGCACTACCCGTCGACGCCGGCCGACCCGCTCGAGGTGCCGAGCATGGAGGAGGCGTGGCGGAACAGCTTCAAGCTGGCCACGCCGACGTGCATCGGCCCGGTCACCTTCGTCGGGCACGAGGCGCTCGAGGAGGAGATCCGGCTGCTCGTCGACGCCGCCGAGGCGGCGGGCGCCGAGGAGGCCTTCGCCAGCGCCGCGTCGCCCGGCGTGATCTCGGCGTTCCTCGGCAACCTCCACTACGAGACGCACGAGGCGTTCGTCTTCGCCCTCGCCGATGCCATGCGCACGGAGTACGAGGCGATCGTCGAGGCCGGGCTCATCCTCCAGGTCGACTGCCCCGACCTCGCCATGGTCCGGCACACCAAGGCGTTCCACGATGTGGCCGGGGAAGCCGACACGTCGGCGGCGGTGGACTTCGTCGACGGTCCGCTGGAGGACTTCCGGCGGTGGGCCGAGATCAACGTCGAGGCCCTGAACCACGCCGTCCGGAACATCGACCCGCAGCAGATGCGGATGCACGTGTGCTGGGGCAACTACGCGGGCCCCCACCACCTCGACGTGCCGCTGCGCGACGTGATCGACATCGTGCTGAAGGCCCGCCCGGCCGGCCTGCTGGTCGAGGCGGCGAACCCCCAGCACGAGCACGAGTGGCGCATGTGGGAGGACGTGGTGCTGCCCGAGGACAAGGTCATCGTGCCCGGCTGCATCGACACGACGACGAACTACCTGGAGCACCCCGAGGTCGTCGCCGACCGGATCGAGCGCTACGCCCGCGTCGTCGGCCGGGAGCGGGTCATCGCCGCCACCGACTGCGGCTTCTCGACCTTCGCCTCCGGTGGCTTCGTCGATCCCGAGGTCGTGTGGTGGAAGCTGCGCTCCCTGTCGGAGGGCGCGGCGATCGCGACCAAGCGGCTCTGGGCCTGAACCTCCGGGCCCGGACCGCCCCTCAGGACGGTGCGGGCCCCGCCAGGCACACGGCGACCGGGACGTTGCTCTGCCGCGGTTGGCCGGAGTAGCGCTCGAAGTCGTCGTCGTTGCGCAGCAGGCGGCCGACGTTGCTGCCGATCTCCCGGACCAGGTGGTCGTGCTCGGGGCCCCGGCCGAAGCCGAAGGCGATCGAGACGGTCCCGCGGCGCAGGCTGGCGTCGGCGGCGGCCACCGCGGGCACCGAGTCGTGGGCCGAGCGGATGGTGACGATGTCGCCCGGCTCGGCCCCGATGGCGACCAGGTCGTCGGGGTGCAGGAACGCCGGGTTGCGGTAGCCGTGCGCCGTGCCGGTGTTGTACGACGAGTTCACCACGTGCATCATCCGCCGGACCAGGAGGCGGAACGGGAGGTCACCGTCGACTGCCGTCGAGGGGCCGGCGGCGGTGCGCAGGTCGGTGAGCATGTCCTCGTTGCCGACGTCGAGCCGGCCCTCCCAGCCCTCGTCCTTGGGTGCGACGACGATGGGCGGGTCGGCGGGGAACAGCGCGCCGTGCGGGTGGCGCCGCACCTCCTCGAGCGGGACCCGCGAGCCGGTGCACATGATGGCCAGCAGCTCGTCCGGCGTCGGCGCCGTCGTCATGTCGAGCGCCACCGTCCCGCCCCCGGTCGTCGACAGCGAGAGGTCGATCCCGAGTCGCTGGCCGAGGCCGTAGAAGAGCTCCCAGTCCTCGATGACCTCGGCGCCGGGCGGCGGGTCGACCACGGGGCCGGTGTGCTGGGCGTAGTCGTCGAGATAGCCGTAGGCCGTGGCGTAGGTCGACCGCATGACCCCCTCCACCTTCTGGGTCGTGGCCGACATCTCCAGGGGCAGCTTCGGGGCGATGACGTAGGTGGCGTGCTCCGCCGTCTGGGACGGCCATGGGTCGACCGCCACGAGGAGGTCGAGCGACCGCATCGCCTCGATGGTCTTGCGCTGGTCGGGGATGGCCACGACCGGGTTGCCCCCGCAGGTGATGAGCGCCCGCACCCGACCAGGGCCGTCGAGGAGGATCTCGTCGGCGAGGGTCGCGCTGGGCATGCCGGCCGCGCCCATGCCGAGGCCGCGCACCCTCGACCGCTCGCCGTAGCCGTACGCCGGCTGTGGGTCGGCCGCCTGCTCCTTCGGTTGCAACGGGGCCACGAGGACGCCGGCCGTGCGCACCTCCTCGCCGGCCCGCATCCAGTGGCCGCAGACGGTGTCGAGGCAGAGCGCGAGGTACTCCAGGACCGTGCCCGAGGCCGCCATGTGGGGGCCGGTGCCGGCGACCACGTAGCCCCGGCCGGCGTCGGCGAAGCGCCGGGCGGCGGTGACGAGGTCGTCGGCGTCGACATCGGCGCGGCGCGCCACCTCGGTCGGGTCGAAGGCGCCGACGACCTCGGCCAGGGCATCGAGGCCGCGCACGTGCTCGGCGACGAAGGCGGCGTCGTGGCGAGCCTCGCGCAGGATCACGTTGAGCATCGCGGCCAGGAGCGGGATGTCGTGGCCCGGACGGGGCTGGAGGAAGATCGTCGCCCGCTTGGCGATGTCGCTGCGCCGGGGGTCGATGACGATGAGGTCCATCCCGTCGGCCAGCCGGTCCGACAGCCACTTGCCCGGCGGGCCCTGGGGGACGCCACCCAGGCCGTTGACGAACGGGTTGATCCCGATCATCAGCGCCACCTTCGGATCGTGGAAGTTCTGGTGGGGCGCCATCCACCGGCCGAGCATCGTCCACGCCAGCGTGCGGCCCGGCTTGTCGACCGTGAGGGCCGCGAACTGCATGGGGGAGCCGATCCCGCGCAGCAACGACGTGAGCATCGGGATCGCCGCAGGGTTCTGCGACTGCGTGCCGGTGTAGGCCGCCACGGCGCGGGGGCCGTGCTCGTCGATGATCCGGCGCAGCTGCTCGGCGATCTCGTCCATGGCCTGCGCCACCGGGATGGGCTCGAGCGCCCCGTCGGGCCGTCGACGCTGGCTGCGCAGGAACCGGTCGGGGCTGTTGACGAAGGTGGGCATCTCTCGGCCCTTGACGCACGTGTAGCCGTCGTAGATCGGGTTGGCCTTGTCACCCGTGACCTTGACGAGCCGGCCGTCCTCGACGTGTGCCTCGATCGGGCACAGCTTGTTGCAGATCCGGCAGAAGGTCGGTCGTACCTCGATCACGGGCTGCTCCTGTCGATGCCGTGGTCAGGTCAGCGGCACGCGGGCGTGGACGCACCTCGTCACGCCCATCACCCGCAGCTCGTCGGGCCGGCTGGCCAGGTAGCGCTCGGTGCTGTCGGCGGGGGAGAGGTCGTCGACGACCTCGAGCCCCCAGGTCTTGAGCAGCCGCTCGATCTCGTCGGGCTCGTAGAAGGAGACCCAGGGTTCCCCGGCCTGGGCGACGAGGGCCTTCAGCACCCGGTCGCCGTCGGTCTCGAGCGACAGGCAGTTGTAGTCGAACGCGATCTCGTTGCCGGGGCCTTGGGCCACCATCCGCATCGTCTGCTCGAGGGCGCCGCCGGTGATGAACATCGACACGCCGAGCATGGAGAAGACGGCGGGTCGGTCGGGGTCGAAGCCGTTGGCGACGAGGCGTTCGTCGAGGCGTTGGGTGTCGAAGTCGACGGGGACGAAGCTGAGGTGGTCGGGCTCGGTGATGCCGACTTCGGCGAGGCGGGTGCGCTTCCAGCCCTGGCTGACGGGTTCGTCGACCTCGAAGACGTGGAGGCCGGGGAGGTCGTGGCGGCGGTAGGCGAAGGAGTCGAGGCCGGCACCGAGCACGACGTACTGGCGGCAGCCGTCGGCGTAGGCCTGCTCGACGACGTCCTCGGCCAGGCGGGCCCGGATCACGGCCACGAACGAGATCGGGCCGCGACGGGGCTCGGTCGGGAGGTGGCAGTGGTACTCGGCCGAGAGGAGGACCGCCGCGATGTCGTCGTCCAGCACGTGCGGCTCGCTGTCGGCGAGGTGGGCGGCTCGGCCGAGGGCGCCGAGCTGCATGGTCGCGCTCGCCCCGCCGGCGCCGCCTTCGTCGACGGCATCGATGCCGACGTTCAGGGTGAGCCGGTGCGGTGCCTCGGGCTCGACGAGGAAGCCGTGCCACGCCGCGGTGCCGTCGGCGCACTCGGCCAGCACGCAGAGCAGGTTGGGATCCGGCTGCTCGACGACCGCCTTCACCGTCGGCTGGAGGGCGCGACCCTGGGCCAGCCACTCGACCCGGGCGTCGGGATCGAGGAGCGAACCCGACGACGAGAAGCGGTTGATCTTGAACGTCGGCGCGAAGTGGGCCTCGGCCTCCGCCTGGGAGACCTCATCGCCGACCCACGCGTCGAACAGCCAACTGACGTGATGACCGGCCGGAGAATCTGGAAATGTGACCATCGAGGCCCCCCCTAAACACCAACATGATAGTCGTCGTGAATCAGCATATGTGAGCCGGACGGTGAGTCGTCCGCTCGTCGGCCCTCAGGCCGGCCGCCGGGCGTGCACGAGGCGCGTCATCCCCTTCACCGCCAACCCGTCCGCCCGGCCGTCCAGGTACCGCTGCGTCGCGCCGTCGGGATCGAGGTCGCACACGACGACCAACCCGCGCCGTGCCAGCAACACCATCACCTCGTCGGGCTCGTAGGCAGTGTCGTTCGGCTCGCCCGCGGCGCGCACGACGGCGAGCAGCAGCCGGTCGAAGTCGGTCTCGAGCGATCGGCAGTGGTAGTCGAAGGCGAGCTCGTTGCCGGAGGTGGCGCCGACGAGGTCGAGCGTGTGCTCGAAGGCGTCCTTGGTGATGTAGCCCGTCACGCCGAGCATGGAGAAGACGGCGGGTCGGTCGGGGTCGAAGCCGTTGGCGACGAGGCGTTCGTCGAGGCGTTGGGTGTCGAAGTCGACGGGGACGAAGCTGAGGTGCTCGGGCTCGGTGATGCCGACCTCGGCGAGGCGGGTGCGCTTCCAGTCCTGGCTGACGGGTTCGTCGACCTCGAAGACGTGGAGGCCGGGGAGGTCGTGGCGGCGGTAGGCGAAGGAGTCGAGGCCGGCGCCGAGCACGACGTACTGGCGGCAGCCGTCGGCGTAGGCCTGCTCGACGACGTCCTCGGCCAGGCGGGCCCGGACGAGCGCAGTGAGGTAGGTGGGCCCCCGGCGGGGCCGGGTCGGCAGGTGCTCCCGGTGCTCCGGGGTGAGGAGCTGGCGGGCGATCTCGTCGACGAAGACGTGCGGCGGGTCGTCGACGAGGTGGGCGGCCCGACCGACCGCGCCGACCTGCATCGTGGCGCTCGCTCGCGCCACCCCGTCCTCAGGCATCGGGCTCATCGAGCAGTGGACGGACAGCCGGTGCGGTGGCGCGTCCTCGACCCGGAAGCCGTGCCAGGTCCGGCAGTCGTCGCGTCCCGCCACCTCGACCGCGAGCTGCAGCGGGGTGTCCGACGCGACCTGCACCGGGCGGGGCTGGGTGCGCCGTCCCTGCTCGAGCCACGCCCGCCGTGGGCCGGGGTCCACCAGGCCGTCGCCGGACGAGAACCGGTCGAACGAGAACCCGGGGGCGAAACGCTCGCCCACCTCGGCGTCGGACACCCGGCCGGACGACCATGCCTCGAGCAGCCAGCGGACCTGCCGTCCGACCGGCGTGTCGGGGAGCTCCGTTGCTTCGCTCTGCTCGCTCGAGCGCATGGCGATCTCCACGTCCCGGGTCCCTGATCGGGGCCCCGAGGTAGCCAACACCTGTCGGGGCAGACATGTCAACATATGCGTTGATATCTTCGGGTCCGTTCTAGTTCCGGCACGGAGTACAACGTCAACGTTGGAGTTGACGCTACCGGAGGACTCGTGGCAGGATGTCGCGGTCGGGCCAGGGGGCCCGGCCACCTGGGGAGGGAGGCACCATGAACCCGATCAGCCGCCGGGATCTGCTCCGTCGACTCCGCTCGCTCGACAAGGCCATCGCCGGCGAGCGCGACGTCCTGGAGAAGCTCGATCTCGTGCAGAAGCGTCTCACCGTGCAGAGCCATCTCCGGGATGCGACCGAGGCCAACCGGTCGAACGGGATGGGCAACCTTCCGCTGGCGTTCGCCGGGTAGCTCCCGGAACCATCGCCCGCTGGGCATCCTGCCGTTCAATTCTCTGACACCCGTACCCAGCAGTTTCCATCCCAGCCCGTGCAATCGCATATGCTCTTTCGCGTACCCGTAGGACCGCGGACGAGGGATAATCGATGGGTCGGGCAGCGGAGCACCAGACGGCGTTGGGAATTGCGCGCGAGGAGGCCAACGCCGTCCGGCGCTACCTCGAAGCGCTCGAGGCGAGTCGAGTACCGGGGAAGCGCGGGCCCAAGCGCACGGTCGAGACGGTCAAGCGCCGCTTGGTGGCCGTCGACGAGAAGCTTCCCAGCGCCAAGGGCGTGATCCGCCTGCAGCTCGTGCAGGAGCGCACCGACCTGCTCGAGGAGCTCGAGTCGCTCTCCCGCACCCCGGCGGTCGACGAGCTGGCCGACTCGCGTGCGGCGTTCGTCCGGTCGGCGGCGAGCTACGCCGCCCGCAAGGGCATCAGCCACGCCGCCTGGCGCGAGATCGGCGTGGACAGCGCCACCCTGCGGGAGGCCGGCATCCACGCCTGACCTCAGGTGTGGGTCGGCGACCGGAACCGCGCCGAGCTGGTCGTAGGCGGAGGGCCGTTCCACCGGGATCGACGCAAAGGTCGCGGCAACATCGCCGGACCGAACGTCTTGAAGCATCGACCGTTCGGCCGGCAGAAATCGCTGAATCAGCATGGGATCCTGCGCTGAATCCCTGTCTATGATCCCGATCGGTCACCCCTGAACCACGAAGGAGAGCCGGCATGCGTCGCATCGCGGAGGGCTACGGGCTCATCGACGGGCCTCGGTGGTACGAGGAGCACGGGCTCGTCTACGCCGACATGACCAACGGGGGCGTCCACCGCATCGTCGATGCCCGCCCGCCCGAGGTCTACCTGGCCCACCGCAAGGGCATCGGCGGGCTCGTCGCCCACGCCGCCGGCGGCTTCGTCGTCGCGGGCCGCAACCTCGCCCACAAGCTCCCCGACGCGGCAGGCGGTGCCACCACCGTGCTGCTCGAGACCGCTGAGGACGAGGTGTTCTTCAACGACCTCACCGCGGACGACCGCGGCCGGGTGTTCGTGGGATCGATGGCGCACAACCCCCTCGGTCCGGACGAGGCCCGGACCAACGACGGCCGGCTCTACTGCATCGACGTCGACGGCTCGTCGTGGGTCGTCTCCGACGACGTCCTGGCCTCCAACGGGTTGGGGATCGACCCGGACGCCACGGTGCTGTACCACGTCGACTCCGGCCGGAAGCTCGTGTGGGCCTTCACGCTCGACCAGCCGTCGATGGCCTCCCGCCGCCCCTTCGCCGACACCTCCGAGTACGGCGGCGTGCCCGACGGGCTGGCCGTCGCCGCCGACGGCAGCGTCTGGGTGGCGATGGCGGGGGGCAGCGTCGTGGTGGCGTGGGACGCCAAGGGTCGGCGGGTGGTGGAGCTGGAGCTCCCGCAGCCGCTCGTGACCGGCGTCGCGTTCGGTGGGCCCGACGGCACGACGTTGTGGATCACCACGGGCACGGGCGTCGGCGACGAGGTCGACGAGATCGGCGGTGCGGTGTACGTCACCTCGGCCCAGGTGCCGGGCCTGCCCGGGCCCTACGCCCGGGTGCGGCTCCCGTAAACGGCACTGTTGACACCGTCCGGCGAGGTGTGCGACGATCGATCGCAGATGAGTGCGCTGCCGTTCGGCAGCGTGTGGTCCCGGTGTTCCGGGCTCGTCGGAAGGTGCTGGTCCCCTCGCGCTGCTCAGCCGGACGTCATCCGACGTCCCTGCCGGCGCACGCCCGGCCGCCGACGTCTCTGAGGTCGGATCGACGGCGGCGAAGCGGGGAGCAGCTCTGCCTGCCTGCCACCTCGCCGATCCGAAGGAGCTCTCCCGTGCCCGACCAGGCCGAAGTCGATGTGCTGTTCACGTCCGAGTCGGTGACCGAAGGTCACCCCGACAAGATCGCCGACCAGATCTCCGATGCGATCCTGGATGCCTGCCTCGATCAGGACCCAACGTCCCGCGTGGCGCTGGAGACCCTGATCACCACCGGGCTCATCGTGCTCGCCGGCGAGGTCACCACCACCGCCGACGTGGACTTCGAGGCGATCGCTCGCGACACCGTCTGCCGCATCGGCTACGACAGCGACGCGGTCGGCTACGACGGCAAGACCGTGCAGGTCATCAAGGCGGTCGACGCGCAGTCCCCCGACATCGCCCAGGGCGTCGACGTCGCCTACGCGGCGCGGGTCGAAGGCAACACCGATCCCTACGACTCGGTCGGCGCCGGCGACCAGGGGATGATGTTCGGCTACGCAACGGACGAGACCCCCGAGCTCATGCCCACGCCGATCGCTCTCGCCCACCGCCTGGCCCGGCGCCTGGCCGCGGTCCGCCGCAGCGGCGAGGTCGCCGGGCTCCGTCCGGACGGCAAGACCCAGGTGACGATCCGCTACCGGAACGGGCGGCCGGTCGGCATCGAGGGCGTGCTGATCTCGACCCAGCACGACGAGGGCGTGGAGGACGACCTCCGCGACGCGCTCTGGGAGCACGTCGTGCTCGGCTCCCTGCCGGAGCACCTGTTCGATCCCGATGAGCTGCAGGAGTCGTTCTACGTCAACCCCACCGGGCGCTTCGTCATCGGCGGTCCGGTCGGCGACTGCGGTCTCACCGGCCGCAAGATCATCGTCGACACCTACGGCGGGTTCGCCCGCCACGGCGGTGGCGCGTTCTCCGGGAAGGACCCGTCCAAGGTCGACCGCTCGGCGGCCTACGCATGCCGCCACGTCGCCAAGAACCTCGTGGCCGCCGGACTCGCGGCACGCGTCGAGGTCCAGGTGGCCTACGCCATCGGCGTCGCTCGGCCCCTGTCGCTCATGGTCGACACGTTCGGGACCGAGGCGATCGCGCCGGTCGAGCTCCTGCACCTGGTGCAGGAGCAGTTCGACCTGCGGCCCGCCGCCTTCCGCGACGACCTGGACCTCCGTCGACCGATCTACGCGCCGACCGCGGCCTACGGCCACTTCGGCCGGGAGGACGAGGGCTTCACGTGGGAGGCCACCGATCGGGCGGCGGACCTCCGCACGAAGGCCGGGCTCGACGAGCTCGTCGGCTGACGTGGGCGCGCCGCTCGACGTCGTTGCCGTCGGCAACGCCCTCGTCGACGTCATCGCCCTGGAGTCGGACGAGTTCCTCGTGGAGCACGGGCTGGTGAAGGGGTCGATGACGCTGGTCGACGAGCGCCGGGCCCTCGACCTGTACGCCGCCATGCGGCCGCAGGTCGAGGCGTCCGGTGGGTCTGCCGCGAACACCATGGCCGGGCTCGTCTCCCTCGGCGGGCGCGGCGGGTTCGTCGGCCGGGTCCGCGACGACCACCTCGGTCAGGTCTTCGCCCGCGACCTCGACGCCGTTGGCGTCGAGGTGTCGGTGGCCCCCGCCGACGCCGGTCCGGGCACGGGGTGCTCGCTGATCGTGGTCACGCCTGATGGCGAGCGGACCATGAGCACGCTGCTCGGCGCCGCGTGCATGCTCGGCCCCGACGACGTGGACGAGCGGTTCGTGGCCCGCGCCGAGATCACCTACCTCGAGGGGTACCTCTTCGACCACGAGGCGGCGGGGGAGGCCTTCCGCAAGGCGGCGGGCGCGGCCCACGCCGCTGGCCGCCGGGTGGCGCTGTCGCTGTCCGACTCGTTCTGCGTCGAGCGATTCCAGGACGGCTTCCGAGCGCTCGTCGGCGGGATCGTCGACATCCTCTTCGGCAACGACGCCGAGCTGTGCCTCCTCTACGACACCGACGACGTCGAGCACGCGCTCGCAGCGGCGGCGCGCACGACGGACATCGTCGTGGTCACCCGCGGCGCGGCCGGGGCCTACGTCTCGGCCGGTGGCGTGCGGTTCGAGGTCGCCGCGGCGCCGGTCGCGGACGTCGTCGACACGACGGGTGCCGGCGACCTCTTCGCGTCCGGCTTCCTCTTCGGCATCACCCGTGGCTTCGAGGTGGGGGTGGCGGCTCGCTTGGGTGCCCTCGCCGCGGCCGAGGTGATCGCGCAGCTCGGGGCCCGGCCCCAGGCACCGCTTGCCAGCCTGGGCGACCGCCTCCGAGTCCCCTTCCCCTAGGGACGGACGGCCTCGGCGAGGCCCCGGCCGACGAGGACGCGCGCGAGGTGGCATCGGAACTCCGACGACGCGTTCAGGTCCGCGGGGGGATCGGTCCCCTCGGCGGCGAGCTCGGCAGCCTCGGCGTCCGACGCCCCGGTGTCGAGCGCGCGACCTCGACCGTGGCCGTCACCGGAAGTGGGGGACGACTTCGGTGCCGAGGAGGCGGATGTTGTCGCAGATCTGCTCTTGGGTCATGTCCTTGAACTGGACGTGGCAGAGGAGGCGGTCGACGCCCATGTCGGCGTAGCGCTGGGCGACGCGGCGG
>JAODBP010000088.1 GCA_025464025.1 Actinomycetes bacterium | reverse complement strand
AGGGGCCTCGCGAAGCTGTGGCTCCCGGCCAGCACCGAGCCGAGCACGGCGACGCCGAGCGCACCGGCCGCTTCGACGATCGTCTCGTTGACGCCGGCGGCCGAGCCGGCCCGGGCCGGTGGGGCGGCCGACATGATGAGCTCGGCGCCGGTGGGGGAACCGACGCCGACGCCGCACCCGATCAGGGCGAACGTGGCGATCGCGGCCGGGACCGACCCGGCGAGGATGGCGACGCTGACGCCCGCCGCACCGACGGCGAGCAGCAGGAGCGCCGTCGCCGCGGCCGCGGCGTGGTCCCAGCGGGCCACGAAGCGGGGGTTGAGCAGGCCGGTCACCATCGAGGCCAGGGCCCCGGGGACGAAGCACATGCCGGCGGCGAGGGCGGAGAGGGCCCGCGGCCCCTGGAGCCACTGGGTCACCACGAACTGCCCGCCCAACAGGGTGAGGAAGAGGGCGGCCATGGTGGCCATGCCGGCCCACAGCCGCAGGTCGGCGGCGGTCTCGGCGTCGACCAGCGGCCCGTCCGTCCGGCCCTCCTGGATGCGGAAGAGGGTGAAGAGCACGACGGCCACGAGGGCGGCGAGGAGCACCGGCCCGGACGTGTAGCCCCGCTGCGGTGCCTCGATGATCGCGAACAGGGCGGCGGTGAGGGAGCCCCACCAGGTGAGGGCGCTGCGCCGGTCGACCTTGGGCGAGGCGACGTCGCGCGACTCCGGCACCAGCACGATCGCCCCGACGGCCACGGCGATGGCGACGGGCACGTTCACCAGGAACACCGAGCCCCACCAGAACCGGTCGAGCAGGAGGCCACCGGCGACCGGGCCGGCCGCGGCCGTCATCCCCGCCGTCGACGACCAGATGGCGATGGCCTTGGGTCGCTCGTGCTCCAGGAAGATGTTGCCGATGATCGAGAGCGTCGCCGGCATGGCGCACGCGCCGCCGACGCCCATCAGGCCGCGCGCCACCACGAGGACCCCGGTCGACGTCGTGAAGGCGGCGAGCGCGGAGGCCGCGCCGAAGATGGCGAGGCCGGTCACCAGCAGCACCTTGCGCCCGTGCCGGTCGCCGATCACGCCGAGGGGCAGGAGCATCCCGGCCAGCACCAGGCTGTAGGCCGTCGTGATCCACTGGAGCCCGCTCTCGCTGGCGCCGAGCTGGTCGCGGATGTGGGGCAGGGCGACGTTGAGGATCGAGTTGTCGAGGGAGACCATCCCCAACGTCAGGCACAGGAAGACGAGCGCCCACCAGCGCTGCGGGTGACCCTCGATGTCGGCGCCGGCCTCGGGGGCCGTCGACGTCACAGGAGCATGGAGGGCACGAGCTCGCCGGTGTCGCCGTCGATCAGCCCCAGGTCGGTGACGTGGGGACCGGGCAGGCACGCCAGTGACGACGTCATCACCTGGAACAGGGGCTGGCTCAGCAGCGGGGTGTGGAGACCGATCCTCACCGCTGCATCCTGCACGGTGCGCTGGATCGCTGCGACTTCCTTCGCCGGGAGGGGCGAGAGGATGCCGGCCACCGGGAGGGCGATCGACGCCACCAGCTCACCACCCGAGGCCACGGCCACGCCCCCGCCGGTGGCGATCACCGCGTTGGCCGCCAGCGCCATGTCGTCGGCGTCGCGGCCGAACACGACGAGGTTGTGGGTGTCGTGGGCAACCGTCGTGGCGATGGCGCCGGTCCAGTCGCCCCATCCCGACAGCAGGAAGGCGTGGGGCGTGGCCGGGATGCGACCGTGGCGGTGCACGGTCGCCTGCACGACGTGGCCGGGCGGCGGCGCCACCACGCCGTCGGTCACGGTGACCTCGGCCTCGGCCCAGCGGGTGATCACGGCGTCGGCCAGGGTCCGGACCCGGTGCACGCCGTCGGGCACGTCGAGGCGCACGCGCATGTCGTCGGCCGTGACGCCGGTGAGCTTCATGGTGTCGAGGGGCGGGTCGCTCGGACCCTCGACGACGTCGACGAGCAGCTCGCCACCCGACGCGACGTGGCGCCCGTCGTAGAAGACCTCGTCGGGGGTGAACGACACGAGGTCGGGCAGCACGACCAGGTCGGCCCGCCGGCCGGCGGCGACCAGGCCGAGGTCGGTGCGCTGCATGCGGTAGGCGGCGTGGTAGGTGGCGCAGCGCAGGGCGAGGATCGGGTCCATGCCGTGCTCGACGAGGCGGCGCAGCAGGTGGTCGATGCCGCCATCCTCCAGCAGGGTGAGGGCGAACAGGTCGTCGGTGGCGGCGACCAGGTGGGTCGGCGGGATCGGCAGCGCGTTCACCTCGGCCACGATGCCGGGGAGGATCGAGTTCATCATCCCCCGCAGCTCCACGGTCATCCCGGCGCGGATCTTCTCCAGGGCGTCGGGCTCGCTGAACACCTCGTGGTCGGACGTGATGCCCGCGCACAGGTAGGCCTGGAGCGCCTGGCCCGTCAGACCGGCGGCGTGGCCGCAGACGAGCTTGCCGCTCTCGAGCCCGGCCTCGACCACGCCGACCATGCGGTCGTCGCCGCCGAGCACGCCCAGCATGTCCATCACCTCGGCCAGCCCACCGACCTCGTCCCACGAGAGCATCTCCTCGACGTCGGGTCGGAAGAGGTCGGCGCCCGACAGCTCGAGCCCGGGCTGGGGCGGCACGCACGACGGGGCCTGGACGACGACCCGCATCGGGAGCCCACGGCTGGCCTCGACCGAGTAGCGCACGCCGGCGACGCCGACCACGTTGGCCAGCTCGTGGGGGTCGCAGAAGATCGTCGTCGTGCCCCGAGGGAGCACGGCCTGGCAGTAGCCGCCGGGCGTGAGCATCGACGACTCGAAGTGGACGTGCAGGTCCATGTAGCCGGGCGCCAGGTACTTCCCGGTGACGTCCATGACGTCGAGGGCGTCGGTGCGGGAGCCGGGCGCGTGGACGCTGGCCACCAGCGGCCCGACGATGCCGACGTCGGCCGGGCGCAGCTCGCCCACCCCCACGTCGACGACCGTGCCGCCGGTGAGGAGCAGGTCGAACGGCTCCTCGCCGCGCGCCGCCTTGATGGCGCGCCGACGGACGGTGGGGTCGACGGGGTCGTTCACGAGTGCTCCTTCACGAGGTCGCCGAGGATGCGCCGCAGCTCCAACGTGGCCCGGTCGGCCTTCACGTGGACCTCGGCGGTGAGGTCGAGGGGCAGCGACCGGTCGACGTAGGCCTGCTGGAACCGGTAGTCCTCGTCGAGGATCTTGAGCTCGAAGCCGACGGCCTCGGCCATGCGCTGCTCGTCGCCGCCGAGGTCGTCGCGGTGGATGACGCAGTAGGTGAGGACCAGGTCGTCGTCGACGGGCTGGAGGAAGTAGTGGATGACGTTGGTGCCGCCCGCCTCCTCGTAGTCGATGCGCAGCGACATGAGGAACGGGGCGTGGTAGCGGTACGTCACGATCCGGTGCTGGAGCAGCGGCCGCTCCCCCGTCGCCACCGCCGGGTCCTCCCGGTTGGGGAACGGGTGGCGGCTGCGCACGGTCATGCAGAACCCGTCGCGCTGCACGTCGAGCTCCTCGATGACCGCCGACTCCTCGGCGCCGATCGTGTTGGCGTGGAGGAACGGGAAGTGCGACATGTCGAGGAAGTTGTCGGCGGCCAGGCCGGCGCCGATGGCGGCGGCGATGACGTCGAGCTCGCCGTGGAGGAAGGCCGGGTCGTCGGCCTCGGGCACGTCGAGCAGCGGGGCGACCGGCTCCTCGGGGGCGAGGAAGACGAGGCCGTAGCGCTCCTCGAGGCCCCACGGGGTCCGCACGTCGGCCCGCGGCGGGCGCTTCTCGGACGAGCCCATCGAGGGGATCTCGGTGCACGTGCCCGCCTGGTCGAAGCACCAGCCGTGGAAGCCGCAGCGCAGCGAGTCGCCGTCGACCCAGCCCAGGCTGAGCGGGGCCAGGCGGTGGGGGCACCGGTCGACGAACGCAGCGAGTCCGGTGGGCAGGCGCACGAGCACCCAGTCCTCGCCGAGGAGGCGGGCCTTCACCGGCTCGGCGCCGACCGCCTCGGAGCGGGCGACGGGATGCCAGCCGTGGCGCAGCGCCGGGTCGGTGTTGCTGAGCCTCATCGGGTCAGCTGGGCGTCGAGCTCGGCGATCTCGGCGTCGAACGCCTTGTGCATCGCCGCCTTCTCGTCGTCGCTCAGCCAGGTGGCGTCGACGCCGTTGTGCACCAGCTCCTTGGCCAGCTCGGGCGAGTAGTCGTTCTGCCCGATGAAGTCGACGTACTCCTTGCCGATGTCGGTGCGGAACATCGTCGGGTCGTCGGAGTTGAGGTGGACCTTCAGTCCCGCTTCGATCATCCCCTTGATGGGGTGGGCGGTGAGGTCGGGCCAGCCGTAGACCACGGCGGTCGACGTCGGGCAGCACGTGAAGTGGATGCCCTCGTCGCGGCAGCGCGCGACGACGGCCTCGTCGCTGAGGATGTGGTAGCCGTGGTCGATCCGCTCGCAGCCGAGCACGTCGAGGCAGGTCGTGATGTTCACCGGCGGGGCGTCCTCCGACGCGTGGCTGGTGAGGCGCAGCCCGGCGTTGCCGGCGAGGCGGTAGGAGTCGACGAACTTCTCGGGCGGGTCGGGCGCCTCGGCGCCGTCCATGCCGAGGCCGACGAGCTCGGGCACCCGGTTGGCCAGCACGTCCTCGGTCATGGCCAGGGCCATGGCCGGGTCGTCCTGGCGGTAGACGTCGGCGATGAGGAAGCAGCGGACGCCGTAGTCGACCTCGGCCGCCTTGATGCCGTCGGCGAAGCCGTTGACGATCGTCGCCATGTCGACGCCTCGGGGCGTGTGCAGCGTCGGGTTGAAGAACATCTCGCGGTACTTGAGGTTGCCGAGGGTCACGCCGTCCTCGAGCGACTCGTAGGCGATCCGGGCGAAGTCGTCGCGGTCGATCACCGTCGAGTTCACGAAGCGGAACACCTCGAGGAACTCGTAGATCGTCTCGTAGCTGTAGAGCTCGTCGACGTCGGGCGTGGGCAGGGTCATGCCGTGCTTCTTGGCCAGGTCGGCGACGGTCGACGGGCGGAGCGTGCCCTCGACGTGGCAGTGCAGCTCGACCTTGGGCAGGCGGCGGAGGTACTCGGCGTAGTCCACGGGGCTCCTCTCAGGCGACGGCGTGGGTGGGGACGGTGAGCGTGGCCCGCACCGCGTCGGGGCCGACCTCGGCCGCGGCGGCCAGCTCGCGGAGCCAGTGGCGGTACTCGATCGACACCTTGTCGGTGCGCACCGACACCTCGATGCCGGGCTCGAGCGGGATCTCTGGCGGGTCCTGGGCGCAGACGACGGGCTCGTCCTCGTCGAGCACGACCTGCTGGAACGCCAGGTGGTGGGCGTCGCGCTCGGGGTCGAGGTCGTCGTCGCGGCAGACGAGCCAGAAGGCCCGGCACGAGCCCGAGTCGATCGGCGACGCCGTCATCCAGAGCCGGCGGCGGGCGCCGGAGTCGAGCGTGAAGTCGATGTCGACGGTGAGCGGCATCGGCATGCGGTAGCGCGACGAGCCGAACATCGCCGCGTCCTCGACCTCCTGGTCGGGCGGGTCGTAGTCGAAGCGCAGCTCGCCGTCGTGGCGGCGGATCGCGGGGAGCTGGGGCACGGGCTCGTCGCGGCGGCCGAGGGTGCCGTCGTGGACCCAGGCGAAGTGGGCCAGGTCGACGAAGTTCTCGACCCGGCGGGGAGCCGAGGTGGGCCACGTGTACGGGGTGCCGGTGAGGACCCGGTAGGTGGCGTCGTCCCAGGCCGGACAGGCCGGGATGGTGGTGGCGGCGGCGCCGTCGAGACGAACCCACACCAGGCCGTAGGCCACGGCGGCGTCGAACGCCTCGACGCAGGCCCGGCCGGGGATGGGGCCGTCGGGCATGGAGGGGATGTCGTCGCAGGCGCCGTCGGGGCCGTAGCGCCAGCCGTGGTAGGCGCAGCGGATGCCGGCGGCCTCCACGGTGCCGACCGAGAGGCGGGTCGAGCGGTGGGGGCAGCGGTCGGTGACGGCCAGCACGGCGTCGCCCAGGTCAGCCACGGCCAGGCGGCGGCCGAGCAGGGTGACGGCGAGGGGGTGGGGGGCGGCGGCGGCCAGCTCGTCGACGGTGGCCACCGGGTGCCAGAACAGCTCGAGGCTGGTGTCGAGGCTCACTGGCGTCTGCCTCGGGTCGCGCGACCAGCTCGAGTCATCGCGCCGGCAGGGGCACCAGTGAGCCGTTCGGCGCCAGGGCGCCTCACGAGGCCTGTGCTCATGATTCGCTCGCTGCGCTCGCTCACTGGAAGGCGTAGCGGGAATCGGAGTGGAGGGGGCCGGGCGGGGTGCCGTTGCCATCGGTGGTCCAGGCCCAGACCCGCCAGAGGAAGCGCTCGCCCTCGTAGGGATCGCGACCGTGGAGCACGCGGTAGTTGTCGACCAGCAGGACCTCGCCCGGCGCCATGCGGAAGCGGGGCACGGTCTCGGAGAGCCCGGCGGTGAGGTCCCGCCAGCGGGCGATCTGCAGGGCGTCGCGATCTCGGCTGGCGCTGCCGGGCGCCGGTTGGGCCCAGAAGGGGCGGCGCACGGCCCGGCGGCCCGACGGGAGGGTGAGGACGATGGGGGCGATCGTCTCGTGGGCGCCGGGCTCGGTCTGGTCGACGTCCACGTCGAGGAGGAACGAGCGCAGGCCCCGGTCCATGTGGTCGAGCAGGCCGTAGCCGTCGGCCAGGAACGACTCGCCACCGGTGGCCCCGTCCTGCACGCAGACGAGGGCCATCACGTCGGGGGCCTTGTCGCCATAGGCGAACCCGTCGGTGTGGAGCTCGAGGCGCTCGTGGTTGCCGTACTTCAAGCGATCCTTGTCGCCGCCCTCGCGGACGGCCGCCGGCTCGGGCACGGCCACCACCCGGTCGCCCCAGACCTTGGCGGCGACCCCCCGGGCATCGGCCTCGGTGGGCCCACACGGGGTGAGGATGGCGGCACCCCGATCGGCGACGAGGCGAGCGGCCTCAGCGGGATCGGAGGTGCGAGAGGGAACGATGCCGACCACGTCTCCAGCGTCCTCAAGAATTCAACACTCTGTCAACGCTCGCGGCGTTTCCATCTCGTGAACTGGGCGGTCACACCTCGTCGTCGCCGGCCGCGCCCTTCTTCAGCTCGCGCTGGGCCTCGCCCAACGATCGGGCCAGGTTCGGCAGCTTCGTCGACCCGAAGAGGAGGAGGACGACAGCGGCGACGATGAGCAGCTCAGGAGTTCCCACGCCCCAAACGCTAGAACCACCGATCGACGAGCGCGTGTCCCCACCATGAACGCTCCATTGCCTGCCCCCCGGCGAACCCGCGACGGATGGTCACCACTTCTGGTGACCATCCGTCGCTGGTTGGTGGAGGGGGCCGGAGTGTCACACCCCCTCGGCACGCTTTCCGGCATGCGGTGCGAACAGGAAGCGGTGGAGCTGGCAGCGGACCAGCACGGCGTGGTCGGTACGTGGCAGTTGCGGGCCGTGGGGATGCGCAAGCAAGACGTGCACCGGTTGCGGGCGTCGCCCCACTGGGTGGTGCGATCCGATCGGGTGCTGGCACGGAGTGGATCCCCGCGGACGGATGACCAGTGCCTCATGGCGGCGGTCCTCGATGCCAGTCCCGGGGCGGCGATCGCCGGACCGACGGCAGCGTGGATGTGGGGCGTGCCCGGCTTCCGGCTCCGACCGATCCACGTGGTCCGCCACCGGGGTGTGGCCCGGCGGCCGTCGACCCTGGCCGTCGTGCACGAGGTGGTGGACCTGCACCCGTCGCAGATCAA
>JAODBP010000087.1 GCA_025464025.1 Actinomycetes bacterium | reverse complement strand
CGCTCCGACGTCACCCGCATGGTCGCGACGGACGGGAGCATCGGGACATCCGCGGCGGAGTAGTCGTCCTTGTACTTGACGGCGAGGGCCCAGAAGTGCGGCGGCGTCCAGTAGAAGATGATGGCGAAGAGCACGATCGGCGCCCAGCTCAGCGAGTTCGTCACGGCCGACCAGCCCACGAGCACGGGCACGGCCCCGGCGGCGCCGCCGATGACGATGTTCTGCGTCGACGTGCGCTTCAGCCACAGCGTGTAGACGAAGACGTAGAAGAGGCAGGCGGCCACGGCCAGCACGGCGCTGAGCAGGTTGACCGTGCCCCAGAGCAGCAGGAACGCGGCGATCTCGATGCCGATGGCGAAGCGCAGGGCCTGGGGCGGGGTGAGCACGCCGGTCACCAGGGGGCGGTGCTGGGTCCGCTTCATGATGGCGTCGATGTCGCGGTCGACGAACATGTTGATGGCGTTGGCACCGCCCGCGGCGAGGGTCCCACCGGCCACCGTCCAGAACATGAGCCAGAACGGCGGCATGCCGCGCTGGGCGACGACCATGGTCGGAACGGTCGTGACCAGGAGGAGCTCGATGATGCGAGGCTTGGTGAGCGCCACGTAGCCACGGATCCGAGCGCCCAGAGCGGGGCGATCGAGGACCTGCTGCACGGGAGCCGAGACTACGCATTCGGGCACCCCGCCGCGAACTCGCGGGTTTCGGGCGGTGCTCCCTAGCATTCGGAGGTGTTCCCGATCCGGCGCCTGACCCCAGCCGCCTACCGGCGGATCACGCTGGTCGCGGTGGCGTCGCTCGCCGTCATCGTCGTGACCGGGGCGACCGTCCGGCTCACCGGCTCGGGCCTGGGCTGCACCGATTGGCCGAACTGCTCCGCCGGCCGGCTCACCCCGGACAAGATCAGCGACTCGCCGGCCATGATCGAGTTCGTCAACCGGGTGGTGACCGGGATCGTCTCCGTCGCCGTGATCATCGCCGTGCTGGGATCGATCGTGCGGGTGCCCCGGCGCCGCGACCTCACGTGGCTGTCGTGGGGCCTCGTCGCCGGCGTGATCGCCCAGATCATCCTCGGCGGCCTCGTCGTCCGCCACAACCTGTCGCCCCGCTTCGTGATGGGCCACTTCACCCTGTCGATGGTGATCGTGTGGAACGCGCTGGTCCTCCACCAGCGAGCCGGCCGCCCGGACGGCCCGACCGTGCCCCTCGTCTCCGAACGGGTCGGTTCGATGCTCCGGCTGCTGTTCGTCGCCGCCGGCCTCGTGGTCCTCACCGGCACGGTGGTCACCGCCTCAGGCCCGCACGCCGGCGATTCCCAGGCCGCCCGCCTCGACCTCGTGGTGCGCGACGTCGCCCGCATCCACAGCGCCGCGGTGCTGGTCCTCCTCGCCCTGCTGCTCGTGACCCTGCGGTGGCTCTGGGCCGAGGGGGCGCCGGCCGTCGTGCGCGACGCGGCGCGGGCGCTGCTCGTCGTGGTCGTCCTCCAGGGCGCCATCGGCTACACGCAGTACTTCACCGGCGTCCCCGCCCTGCTCGTCGGGTTCCACATCGTCGGGGCCCTCGCCGTGTGGATCACCACGGTGCACCTCAACCTGGTGGCATCGGCCGTCCCGGCCCGGGAGAGGGTGATGGCATGAGCGAAGCGAGTGCCGCCGATCGCGCGAGCGCCAGCGAGCCGAGCGGCGATGGGTCTGGGGCGCAGCCCCAGGGAGGCATGGCATGAGCGCACCCATCGAGGTCCGCGACCCCGAGCTCGACGACGTCGCCGAGACCGACACGCCGTGGATCGTCCTGGTCTGGAACGATCCGATCAACCTCATGTCGTACGTGGCGTTCGTCTTCCAGAAGCTGTTCGGCTACAGCGAGGAGAAGGCCAACTCGCTGATGCTCGACGTCCACGAGAAGGGCCGGGCCGTCGTGTCGAACGGCTCCCGCGAGAAGTGCGAGCTCGACGTGTTCCGGCTCCACGAGCACGGCCTGTGGGCCACCATGCAGCAGGACTGATGTTCGGCCTCGGCCGCCGGATCCGGCGGATCTCCCCCACCCACTTCGCCGTGCGCCTGCCCGACGAGGAGCGGACCATCCTCCGCAACGTCGTCCCCCAGCTGGGCCAGCTGCTCGACGGCGACATCTCGGACCCGAGCCTGCGCCGCCTCTTCCCGACCGCCTACGCCGACGACCCCGAGCGCGACCGCGAGTACCACGCCCTCGTCCGCGACGAGCTGGCCGACCGCCGCCGCGCCTCGGTCGAGGTGGTGCTCGCCACCATCGACGCCGCCGAGCTCGACGAGGAGCAGCTCACGGCGTGGATGCACGCGGTCAACGACCTGCGGCTGGTGCTTGGCACCCGGCTCGACGTCGGCGAGGACAGCGACCCAGAGCCCGACCCGGACGACCCCGACGGGCCGCTCCTGGTGCTCTACGGCTACCTGGGCTACCTGCTCGAGACCATCGTCGAGGCGCTGTCGGAGTAGCGGCCGTGGAGCCAGGCGACGGCCGTCGTGCCGTTGCACAGGAGCCCGACCTTCCAGCCCGCGCCGGGGAGGCCCACCCGCTCCGGGGTCACGTTCAAGACGTAGAAGTCGCGGATGGCTCGCAGCACACCGGCTCTTCGGTCGGCCGGGGCCGCGACCTGAGCGGTCAAGGGACAACTCGGGCACCACAGCACCCTCAGGGGTGGTTGCTATCGTGGCGCCCGCCTCATCCGGCGTGAGCCCTCATCGTCCAGTGGCCTAGGACGCCGCCCTTTCAAGGCGGTAACACGGGTTCGAATCCCGTTGGGGGTGCCAACCGAGTTCGGGCTCCGAGCCGGACACGCTAGAGTTCCTGAGCCCACCTGTCGGGTGGGCACAGCAACACGGTCCCGTGGTGCAGTTTGGAGTGCACGCCGGCCTGTCAAGCCGGAGGTCGCGGGTTCAAATCCCGTCGGGACCGCCACAAGACAAGACACGATCTTCACGTCGCGGTCGAGTAGCTCAGTTGGCAGAGCGCGCGCCTGAAAAGCGCGAGGTCACCGGATCGACGCCGGTCTCGACCACCACCCGATCGAAGGGCCGCCCGAGGGCGGCCCTTCGTCTGCTAGCGGACGGGCAGCTCCTGCACGGCCCAGCGGTTGCCGTCGGGGTCGGCGAAGTAGACGAACCGGCCCCAGGGGAACGACTCGACCTCGGTCACCTCGATGCCCCGGCCGACGAGGTCGGCCCGGGTCGCGTCGACGTCGGCCACCACGACCTGCAGGCCCTCGACCGAGCCGGGGGTGGCCGACGTGATGCCCTTCCCGAGGGCGATCGAGCACGCCGACCCGGGCGGGGTGAGCTGCACGAAGCGCACGTCGTCGCTGATCGTGTGGTCCTGGTCGGCGTTGAAGCCGACCTGCTCGTAGAACGACTTGGCCCGATCGACATCGGTCACGGGAACGGCCACCAGTTCAAGCTTCATGTCCATGCCGACATCGTGCGCCCGAGAACTGGCCACCTTGTGGCCAGGTTCTCAGGCCGGCGCGAGCTGGGGCGCGACGACCGCCACCTCGAGCCGGCGGGCGGCGAACCACCCGAGCGTGCCGGCGACCACCGCCACCCCGGCGAAGGCGAGCGCGGCGGCCTGGATGCCGACCAGCTCGGCGAGGAACCCGGTGACGGGCAGCGCGACCAGGTCGCCCCACGAGTGCAACGTGCCGTGGAGGCCCAGCACCCGGCCGTGGGCGTTGGCCGGCGCGTGGCGCTGGAGCAGGGTCCGCGCCGGAGCGGCGAAGAAGGCGACGTCGGCCCCCCAGAGGAACACCCCGACCGCGGCCACCGCCGCCGAGCCGGTGCCGATGTAGGTCGCGGCGGCGACCCCCGAGAGGAGCACGGCGCAGGCCAGGGCTCGGGTCGTGGCGACCCGGTCGCCGAGCCGCACCACGACGATGCCCGCGCCGACGAGCCCGACGCCGAACGCGACCTGGAGCAGCGCCAGCGCCGTCGTCGACCGGTGGAGCACGTCGCGCACGTAGAGCGGCTCGACCACCGCGAACGCGCCCCACGTCATGAAGACCGCCACCGACAGCGCCATCGTCAGGCGCAGGGTCGGCGTGCGCACGGTGAGCCGGTAGCCCTCGACCAGCTGGGCGAGCAGCGGCTCGGCCCGTTCGACGACGACCGCATGCAGCCGCAGCGGGACGACGACGGCAGCCCCGACGACCCACGTGACGGCGTCGACCACGAACGCGGCGTGGAAGCCCCACAGGGCGATGGCCCCGGTCGCCAGCAGGGGCCCGAACACGATCGACGAGTCGGTCGCCGCGCCCAGGAGGGCGTTGGCGGCCACGAGGTCCTCGTCGGCGACGAGGCGGGGCGGCAGGGCGGCATCGGCCGGGTGGGCGAACGTCTTGGCCACGCCGAGCACGGCGCTGGCCCACAGCAGGTCCTCGTAGCGGTGGGCGAAGAGCATGCCGACGGCTGCGGCGGCACCGAGGGCGTCGGCGGCGACCAGCACCGCCTTGGGGCCGAACCGGTCGATGGGCACGCCGACGAACGGCCCCAGCACCGCGCCGGGGATGGCCCACGTGAGGATCAGGAGGGCGACCTGGCCGGGGCCGGCGTCGAACTCGAAGGCGGCGAAGCCCCACATGGCCATGAGCGCGCACCAGCTGCCGATGGCGTTGACCGTCGAGCCGGCCAGGAGGAGCGCGAACGAGCGCCGCCGCAGCAGGTGCACGCTCCGACGGTACGGGTGGGGGCGACGAGCCGCCGCCCGATTTCTAGGTGTTGGTGGCCGCCTGCTCGAGGGCGTTGCGGACCGCGGTCGAGGCCCGCGCCGCGCTGCCGACGACGACCACCCGCACCGGCACCGTGGCGGTGCCCTTGGCGGAACGGATGGCCGACGACGTCGCCACCGGCACCGACGTCGGCGCCACGCCGAGCTGGGGCGCGGCCAGCGTGGCCGACAGCGAGCCCGACGCGAGCGTCCACGCCCACCCGGCGGTCGACGCCAGGTCGACGGCCAGGACGTCGCGGCGCAGGCCGCCCCACAACCGGCTGGCCACGGCGACCGCGGTGGCGTATCGGTCGGCGCCGGCCACCCGCTCGACGGTGAGGCCGCCGGCCCGGAGGTCGGCCAGGGCCCGGTCGCTGAGCGCCGCCGTGCCGCCGAGGGCGAAGGCCTGCTTCGGCCCGAGAGCGGCGATGGCGTCGCGCACGGCGGCGGGGACGCCCTCGGTGGGAACGAGCACGAGCGGTCGGTGGGTCCGGCCCGCCGCCGCGCCGCCCGTGAGGGCGTCGGCCGGCGAGACGAAGGCGCGGGCCACCAGGAGGTCGGTCGACGCGGGCTGGAGCTCGCGCACCTTGCGGGCGACGGCGAGGCCGGTCTGGAGGCGGTCGGTCCCAGCCAGGCGGACCGGCGTGAGCCCGGCGGCCGTGACCGCGGCCTCGACCGCGGGCGACACGGCGTTGGTGCCGCCCAGCAGGTAGACGGTGCCGCCGGCCGGGAGCACCCGGAGCAGCTCGCCCTGGGTCGGCGCGGCCAAGGTGCCGGCGGCACCGCCGCCGGCGAACAGGACCGGGCCCCAGTCGCCCGACAGGGCGGCGCCGGCAAGCGAGTCGGCCCAGTCGTCGTCGCGGGCCAGCACGGCGTGGCGGGCGGCGTGGTCGGCGAACACGGCGCGCGAGAGCTGGAGCCCGGCGGCCTGGGCCGAGGTGGCGTCGGCGGCCACCCGCGGCACGGGCGGCCGCGGGTCGGCCGGCATGCGGGTCGGCCGGTAGGTGGAGCTCCGGGCCACGACGGTGCCGTCCGCCTCGGTGAGCACCGCTTCGGTGGCCCGGCCCTGGAACTGCCGCGCCTCGGTGAACTGGGGGAACACGTCGACCGGGCGGCGCAGGCCCCGCACCCGTGCCGTGTACGGCGCCGCCTCGTGCATCGGGTCCTGGGCGAAGAGGAACGCCGTGTCGGCGTACGTCCGGGCCGCGGCGCCCGTGCCGTTGTAGCGGTAGAGGGCGGCCCACCAGTTCTCGAGCACCGACTCGTCGTCGGGCCCGAGCGAGGCCGGGTTGGCCCGCTGCGAGTCGTCCCACTTGTCGCGCAGGATCTGGGCCCCGGCGGCGACGTTGTACTTCCAGTCCGAGGCGAGCTGGCGGGCGTCGAAGCGGGCGTCGAGGGTCACCTGCATCATCCCGATGCCGCAGTCGGCTGCGACCAGGGGTGCGCCGTCGGCCTTGAACTGGACCCAGTTGCGCGATGCCGCCGGGTCGTAGCCCTCGGCGAACGCCACCGCCTTCAGCAGCGTGGCCGGCACCTTCTTGGCCGCGGCCTGGGCGTCGAGCTCGGCCCCCACCGCGGCGGGCGAGGGGTTGGCGCCGGTGATCCCACTCGTGTCGGGGCAGGTCGCGGCGCCGGCCGCGGCCGGCAGCCCGGCGACGAGGAGCCCGGCGAGCACGGCCAGGCGAGCCCTCATCCGAGGACGAGGGCGGGGAGCTCGGCGTGGTCGGCGACCACGTGGTGACCTTCGGGCGACGGCTGCGTGGTGTCGTCGCTGATGCCCGTGTACCGGACCGCCGTCATGCCCATGCTCCTCGCTCCGGCGATGTCGGTCCGCCGGATGTCACCCACGTGCACCGTCCGCTCGGCCGTGACCCCCAACCCGGCCAGCGCGTGCTCGAAGATCACGGCTGACGGCTTGTAGTGACCGACCTCGTCGGAGAACGACCAGTGGTCGAACAGGGAGAGGACGCCCCAGCGCTCCAAGACGTTCCGCAGCACCGGCGAAGGCGTCATGCCGACGTCGCAGATGATGCCGAGGCGGAGGCCGGCCTCGTTGAGGGCGCGGAGGCAGTCGACGACGTTGTCGGTGAGGTGGAGCTCGGCCTCGTGCCCGACCTCGGTGAACGACTCCACCAGCCGGCGCCGGACGTGGGCCGGCACCTCGAAGCCGAGGTGCTCGAGGATCTCCTCGGCGGCGTGGACGGCCTGGTACTGCTGGTTGGCGGTCCAGTGCTCGACGTAGCGCTCCCAGGCCCGGTTGAACGTGGCGTCGAGGAGCGAGCGCTCCATGGCGAAGCCGGCCTCCTCGAGCAGCCCGGCCCAGGCCTCCTTGCGCCGGCCGGCCAGGTGGCCGGCCTCCTCCCAGACGAGGGTGTTCCAGTAGTCGAACGTCACCGCGTCGTACCGACCCATGCCTGCAGCGTAGGTCCGACCCGAAAACGAGGAACGGCCACCCGTCGCCGGGCGGCCGTCCTGCAGATCGTCGGAGCGACTAGCGCTCTTCGACCGACATCTCCTCGAGGCACCGCTTGATCTCGCTGGCCCGGAAGCGGCGGTGGCCACCGAGGGTCCGGATCGCGGTGAGCTTTCCGGCCCGCGCCCAGCGCGTGACGGTCTTGGGGTTCACGCGGAAGAGCTGCGCCACCTCCGAAGGGGTGAGCAGCGCCTCGGGGGCATCGAGGTCGTCGGACTGGGCCATGTGACTCTCCGTGGTCTGGTGCTACGCGCTGTGTGGGACGTACGGGCGAACACGCGCCACTGTGTCCGATTCCTCCCCTGAAGATAGGGACGCGTTTCACCGGCGGGAATGGCCTTTCAGAACCATTGGCCACCGCCCTGCGGACTAGTCCGTGCCGGGCGGTACTTCGCTTGTGCGAACATCTTGGCGGAGGGGGTGCGCACGTGCGGGGGAGGCTGGAGACGACGTTCCGGGCGCTCCGCGTCCGCAACTACCGCCTGTTCTTCCTCGGGCAGGTCGTCTCGGTCACCGGCACCTGGATGCAGGTCATCGCCCAGGGCTGGCTCGTCTACGAGGAGATCACCAACCACTCCGCCCTCGCCCTCGGCGTGATCACCGCCCTCCAGCAGGTGCCGGTGCTGTTCTTCGGCGCGTGGGGCGGCGTCCTCACCGACCGCTTCGACAAGCGGCGGATGATCGTGTTGACCCAGGCCGTCTCCGCCGTGACCTCCTTCGCCCTCGCGGCCCTCGTGTTCACCCACACCGCCACCGTCACGTGGATCGGCGTGATCGTGGTCGTCATCGGCTTCGTCACCGTGGTCGACATCCCCACCCGCCAGGCCTTCATCAACGAGCTGGTCGAGCCCGAGGACGTCATCAACGCGGTCGGGCTCAACAGCGCGCTGTTCAACGCCACCCGCATCGTCGGACCTGGCGTGGCCGCCATCCTGATCCGCACCGCCGGCACCGGCTGGTGCTTCCTGATCAACGGCGTCTCCTTCGTGGCAGTGATCATCGGCCTGGTCGCCATGCGGACGAGCGAGCTGGCGCCCACGCCCCGCGTCACCCGGGCGAAGGGCCAGGTGCGGGAGGGCCTCCGCTACATCAAGAGCCAGCCCGAGCTGCGGGCCAACCTCGTCCTCATGCTCATCGCCGGCCTCCTCGCCGTGAACTTCCCGGTCGTGCTCCCGGTCCTGGCCAAGGAGACCTTCCACGGCGACGCCGGCACGTACGGCCTCCTCACCGGGGCCATGGGCGTGGGCGCCCTGGCCGGCGGGCTCCACGCCGCCGGTCGCCGCTCGTTCGACGAGCGGCTGATGGCGCTGGGCGCGCTCGGCTTCGGCGGCGGCATGTGCATCGCCGCCCTGGCCCCGTCGCTCCGCGTGATCCTCCCGCTGCTGGTGTTCACCGGCGCCCTGAACATCACGTTCTTCGCGGCGTCGAACACCCTGCTCCAGCTCCAGGCGGCGCCCGAGATGCGCGGCCGGGTGCTCGCCGTGCGGGTGTTCGCCGTCATGGGCACGACGCCGATCGGCGCGCCGATCATCGGCTGGGTCTGCGCCGAGTGGGGCGGACGTTGGGGCCTCGCGGTCGGCGGCGTCGCCACCCTCGCCGGCGGGGCGTGGCTCCTGCTCGACATGCGGGGCCGACGCCACCCGCACGTCGAGGCCGAGGGTTCCGGCGCCCCGCTCGTGTCCGACCCGGCCACCGCCTAGCCGTACGATCCGAGCCGTGTCCGACGATCTGGCCCGCCGCGTGTACGAGACCGCCCACCTCACCGGGGAGTTCACCCTCCGGTCGGGCCAGGTCAGTCACGAGTACTTCGACAAGTACCGGTTCGAGGCCGACCCGGTGCTCCTGCGCGACATCGCCGAGGCCATGGCCCCGCTCGTCCCCGCCGGCACCGAGGTGCTGGCCGGGCTCGAGCTCGGCGGCATCCCGATCGTGACCATGCTCTCCCAGGTGACCGGGCTCCCGGCGCTGTTCGTGCGCAAGGAGGCCAAGACCTACGGCACGTGCCAGCTGGCCGAGGGCGGCGAGCTCGACGGCAAGCGCACCGTGGTCGTCGAGGACGTGGTCACCACCGGCGGCCAGGTGCTGCTGTCGTGCGCCGACCTCCGGGAGCGAGGGGCGCTGGTCGACACCGTGCTGTGCGTGATCGACCGCGAGGCCGGCGGGCCCGAGGCGTTCGCCGCCATCGACCTGGCCCTGCGCCCCCTGCTCACCATGACGCAGCTGAAGGCGGCCGTCGGGGCGAGCTGACGCTCACCCGCCCTGGGCGGCGATGGCGGCCTGGCGGCGCGCCTCGAGCGTGGCCGCGTCCTCGCCGGCCACCGCGGTGACGAGGGCGAGCAGCCGGTCGAGGTCGAACGGCTTCACCACGTACTCGACGGCGCCCAGGTCGAGGGCCCGGCGGCAGTCCTTGGGATCGGACTTGGCCGACACCACGACCACCGGCGTCGTCTCACCCTCGACCTGCTTGGCCTCGAGCACGCCCCAGCCGTCGACGACCGGCATCATCATGTCGAGCACGACGACGTCGGGCCCGTGCTCCTTCAGCCGCTCGAGGCCCATGCGGCCGTCGGCGGCCATCACGATCTCGTGGCCCTCGTCCTCGAACGCCATGCGGAGCATGAGGAGGATGTCGGGCTCGTCGTCGACCAACAACACCTTGGCCATGACTCCCCTGCGCTCAGCGATCCTGGAGGTGGACCTGGCCGTGGCCGGCGACGACCTCGCCGAGGTCCATGGCGAGGTGCCCCTCGCGTCGGAGCGTGTCGATGGCCTTGAACCGGTCGCCGGCGGGCACGGCCACGATCATCCCGATGCCGAGGTTGAACACCTTGGCCATCTCCTCGTCGGAGACCTCGCCGACCTGCTGGATCTCGCCGAAGATGCGCGGCGGCTCCCACGCGTTGCGGTGCACGACGGCGTCGACGTGGTTGGGCAGGACGCGGTTGAGGTTGCCGGTGATGCCGCCGCCGGTGATGTGGGCCACGGCCCGCACGTCGACCTCGCGGAGCAGGTGCATGATGGCCGGGGCGTAGATCACCGACGGGCGCAGCAGCTCGTCGGCCAGCGTCTCGTGGCTGCCGTCGAACGCCGGGGCGTCGAGCGAGCGGCCGCCCAGCTCGAGCAGCACCTTGCGGGCCAGCGAGTAGCCGTTCGAGCGGAGGCCGGGTGAGGGCAGGCCGATCAGGACGTCGCCGGGGGTCACGTGCTCGCCGGTGATGAGGCCGTCGCGCTCGGCCACGCCCACGGCGAAGCCGACGAGGTCGAACTCGCCCGGCTCCATGGCGCCCGGGTGCTCGGCCATCTCGCCGCCGATGAGGGCGCAGCCCGCCTGCATGCAGCCTTCGGCCACGCCACCGACGATCTCGGCGATGTGGTCGGGGTCGAGCCGGCCCACGGCCACGTAGTCGAGGAAGAACAGCGGCTCGGCGCCCTGGCACACCAGGTCGTCGACGCACATGGCCACCAGGTCGATGCCGATGGTCTCGAACCGACCGGTCTGCTGGGCGATCAGCGCCTTGGTGCCGACGCCGTCGGTGGAGGCGACGAGCACGGGGTTGCGGTAGCGCCCCTTGTCGAGGGCGAAGAGGCCGCCGAAGCCGCCGATGTCGCCGATGACCTCGCGGCGGAACGTGGCGCGGACCTTGTCCTTGATGCGCTCGACAGCGCGCTCCCCGGCATCGATCGAGACGCCGGCCCCCTCGTAGGTGGCGCCCACTAGGACGGCTCGTGGATGAGGCGGTCGAGGCCCGAGGGCGGCATGTCGTTGTCCTCCAGGACGTCCTTGCGCAGGTCGACCGGCACCTCCACCGGGTACTCGCCGGTGAGGCAGGCCGAGCAGAAGCCGGCGTTGCGGGCCCCGGTGGCCTCGATGAGGCGGTCGATCGAGATGTAGGCCAGCGAGTCGACGGCGAGGAAGTCGGCGATCTCGGTGACGGTCATGTTGGCGGCGATGAGGTCGGCCCGGTCGCCCGTGTCCATGCCGAAGAAGCACGGCCAGCGGTAGGGCGGCGACATGATCCGCAGGTGCACCTCGGCGGCGCCGACCTCGCGGAGCATGCGGACCATCTCGCGGGAGGTGGTGCCCCGGACGATCGAGTCGTCGACCACGACGAGGCGCTTCCCCTGCACGTTGTCGCGCAGCGGGTTGAGCTTCATCTGCACGGCCTTGGTGCGCAGCGCCTGGCTCGGGGCGATGAACGTGCGGCCGATGTAGCGGTTCTTCACGAACCCGTCGCCGTAGGGGATGCCCGACGCCCGGGCGTAGCCCTGGGCCGCCGGCACGCCCGACTCGGGCACGGGGATCACGAGGTCGGCCTCGACCGGGGCCTGCTCGGCGAGCTGCTCGCCCATGCGCTGGCGGGCCACGTGCACGCTCTGGCCGTAGAGCTTGGCGTCGGGCCGGGCGAAGTAGACGAACTCGAACACGCAGAGCCGCGGGTCGATCCGCTCCTCCGGGAACGGGCGGTGCGAGCGGCAGCCGTTGGCGTCGATCACGACCATCTCGCCGGGCTCGACCTCGCGGACGAAGTGGGCGCCGATGGTGTCGAGGGCCGGCGACTCGGAGGCCAGCACCCAGCCCCCGTCGAGCTTGCCCAGGCACAGCGGGCGGAAGCCGTTGGGGTCACGCACGCCGATGAGGTGCGACTCGTCCATGAGCACGAACGAGAACGCGCCCTGGAAGCGGGGCAGCGAGGCGAGCAGGGCGTGCTCGAGGTCGCGCCCGTCGGCCCGGTCGGCGCCGTGGTCGAGGAGCTGCTCGGCGATGAGCTCGGCCACCAGGTCACTGTCGCTGGCGACGGTGCCGGGCAGCATGCCGGCCTCCTCGGCCAGCGCCGCCGTGTTCACCAGGTTGCCGTTGTGGGCCAGGGCGAACTGCGTGTCACCGGCGCTGCGGTAGACGGGCTGGGCGTTGCGCCACGTGCTCGAGCCGGTGGTCGAGTACCGCGTGTGCCCGATGGCGAGGTGGCCGGTGAGGGCGGCCAGGCGCCGGTCGTTGAAGACGTTGGAGACGAGCCCCATGTCCTTGTCGATCAGCATCGACTCGCCGTCGCTGACCGCCATGCCGGCGGATTCCTGGCCCCGGTGCTGCAGGGCGTAGAGGCCGAGGTAGGTCAGGTGCGCCACCGGCTGGCCCGGGGCGTAGACGCCGAAGACGCCGCACGCCTCCTTGGGCTTGTCCGCCTCGGGGTCGAGGTCCTCGTCGGCGGCCAGGTCGTCGGCGGGGTGCACCCACCCATGGTGCCACGGTCGGCGGCGAACGCCGTGCCCAAGTGGCCGACGTCTCACCGTGTGCGCTAGGAATTCCGGCGAATCGGGCATTCAGTGCCGATCGGTGCCGGCCGATACCTCCCCCTGATGATGCGAATCCCCCCCTTCCGGTCCGCGCTCGCGGGCATCCTGGCCTTCGCCGCTCTGGCCACCGGCGCCGCCGTCGCCGACGGCGCCACGCCCACCCCGCCGGCCACCCCCGTGACCCCGGCCCCGGCGTTCGCCGAGTCGTTCACCAGCCCCACGTGGTTCCAGAGCTGGGGGCGGGCGGGCAACCCGTGGCACTCGACCGTCGCCACCGAGGGCGCCAACCGGTTCCTCCGGGTCTCGATCGCCAAGGGCGCCCACGACGGCACCTCGTTCTTCAAGTACACCGGCGAGCACGACGCCGTGACCCTCCGCTACCGGATCCGCTTCGGCGCCGGCTGGGACCCGTCGAAGTCGTCGCACAACATCAAGCTCCCCGGGTTCGGCGCGCCGCTCCTCGACCCGCAGGGCGTCTGCCTCGCCGGCTGTGGCGGCGCCGGCGCCGACGGCGTGCGCGGCTACAGCGCCCGCGTCGACGTCCAGGACACCGGCGTGCCGGGGTTCTACGTCTACGACGTCAACCCGATCCTCCTCGCCTACGGCACGGGCATGCGGTGGAGCACGCCGACCTTCCAGCCCGGCCGCTGGTACACGGTGCAGGTCTCGATCGCCATGAACACCCCGGGCCGGTCCGACGGCGTCCTCCGTGCCTCGGTCGACGGCCGGCCCGTCTTCGCCCGCGACGACCTGCTGTTCCGGCTCACGCCGCTGCTGCACGTCGGGGCGGCGTGGTTCGACTTCTACTACGGCGGCGCCGGCGTCGCGCCGAACGACACCACGATCGACGTCGACGACATCGCGCTGTTCGCCGGGGTGCTCTGAAGAAGGAACAGCGCCGAGAGGCGGCCTGGCCCAGTTCGGCCCCGAAGCCGCCGTCGATCCCGGCCAGGTTGGAGCCCCGAGAACGCCGTGCGGACGGCGGCCGGGGCCGCAACTGGGTCAGGCGGCCGAAGGCTCGATCTCGCGGCCGAAGGACGCCGCACGCGAAGCCATCTCGGCACGCGCCGCAGGCGCCCCTACGGGCGGCGGGGTGCTCGAGCTAGAGCACCACCGACCGAGCCCGCACGCTCCCCACCACCAGCGCCGCACCCGTCAGGGCATCCGTCGCCAGCAGCACCGGCAGCGCCTTCAAGCATCGCCGCCGCGACGGCTCCAGCTGCCGGGCATGCCGCCAGTGCGACACCGCCCACCACGCCAACGCACCGACCGCCAGGCGAGGCCGAGCGATGACGGCCAAGAGCAACGCCAGGTACAGCGGCACCCGCAGGCCGCCCAGGAGCACGCCGTGGCGCAGGAACGCACCCCGCAGCTCCGGCACCTCCCGCACCAGGGCCGGGAAGGCGGCGGCCTGCACCGTGCGGCTGAGCTGGTCGCGCACGTCGGGCGGGAACACGGCGTGGGCCACCACGGCATCCGGCGCGTAGACGGCCCGGCCCTGGCGGCGGACCCGCCACCCCAGCAGCGTGTCCTCGCCGAAGCCGAGGCCCCGCGCCCGCTCGTCGGGCCGGAAGCCGAGCCGATCGGCCGCGTCGTCGTCGAACCCGCCCACGGCGTCGAAGGCGGCGCGCCGGTAGAAGACGTTGCACGTCTCGTAGAGCCCGTCGTCCTCGACCCAGAGGCTGCGCTCGAGCAGGCCGCGCCGGCGGGCCGAGCGGGTGTGGCCCTGGACCACGTCGGCTCCGTCGTCGATGGACCGCACCCCGGCCTCGAGCCAGCCCGGCTCGGGGACGCAATCGCTGTCGGTGAATGCCAGCACGTCGCCGGTGGCCGCCTTCACGCCGAGCTGGCGGGCGGCCACCGCGCCCCGGCCGTCACCCCGGATGACGTGCACGCCCCGGGCCTCGGCCACCTCGGCCGAGCCGTCGGTCGAGCCATCGTCGACGACGATGACCTCGACGTCGGTGAACGTCTGGGCCTCCAGGGCGTCGAGCAGCTCGGCCACCAGGGTCCGCCGGTCGCGCACGGGGACCACCACGGACGCGCGCGGCACTACCGTCCGCTCCCTGCGGATCGCCCTGACCTCCGTGTACGCATGGCCCGAGGTTCGCCGGGGCGGCGAGCGCTACCTGCACGAGCTCGCCGGTGCCCTGGCCCTCGCCGGCCACGACGTTCGCATCCTGACCACCGGGATCAGCGCCGGCGGCGGTGAGGTGCGGGGCGTCCCCGTGCGCCGGTTCCGCCGCCACCACCTGCCCCGGATGGGCGCCCAGGCCGACGAGGCGGCGTTCGGGCTCCAGTCGCTGGCCTCGCTCGCCGCGGCCCGGATCGACGTCTGGCACGCCATGGGCACGGCCGACGGCCTGGCCGCCGCCGAGCTGAGCCGGGTCCGCGGCATTCGCTCGGTGTTCACCGACCACGGCTTCCCGAACCGGGCGTCGCGGGAGCGGCGCCCCGACCACGGGGTGTTCCAGCGCCTGGTGCGCCACGTCGACCGCTACGTGTGCGTGTCGGAGGCGGCCGGAGCGTTCCTGCGCGAGGGCTACGGCCGGACGCCCGACGTCCTCTCCGGCGGGGTCGACGTCGACCGCTTCCAGCCCGGCACCAGGGAGGCCCGGCCCACGCTGCTGTTCGCGTCGGACGCGTCGGAGTCCCGAAAGAACCTGCCCCTCCTGCTGGAGGCGGTGGCCGAGCTCCGGCACCGGGGTGTCGACGTCGACCTCTGGGTGGCCGGGCCGGGCGACCAGACCGCCGCGCTCGCCGCCGCGCCCCCGGAGGCCCAGGCGGCCACGACCCTGCTCGGCAGCGTCGATCCCGAGGCACTGATCGGCCTCTACGGCCGGGCCTGGGTGACCGTCCTGCCCGCCCACGCCGAGGCGTTCGGGCTCGTGCTGGTCGAATCGCTGGCCTGCGGCACCCCGATCGTGGCCCTCGACGAGGGTGGTCCGCGAGAGATCGTGCGGCCCGAGGTGGGCGCCCTGTGCCCGGCGACCGCCGTCGACCTGGCCCGGGCCTGCGAGGAAGCGGTGGCCCTGGCGGCGAATCCCTCCACCACGGCCATCTGTCGCGACGCGGCGATGGCCTGGGACTGGCGCACGTCGATCGTGCCGCGGATGGAGACGATCTATGGAGGAGCAGCCTGAGGTGACCGTGGCCGTGGCGGTCAAGGACCGCCGCGACCTCATGGCGGCGTGCCTCGACGGCATCCTCGAGCAGGACGGGCGCTTCGAGGTGGTCGTGGTCGACAACGGGTCGACCGACGGCACGCTCGAGCTGCTCCGCTCCTGCCCCGACGAGCGCGTGCGGGTGCTCGAGCACCCCGGCTCGCTGGGCGCCGTGCGCAACGCCGCGGTGGCCGCGGCCCGGGCGCCGTTCGTCGCCTTCACCGACTCCGACTGCGTGCCCGAGCCGGGCTGGCTCAAGGCCGGGCTCGACGCCTTCACCGACCGGGTGGGCGTGGTGCAGGGCCAGACGCTCCCCGAGGCCGGCGCCGAGCGGGGCCGCTGGTCGGCCACCCAGGAGCTGCGCGAGCTCACCGGGCGGTACGAGGCGTGCAACCTCTTCTACCGGACCGACGCGCTGCGGGCGGCCGGCGGGTTCGACGAAGCGGTCGGCTTCTTCGGCGAGGACACGGCAGCCGGCTGGGCCGTCCTGCGCGACGGCTGGCAGCCGACGTACGCCGAGGCTGCCGTCGTGCGCCACGTGGTGACCCACCCCGGCCTGGGCTGGCACCTGCGCCGGGCCCTCGGGTACTCCAACGTGAACGCCCTCGTCCGGCGCTTCCCCGAGCTGCGGGGCGAGCTGCTGTGGCACCGGTTCTTCCTGCGGCCGAGGAGCGCGGCGTTCACCGCCCTCGTCGTCGCCACCCTCGGCCTGCGGTGGCGACCCCTGCTCCTGCTCGCTCTGCCCTACCTCTGGCTGCGCCGGCCCAAGGGTCGCCACCGCCAGGACCTCCTCGACGCGGCCGGTGCCGCCGCGTTCGACGCCGCCGTCTTCGCCGGGCTCGCCAAGGGCTCGGTCCGCCACCGGAGGATCATCCTGTGAGAGCCGCCTACTGGAAGCTGCGCGAGCTCGACCCGCGGCGGTACGTCTGGCAGCTCCGCCGGGCCGTGCTGCTCGTGCGCCTGCGGCTGCTGGCCACCTGGCTCCACGCCACCCTCGAGGTCGACATCGCGCCCGACGTCCGGCTCGGGCGGGGCCTCAGGGTCGAGATCGATCCCGACACCCGCAACGTCCTCCGCGTCGGCACCGGGACCGTGATCGGTGACCGCGTCCACCTGATCCTCCGGGGCGGAGCGATCCTCCTCGGACCGAGGGTGCAGGTCCGCAAGGACAGCACCCTGAACGTCGCCGGCCGGCTGGAGATGGGCGAGAGCTCGGTGTTCGGCTACGGCTGCACGATCCACTGCGCCGAGTCCATCGTTCTCGAGCCCCTCGCCGGATGTGCCGAGCAGGTCACGCTGGCCGACTCGTCCCACTACTTCACCGAGCCCGACGAGTGGTTCTACGACAACGTCCGCACCGCACCCATCCACATCGGTGCCAACACCTGGCTGTGCCCCAAGGTGACGGTCACCTCGGGGGTGACGATCGGCAGCCACGCCATCGTCGGCGCCAACTCGGTGGTGCACAAGGACGTGCCGTCGGGCCACCTGGCCAGCGGCGTGCCCGCCATGCACCACCGCCCGCTCGACCTGCCGTGGCGGCGGACGGCATGACGGCAGTCTCGGTCGTGGTGCCGACGGTCGACCGGGTCGCCCTGCTCGACCGGTGCCTGCGCGGCCTGGCCGCCCAGGACGGCGTGACGTTCGAGGTGCTCGTCGTCCACGACGGCGACCCGGGCGTGACCGCCCTGCTCCAGACGTGGACCGACCGACTGCCCCTCCGCCCGGTGCAGATCGCCGAGCGGGGCGCGGCGGCCAAGCGCAACGCCGGCTGGCGGACGGCCGGCGCGCCGGTCATCGCCTTCGTCGACGACGACTGCGAGCCGGCCCCGGGCTGGCTGAAGGCGGCGCTCGACGCGCTCGACGACGGCGTCGACCTCGTGCAGGGTCGGGTCGAGGCCCACCCCGACGACGGGGCGCAGGCCGGCCTGTTCTCCCGCACCATCGAGGTGCACGGGCCGAGCGAGCTGTATCCGAACGCCAACCTCGTCTACCGGCGCTCCGCGCTCGGACGGGTCGGTGGCTACGACGACGCGTTCGCCGGCGGCGAGGACACCGACCTGGCCTGGCGGGTGCTCGAGTCGGGCGGGACGGCGGTGTGGGCGCCCGAGGCGCTCGTCTGGCACGCCGTGCGGTCGGCGTCGTTCGCCGACCACGTGCGCTCGCTCCCCCGCTGGCACACGCTCGCCCTCGTGCTCCAGCGCCACCCGCAGCTCCGGAAGCTGGCCCACCGCAAGGTGTTCTGGAAGCGCTCGCACCCGACGGCGGCCCTCGCCGGGCTGGGCCTCCTCCTCGCCCCGTTCGATCGGCGGGCCCTCGCCCTCGTCGCCCCGCTCCTGGCCCGCCGGGTGCGGGAGGCGGGCGTGGCCGACGGCGTGCAGCTCGCCGCCGCCGACGTGGTCGAGGTCGGCGTCATGGCCTACGGCTCGGTGCGGCACCGGACGGTCCTCCTGTGACGCATCGCGTTGCCGTCCTCGGCAACTCGGTGCCGATCCTGATCGTGCCGCCCCGCCCGACGCGGGAGGAGGGCACGTTCCCGGAGCGGCTCCAGCGCCTGCTCGATGAGCGCGGCCTCGACGTGGAGGTGCGCAACGAGTCGCGCCTGTTCGACGTGCTGCCCGACGGGTGGCGCCGGTTCCAGCAGCAGGTGATCCCGTGGTCGCCCGACGTGCTGGTCGTGAACTACGGCGTGATCGAGATGCAGCCGAACGTGGTGCCGACCTGGCTCAACCGGCACCTCACGACCGAGACGGTCGGGGGCAAGGGGCCGGTCGCCCTCTACAAGCGCCGGGTCGTGCCCAAGTTGTGGCCGCCTGTGCGCGAGCTCCAGCGGTGGTCGTCGGGCAAGGTCGGCACCCGCACGTGGCGGCTCCCGCCCCAGCGGCTGGGCGCCGAGCTGCGCCGGGTCATCGAGGTGGCCCGCAAGGAGCAGATGCTCGTGCTGGTCAACGACGTGCACGCCCCGGGCGACCGGCTCCGGCATTTCTTCCCGGCCATCGAGCGGCGCCACGCCATCGTGCAGCAGGTGCTCGCCGACACCGTCGACGCGCTCCACGACCCCGACGTGCGGCTGGTGCCGGTGTCGCAGGTGTCGGCGAAGCTGGGCGAGGTCGAGGGCCTGCCCGACGGCCTGCACCTGACCTCGGCCGGACACCTGGGCGTGGCCGAGCTGCTGGCCGACGAGATCGCCCCGTGGCTCGCCGGCCGGTGACGGTCCTCGTCGTCGGCAACTCGGTCGCCCGCATGGTCGTGCCCGAGCGGGCCACGCGGGACGCCGGCACCTACGCCGACCACCTGGGCCGGCTCGACGGCGTGCGGGTCGAGAACGAGTCGCGCTGGTACGAGCTGCTCGATGCCGGCACCCGGCGGTTCGAGGCCGAGCTGCGGCCCCGGATGCCCGACGTGGTGGTCGTCGACTACGGCGTCGTCGAGTGCCAGCCGTCGCTGCTGCCCACCGCGCTGAGCCGCCACGCCATGACGTGGGACCAGGGACTCGGGCTGGTCGCCCGGGCCTACCGGCGCCGGCTGGTGCGGAAGGTGTGGCCCGCCCTGCGGTGGTGGCAGCGGTGGTCGGCGGCCAGGGCCGGCACCCGCACGTGGCGCCTGCCGCCGGCCCGGTTCGCGGCGTCGCTCCACCGGCTGATCGAGATGGCCCGCCACGACAAGGCCGTCGTGCTGGTGCTCGACCTCCCGCCGTTCGGCAGCCGCATGGAGCACTTCGTGCCCGGGCTCGAGCCCCGGCGGGCGATCTACCAGCAGGTGTTCGCCGACGTCGTCGCCTCGTTCGACGACCCCGACGTCCGCCTGGTGCGACGATCGTCGGTCAGCGACGAGCTCGGCGTCGACGAGACGCTGCCCGACGGGTTGCACCTGTCGCCGGAGGGGCATCGCCGGGTCGCGGCGCTGCTGGCGGCTCAGCTACCTGACCAGTAGCTCCGCCGGCACAAACCACGTCGAGCACGGGCTCGACGGTCACGCGGATCTCCCCTGGAGCAGCGCGCCGTACCGGGCCAGCACGTCCGTCACGACCCGGTCCCAGCCGTACGGTTCGGCGGCGGCCCGGCACCGGCCTGCCGTGGCCGGGTCCTGGGCCAGGTCGAGGGCGACGACGATCGCCTTGGCGCAGGCGTCGGCGTCGGTCGGGGCGAACGTGGCGCCGGTGCCCTCCGGCAGCAGCTCGGTCGTGGCACCCGAGTCGGCGCCGGCCACCGGCGTGCCGCAGGCCAGCGACTCCAGCGTGGCCAGGCCGAGGGCCTCGTGCAGCGCGGGAGCGACGGTCGCGGCCGCCGAGCGATACGCGTCGACCAGGGCGACGTCGCCAAGGACGCCGGTCAGCTCGACCGACGGGCGAGCCGACGCCGGCAGGCGGGCGAGCAGCTCGGGCACCTCCCGACCGGCGATGCGCAGGCGGGCGTCGGGCACCTCGTCGAGCACCGACGGCCAGGCGTCGAGCACGTCGACCAGGCGCTTGCGGGGGTCGTCGGGCGCCGCGGTGCACAGCACGATCGGTGCCGTCGCCTCCCCCGGGGTGAACCGGTCAAGGTCGACGCCGGCCGGCACCACGTCCATGGCCCGCCCGAAGCCGGCCATCTCGTCGCGGGCGAAGGTCGAGTTGCACCACACGGCGTCGGCCCGCTCGACGGCCTCCCGGAACAGGCGGCGGTCGAACCGCACGCCGGCCATCCGCTCCGGCCGCACCGTGCCGGTGAGCTTGAGCACCACGGGCCGCCGCCGGGCCTGCAACGCGGCCCAGGCATCGGCGTAGTGGAAGGCGTGCACCAGGTCGCCGCCCAGGAACGGCAGCACGGGCAGGGCCACGGCGGCGAACACCGCTTCGGATGTCACCGACGGGAGGTGGGGCACCCGGAGGTACCGGACGTCGATGCCGTCGTCGACGGTGCGGCGGGTCAGGCCCTCGGGCATGCCGGTGAGCAGACGCACGCCGTGGCCGGCCGCGACGAGGCGGGCGCCGAGGTCATGGACCTCGCGCTCGGCGCCCCGGCGCACGTACGGCCAGAAGGAGGGATGGGTGAGGACGACGTCCATGCCACACAGGGATTCGACACGCGCGGAGCGAACCCCCTCAGGTGACTTCCGTGCTGGACCTCCGGGGGGAGAAGACCCCGGCGCGCCTGCTGCTCCGCGACCTGTGGCGCGAGCGGGGCCTGCTGCCCATGCTGGCGGCCAAGGACTTCCACGCCCGGTACCGCAGCGCCTCGCTCGGCGTGCTGTGGAGCGTGTTCCTCCCGATCCTCCAGGGCGCCGTGCTGGCCATCGTCTTCACCAAGGTGGTGAAGATCTCGACGCCGTACAGCTACCCGGTGTTCGTGCTGTCGGGGATGGTGACGTGGAGCTACTTCAGCTCGTCGCTCACGACCGGCTCGACGGCGATCGTCGATGCCTCGGCCATCGCCAGCAAGGTGTACTTCCCCCGCCTGATCCTCCCGGCCGTGCCGGCGCTGGCCAACCTCCCCAGCTACGCGATCTCCTCCGGTGTGGTCGTGCTCCTGATGCTCCTCCTGGGCGTCGGCATCAGCCCGGCGATCCTGCTGCTGCCCCTCGCCATGGCGCTCACCGTGGCGCTGGCCATCACCCTGTCGTCACTGGTGACCCTGGCCCACGTCTACTTCCGCGACGTGCGCTACGTGGTGCAGGCCACCTTGATGGTCGCCCTCTACGCCACCCCCGTGATCTACCCGCTCGACCGGGCCAAGGGCCTGCGCCCGCTGCTCATCTGGGGCAACCCGATGACGGGCGCGATCCAGCTCGTGCGCTACGCCGTGTTCCGTCAGGCCGACAGCGTGGGGCCGGCGGTCCTCTCGTCCGTCGTCTGGCTCGTCGTGCTCCTCGTCGCCGCCGTCCTCGCCTACCGCCGTCACGAGCGGGTGGCCGTCGACCGCCTCTGATGACGACCGCCGTCCGGCTCGAGGGAGTCGGCAAGCGCTACGTCCGCACCACCGACTCGGGTCTGTTCCTGAAGCGGCTGGCCGACGTCGCCCGGGGCCGGCGGGCCCAGGCGTTCTGGGCCCTCCAGGACCTCGACCTCACCGTGGAGCAGGGCGAGACCATCGGCGTCATCGGCCGCAACGGCTCGGGCAAGACCACGCTCCTGCGACTGCTGGCCGGCGTGACCGCCCCCTCGGCCGGCCACCTCCAGGTGTGGGGCAGCATCGCCCCGCTCATCGGCGTCGGCGTCGGCTTCAACCCCGAGCTCACCGGCCGGGAGAACGTCTTCGCCAACGGCCGCATCCTCGGCATGAGCGCCGAGCGGCTCCACCGCGACCTCGACGAGATCGTGGCGTTCAGCGAGCTCGAGGAGTTCCTCGACACGCCGGTCAAGTACTACAGCTCGGGCATGTTCCTGCGGCTGGCGTTCGCCGTCGCCATCCAGCTCGAGCCCGAGGTGCTGCTGGTCGACGAGGTGCTCGCGGTGGGCGACCTCGCGTTCCAGACGAAGTGCTTCGAGCGCATGCGCCGGCTCCAGCGCAACGGCACGACGATCGTCGTCGTCACCCACAACCTCGGCCTCCTCGAGCAGCTCTGCGATCGGGCCGTCGTTCTCCACCGAGGAAGGCTCGAGTTCGACGGCGACGTCGACGGGGCGCTCGGCGCCTACCACGACGTGCTCCACCTCGACCGGGCCGCCCGGGCCGCGGCGGCCGACCTCACCGGCCAGCAGGGCGACGAGCTGCGCTTCGTGGGCGGCGCCGACGTGGCCGTCGAGGTGCTCGACCACAAGGGTCGGGCCGTGGCCGCGGCCCGCGCCGGCCAGCCGCTCCTGCTCCGGGTCACGGCCGACTTCGAGTCCGACGTGCGCGACCCGGTGCTCGGCCTCGCCGTGCGCTCCGACACGGCCGGCCCCGTCTACATGGTCCACACGCTCCCCGGTGAGTACCGCGGCGAGCACGGCCCCGGGCGCCCGTTCACGGCCCGGGCCACCATGGACACGCCGCTGCTGCCCGGCCGCTACTCGGTGCTGGTCAACGTCTGCGACAGCGACGGCGAGGTCATCCTCGGCTCCGGTCGCCCGGCCCGCTTCGCCATCGCCTCGTCCGACTCGACCGACGGCGTGGTCGACCTCGAGCCCAGAGTTGTCGCATGAGGTCGCCGGTGGCGGTGGTGCTCCCGACGCGGGACCGGCCCGAGATGCTGGCCCGCTGCCTCGAGAGCCTCCGGGCCGCGCTCGGCCCCGACGACGAGCTGGTGGTGGTCGACTCGGCCTCGGTGACGCCGATCGCCGGCGTCGGCGCCCGGGTCCTGCGGTGCGACCGCCCCGGCGTCGACCGGGCCCGCAACGCCGGCTGGCGGGCCACGACGGCCGACCTGGTGCTGTTCGTCGACGACGACGTCGTGGTCGACGCCGGCTGGGCCGATGCCATGGCCGGGGCCTTCGCCCGCCACCCCGAGGCGGCGTTCGTGACCGGGCGCATCGACGTGCCCGACGACCAGGCCGGCACCGACCGTCCGGTGGCCATCAAGGACGACGACGAGCCCGCCGTGCTCGACGTCCGCACCGAGGGGACCATCGGCCACAGCGCCAGCCTCGGCGTGCGGCGCTCGGCCCTCGAGCAGCTCGGCGGGTTCGACGAGTCGCTCGGCGCCGGCGCCCGGTTCTGCTCGGCCCCCGAGGTCGACCTCTTCGATCGCCTCTTCGCCGCCGGCGCCACCGGCTGGTACGAGCCGGCGTGCCGGGCGTGGCACGATCAGTGGCGCGGCCGGCGCGACAAGGTGCGGCTCGACTGGCGCTACGGCGTCGGCTCGGGGGCCCGCATCGTGAAGCTGCTGCGCACCGACCGTCGCCGGGCCTCGGCCATCGGCCGCGACCTGCTGTGGGACCGGGGCGTGCGGGGCGCGGTGATCGACCTCCGCAACCACTACGAGCTGGGCGCCGCCACCAAGCTGGCCCGGGTGGCCGGCACGCTCGCCGGCGTCGCCGCCGCCTCGGTCGTCCCGGTCCGCGACGGCCACTTCGCCCCGAGGTCCGAGCGATGAGCGCCATCGTCCTCGAGGGCGTCGGCAAGCGCTACCGGCAGACCGACGACAAGGCCTCCATCATCCCGGGCCGCACGCGGTCGGCCCGCGACCACTGGGCCGTGCGCGACCTCGACCTCGTCGTCGAGCCGGGCGAGACCCTCGGCGTCATCGGGCGCAACGGCTCGGGCAAGACCACGCTGCTGCGGCTGCTCGCCGGGGTGAGCGCGCCGAGCGTGGGCCGGCTGCGGGTGGCCGGCACGATCGCCCCGCTCATCGGCGTCGGCGTCGGCTTCGACCCCGAGCTCACCGGCCGGGAGAACGTCCACGCCAACGGCCGGATCCTCGGCATGACGTCGGCCGAGCTGCGGCGCGACCTCGACGAGATCGTGGCCTTCGCCGAGCTCGAGGACTTCCTCGATTCGCCCGTGAAGGTCTACAGCTCGGGCATGTTCCTGCGGCTGGCGTTCGCCGTCGCCATCCACCTCCAGCCCGACGTGCTGCTCGTCGACGAGGTGCTGGCCGTGGGCGACCTGGCCTTCCAGCTCAAGTGCTTCGAGCGCATGGGCGAGCTCCAGCGGGCCGGCACCACGATCGTGGTCGTCACCCACAACCTCGGGATGCTGCGCCGGCTGTGCGACCGGGCCATCGTGCTCGACCGGGGCCGCATGGTGTTCGAGGGCGACGTCGACCACGCCGTGGGCGCCTACCACGAGCGGCTGGCCGACAAGGTCCGCGGCGAGGGTGCGGTCACCGTCGACCTGCCCGCGCACCGCATCACGGCCGGCGAGCCGGTGCGGGTCACCGTGCGGGCCGAGTGCCCCGGCGCGGCCCGCACCCGGCTGGTGCTGTCGACCGCCCACGTCCCGGTGGTGACCGAGGTCGAGCTGCCGGTGCAGCCCGAGGTCACCGTCGAGCTGCGCAACCGGTTGCTCACCGGCAGCTACACGGCAACCGCGCTCGTCGACGACGCCGCCGGCCGGACCATCGGCTCGTCGCCCGCCGTGCCGTTCTTCGTGGAAGCGACGACGCGCGCCCTCGGCGTGGTCGACCTCGACCTCCGCCTCACCATGGGCGACCAGGCGGTGGCCCTCACCCCGCTGCGCTACCGCGCCAGCACGGCCTCGTAGAGGTCGTCGACCCGAGCCGTGCACGCTCGCACGTCGAACTGCGAAGCCCAGGGGGGGCCGGCCGCACCGAGTCGTTCCGCCAGGGGCCGGTCGCCGAGCACGCGCACCAGCGCGTCGGCCAGCGCCGCGGCGTCGCCCTCCTCGACGAGCAGCGCGGTGGTGCCGTCGTCGACGAACTCGGGGATGCCGCCGTGGCGGGTGGTGACGACCGGGCGGCCGCTGGCTTGGCCCTCGAGGTTGACCAGCAGGAGGCTCTCGGCGTCGCCGTCGGGGCCGGTGCGGCTGGGCTGCACGACCACGGTCGCCCGGCGGATGGCGTCGCGCACCTGGGTGGCCCTTCGGGCCGGATCGGGCGGTTCGTGCACCACGCCCGGCGGCAGGTCGTCGAGGAGGGGGCGGAGCGGTCCGTCACCGAGGATGCGCAACGTGCAATCCGGAAGGGCCGTCTGCACCGAAGGCCAGGCGTCGAGGAGCACCTCGACCCCCTTCTTGGTGACCAACCGACCGACGAAGAGCGCTTCACCTGGGCCGTCCGGCAGTGGTGACGGGGCGAACGCGCGCGTGTCGATGCCGGCCGGGATGACGTGGGTGCGGTCCGGGTCGAAGCCGAGGCGGGCGGCGTGACCGGCCAGGTACTGCGACGGCACGATCACCGCGTCGACCACGTCGACGGCTTCGGCGTAGTGCTCGGGTGGCAGCGACGTGGCGTCGTGGCCGTGGAGCGAGAGCACGAGGGGCAGCTTCCGGCGGCGCACGACGCCGAGCACGTCGGCCACGGGGTAGCCGAAGTGCACGTGGATCACCTCGACCCGGTGCGCGGCGCAGGCCGCGGTGATGGCCAGGCCGAGGGGTCGACGGCCGAGGTGCCTCGTCAGGGCGGCCGCAGGTGCCAGGCTGTGGGCCGGGCGCCATGGATAGGTGCTCCGGTGTTCGAACGGTTCCCGGCCCAGGACGACACCACGATGCCGACTCTCGACCACGTGGGCGTGGACGAAGCCGGCCGACAGGGGAAGCCACTGCTGCACGTAGTGCGCGACGGTCGCCAGAGCGAGGGACGGTAGTCGGGGTGCGGGTGCTGCTGGTCAACGACCTGGCCCCGGGGCCGGGCTCCGGTGTCGAGGTCCACCTCGACCGGCTGGTGCGCGGGCTGCGGGACGCGGGCGACGACGTCGAGCTGTTCGCCGGCGAGGTGGTCCACCGGGGGCCGGCGCGGGCGCTCGACCTCTGGGACCCGCGGGCCCGGCGCAAGCTCGCGGCCCGCGCCGCCGAGTTCAAGCCCGACGTGGTGCACCACCACCACGTGGTGCGGGAGCTGTCGGCCGCCGTGCTCGGCGTGCCGGCCGGGGTGCCCCAGGTGCTCACCGTGCACGACTTCCGGTTGCTCGGCGACCCCGACACGGCGAGCGGGGCGCTGGCCGCGGCGAAGCGGATCAAGTCGGTGCTCGACCGGACCCGGGCCAAGAGCCAGATCGACCTCACCATCGCCGTCTCCGAACCGTTGGCCGAGGCCCTGCGCGACGCCGGGTTCCCCCGGGTCGAGCTCGTACCCCCGTTCGCCGACCCGCCGCTCGACAAGCCCCCGCCGCCGAGCGCCTGCCTCAACGTGGCGTTCGCCGGGCGGCTGGCCGAGGACAAGGGGCTCGGGGTGCTGGCCGACGCGTGGCCGTTGGTGTTGGCCGTGCACCCGTGGGCTCGGCTGTGCGTGGCCGGCACCGGGCCGATGGCGCTGCGGCTCTCTGCGATCGACCGGGTCGACCAGCTCGGCGGGGTGACGTCGGACGAGGTGCGGGAGATGTTCTCCGCCGCCCGCGTCGTGGTCGTCCCCTCCGTGCCCGGACTGCGAGCCGAGGGCACCCCTACCGTCGCCATCGAGGCGGCGCTGTGCGGGCGGCCCCTCGTCGTCTCCGACGACCCGGGCCTGGCCGACTTCGCTACGGCCTCGGGGTCGGCCCTCGTCACCGCCGGCGGCGACGCCATGGCCGTGGCCGAGGCCATCAACCAGCTCCTCGCCGACGACGTCCTGGCCGA
>JAODBP010000075.1 GCA_025464025.1 Actinomycetes bacterium | reverse complement strand
GTGTCGACCACGAGGGCATCCTCGGCCTGGGTCAGCGGCGACGCCTCCCGGGTCGAGTCCTTGGCATCCCGGCGAGCGAGGTCGGCGGCCACGTCGTGCTGGCTGGTGGCGCCGATCTCCTGCTGGCGCCGAGACGCCCGCACGGCCAGGTCGGCGGTCAGGTACACCTTCAGCTCGGCGTCGGGCCACACCTCCGTGCCGATGTCGCGGCCCTCGACCACGCCGCCGCCCCGCACCCGGATCCACTCCCGCTGCCGGCTCACCATCTCCCGACGCACGTCGGGGTTGGCCGCCACCGCGCTCACCGCCCGGGTCACCTCGGGTCCCCGGATCTCGACCGACGCGTCGATGCCGTCGACCGTGACGTTCGGCCCGTCGGTGACGACCTCGAGGTCCTGCACCAGCTTGGCGATCGGGTCGTGGTCGAGCGGGTCGATGTTGCGCTGGAGGGCGGCGAAGGCCACCGCCCGGTACATGGCGCCGGTGTCGAGGTACTCGAGCCCGAGCTGGGCGGCCAGCGTGCGGGCCACCGTCGACTTCCCCGAGCCGGACGGACCGTCGATCGCCACGACCCTCATGCCTGCAACCTAGCGAGCGCGTCCCAGTAGCCCGGGAACGTCTTGGCCACCACGCCCGGATCGGCGATCTCGATCCCCGGCTCGCGCAACCCGAGCAGGGCGAAGCTCATGGCCATCCGGTGGTCGTCGTAGGTCTGGACCGTCGCCGGCCGGATCGGCGCCGGCTCGATGGTGAAGCCGTCGTCGGTCTCCTCGGCCCCGACGCCGCAGCGCCGCAGCTCGGTGACCACGGCGTGGATGCGATCGGTCTCGTGGCCCCGGATGACCTCGACGCCCCGCACCCGACTCGGGCCCTCGGCACACGCGGCAACCACCGCGAACGTCTGGGCCATGTCCGGCATCGTGGAGAGATCGACGTCGATGCCCCGCAGTCGGTCACCCACCACGGTCGTCGACTCGGCGACGGTGACCGACGCGCCCATCTCGACCAGCACCTCGGTGAAGCCGAGGTCGCCCTGCAGCGACCCCTCCCCCAGCCCCTCGACCGTCACCGCCCGACCGGTGATGGCGGCGGCGGCGAAGAAGTACGAGGCGGCCGAGGCGTCGGGCTCGACGGCGTACTCCCGGGCCCGGTAGGCGCCGGGGCGCACGTGCAGGCCGTCGACCTCAGCGCCGAACTGGCGCATGACCTCGGCCGTCATCTCCACGAACGGGGCCGCCACCAGCGTCGAGCTGAGCTCGATGCGCAGCCCGTCGGGCATGGCCGGGGCGGCCAGCAGCAGGCCGGACACGAACTGGCTCGACAGGTCGCCCCGCACGCGAGCCTCGCCGCCCCGGACCGGGCCGGACACGACGACCGGCAGGTGACCGGGCTCGCCCTCCTCCTCGACCGAGGCGCCGAGGTCGCGCATCGCCTCCAGGCTGGGCCCCATCGGCCGCCGACGCAGCTGCTCGCGGCCGTCGAGCCGGTAGCGGCCGGCACCCAGCGCCAGGAGCGGCAGCACGAACCGACTCGTCGTGCCCGACAGCCGAGCGTCGATGTCGGCCGAGGTGACCGTGATCCGCCCGGCGACGCCGGTGACGGTGACGGTCGTGCCGTCCCACTCGACGGTCGCGCCCAGCCCCCGCAGGCAGTCGGTCATGGCTGCCGTGTCGTCGGCCACCAGGGCACCGGTGATCGTGCTCGTGCCATCGGCCAGCGCGGCGCACACCAGGGCCCGGTTGGTGAGGCTCTTCGAGCCGGGGACCTTCACTCCAGCGCCCTCGTGGTGGGCTTGTAGCCGCGGGCCACGAGCCCGCCGGTGAAGCGCTCGGCGTGGTTGGCGTCGACGAACAGGAGGACGACGCCGGCCTGTCCCTCGGCGGAGTGGGCGATCTCCAGATCGTGGATGTTGACGGCCAGCTCCGAGGCCAGGGTGGTGATCTCGGCCAGCACGCCGGGGCGGTCGGGCACCGGGACGCGGACCTCGACGACCTCGGCCGGGGCCACCCGCACCGGCAGGTTCACCCGGGCGGCCCGGGCCTTCGTCAGCGTGTCGAGCAGGCCGGCGCGGTCACCCGATGCCACCTCGGCCCGCACCCGGCCCAGCTCCTCGATGAGCCGGTCGAGCGTGTCGGTGATGGCGTCGCGGTTCTCGGCGCAGATGTCGGGCCAGATGCCGGGGTGGCCCGCGGCGATGCGGGTCATGTCGCGGAAGCCGCCGGCGGCCAGCCGCAGCAGGGCGGCGTGCTCCTCCGAGCGCTCGGCCGCCAGCCCCATGAGCGAGACGGCGGTGAGGTGCGGCACGTGCGAGACCACGGCCACGAGGGCGTCGTGGCGCTCCGGCGGCAGCTCCACCACGTCGGCGCCGAACGACGAGACCACCGACCGCACGAGGGCATGGGCTGCGGAGTCCGTGGTGGCGACCGGCGTGAGCACCCAGACGGCGCCCTGGAACAGGTCGGCCCGGGAGCCGTCGACGCCCTCCTGCTCGGAGCCGGCCATCGGGTGACCACCGACGAACTGCGGGTGGTCGACCCCGGTGACGATCGACGCCTTCACGCTGCCCACGTCGGTGACGACGCCGGGCCGGCCCCTGGCCACCTCGGCCACCGTGCCCACCGGGGTGGCCACGAACGTCAGCTCGGCGTCGGGATCCTCGCCCACGGCATCGATGGCACCGAGCTCGAGGGCTCGGGCCGCGAACGCCTCGTTCCGGTCGGTGCCGGTGACGTGCCAGCCCGCCGCCCGAAGGGCCAGGCCGATCGAGCCGCCGATCAGGCCGGTCCCGACCACCTGCCCGCGCCGAGTCACCGACTCACCCGGGGAGGTCGTCGCGGAGGCCCTTGGCCCCTTCGAGGTACACGTGGCGCAGCTCGGCCCGGGGTGTGTCGCTCTCGAGGTGGGCCAGGACGCGGACGCACATCGGCGTCCCACCGATGATGTCGGCCTCCTGGGCGCCCAGGAGCGGAACATCGCCCAGCCCCATCGTGCGGGCCGAAGCGCCCGGGAAGACCGAGCGGATGTCGGGGGTGGTCGTGAAGATGATGCTCACGAGGCTGTCGTGGTCCACGGCGTTGCGCTCGAACATTTCCGTCAGCAGCGTGACGATGCGCTCGGTGACGTGGTCCTTCTCGTCGACGTCGACGGTGGTGGCGCCGCGCAGGGCTCGGAGAGGCACGGTCGGCGAGGCTACTGCTCGTCGGCGGCATGCCGAGCCGCCCCGGCCGCCTTGCGCTCGGCCTTCTCCGACGCCTTGGCGATCCCGGCGGCCTGGGTCTCCAGCGCCCGCACCTCGTCGGGCGAGAGCAGCCGCCACGCCCCCGGCTTGAGGCTGCGGTCGGCGATCGGGCCGATCCGCGTGCGAACCAGGCGGAGGACGGGGTGGCCGACCGCCTCGCACATGCGGCGGACCTGGCGGTTCCGGCCCTCGTGGATCGTCAGCTTGAGCAGGTTGGGCGGCTCCAGGGATGCCTGGGCCGGCGCGGTGGGCCCGTCGTCGAGCTCGACGCCCTCCCGCAGCATGCGCAGGACACCTCGGCTCGGCGTGCCCTCGACCTCGGCCAGGTACTCCTTCTCCACGCCGAACGACGGGTGGGTGAGCCGATGGGTGAGGTCGCCGTCGTTGGTGAGGAGCAGCAGCCCCTCGGTCTCGTAGTCGAGCCGGCCCACGGGGAACACGCGGGGCTCGGCCGGCACCAGGTCGACCACGGTCCGCCGACCCTCGGGGTCGGAGGCGGTCGTCACCACCGACGGCGGCTTGTTGAGCAGGTAGTACACGAGGCCCTCGCGCACCGAGATCGGCACGCCCTCGACCTCGATGCGGTCCTCCTCGGCGTCGACCCGGCGGCCGAGCACGGCGACCTCGCCGTTCACGGTGACCTTGCCGTCGGCGATCAGCTCCTCGGAGTGCCGGCGGCTGCCGATGCCCGCCCGGGCCAGGACCTTCTGGAGCCGCTCGCCCTCGGGCTCGTCGTCAAGCGGAGGGAGGGGCATCGTCACCCTCCTCGGCCGGCGGCTCGGGGGCGGCGACCTCTTCGTCGCCCTCCTCCATCGTCGGCAGCTCGATGGCGTCCTCGAGCCCCAGGCGGAGGCCGTGCTCGAGCGCCTCGACCGCGTCGGCCCCCGGCACGAACTCGCCGAGCGACGGCAGGTCGTCGAGCGAGTCGAGGCCGAGCTTCTCGAGGAAGAGGCGGGTCGTGCCGAACAGCACGGCCTGGCCCGGCCCCGGGTCGCGGGCGACCTCCTCGATGTAGCCCCGCTGCTGGAGCGTGCGCATCACGCCGTCGACGTTGACGCCGCGGATGACGGCCACCTGGGCCCGGGACAGCGGCTGCTTGTAGGCCACGATGGCCAGGGTCTCCATGGCCGCGGCCGACATCCGTGCGCTCTGGCCCTCGAGCACGAAGCGCTCCACGTAGGGCGCCAGGTCGGGCGCGGTCTGGAACCGGTAGCCGCCACCGATGCGGGCCAGCACGAACCCGTGGCCGGCCTCGGCGTAGGAGGCCGCCAGCTCGGTGCACAGCTCCTCGACCCGGGCGACCGGGATCTCCAGCAGCTGGGCCAGGAGGTTCGGCGCCACCGGCTCGTCGGCCACCAGGATGATGGCCTCGAGGGCGCGGTGCATCTCGGTCCGCTCGTTCACGGCGACCATGTTGTCAGCCGTCGTAGGCGTCGATGCCGGCCATGGCCAGATCGGCGTCGGCCCGCTCGTGGCCCAGCCACACGACCTCGATGTCGCCGAAGGCCAGGGGCTGGTCGAGGTCGACCAGGCCCTGCTTGAACAGCTCGAGCAGGGCGAGGAAGCGGACGACGACCTCGAGCCGCTCGACCAGCGACTCGGTGAGGCGGCGGAACGAGATGCGCCCGACCCGGGGCAGCTCGTCGATCAGCTCGGCCACGGCGTCGCTCACGTTGGCCTTGACCATGTGGAGGTGGGCGATGTCGACCTTGGGCACCGGCTTGGGCGCCACCGCCTTCAGGAAGGCGGCCTTGAGCTTGGCCGGGGTGACGCCGGCCAGCAGGTCGGGCGTGACGGCCAGGAAGTGCTCCTCCGGCCCGCACAAGCGGGGGAAGGAGCGACCGGCCTCGTCGCCCAGGATCGCCAGCACCTTGGCCGCGTCCTTGAACGTCTTGCACTGGAGGAGGCGGGCGACGAGCAGGTCGCGCTCCTCCCAGATGGAGAACTCGTCGTCGATCTCGACGTCGTCGCGGCCCGGGAGCAGGCGGCGGGCCTTGAGCTCGATGAGGGTGGCGGCGATCAGCAGGAACTCGGTGGCCACGTCGAGGTCGAGCTGGCCGTCGGCCTGCTGCATCCGGTCGAGCTCGGCGAGGTAGGCGTCGACGATGGTCGAGAGGGACACTTCGTACAGATCGACCTGCTCGCGCATGATCAGGTGCAGCAGGAGGTCGAACGGGCCTTCGAAGACCGCGGTCGTGACCTCGTAGGGCATGACACCAGTGTAATTCGTTGCGGACCCCTTGGCCATCCCTACGCTGCAGCCCCGTGACACGCGTGTTCTCCGGCATCCAGCCCTCGGGCGACCTCCACCTCGGCAACCACCTGGGGGCGCTGCGCCGGTTCGTCGAGGACCAGCACGTCTACGACTCGATCTTCTGCATCGTCGACCTGCACGCCCTGACGCTCCCCCACGACGCCGCCGCCCTCACCGACAAGACCCTGGCCGCGGCGGCCATGTACCTGGCGGCCGGGATCGACCCCGAGCGCTGCATCCTGTTCGCGCAGAGCCACGTCCACGAGCACGCCGAGCTGGCCTGGCTCATGGAGTGCAACGCCGCCTACGGCGAGCTGAGCCGCATGACCCAGTTCAAGGACAAGTCGGCGCGGGGCGAGTTCATCTCCGCCGGCCTGTTCACCTACCCGGCCCTGATGGCGGCCGACATCCTCCTCTACGACACCGACCGGGTCCCGGTCGGCGACGACCAGCGCCAGCACCTCGAGTTCGCCCGCGACGTGGCCGAGCGGTTCAACGGCCGCTTCGGCGAGACGTTCGTGGTGCCGGAGGCGGCGATCCCGAAGGTGGCGGCCCGGGTGATGGACCTCCAGAACCCCACCAACAAGATGTCGAAGTCGGTGAGCTCGCCCCAGGGCACGGTGCTCATGCTCGACGACCCGAAGGACATCGAGAAGAAGTTCAAGCGAGCCGTCACCGACACCGAGACCGAGGTCCGCTTCGACATCGAGGCCAAGCCCGGTGTGTCGAACCTCCTCGGCATCCTCTCGGCGGCCACCGGCGAGGCCCCCGACGTGCTGGCCGGGCGCTACGAGCAGTACGGCCCGCTCAAGGCCGACACCGCGGCCGCCGTCGTCGAGCTGCTGGCACCGATCCAGGCCCGCTACGCCGAGCTCGTCGCCGATCCGGGCGAGCTCCAGCGCATCCTCGCCGCGGGCGCCGACAAGGCCCAGGCCATCGCCGCCGTCACCATGGCCCGCGCCCGGGCCGCGGTGGGACTGCTGCCCCGCTGAGGCGCCGGACGTCGTAGAGGCGCCTGCGGCGCGCACCGAGATGGCTTCGCGTGCGGCGGCCGAAGGCCGCGAGATCGAGCCTCCGGCCGCCTGACCAGGCCCCGCCCCGGCGGACGCCGCAGACCCGCGCGACCGGATCCACGTCGGTCCGCGACGCCGTCCGCTTCGGGGCGGGACCAGGCCAGCCGGCACTCTCGGCACTGCATTTCTTCCTGAAGACTTCGGCCTCAGTCGTCGTCGGCGGCCTTGAGGGCGAAGGCGACGTCGGGTGGCACGGACCAGCGGTCGGGCGGGAGGTGGTGCTCGGCGGTCCAGGCGACGGTGAGCGGATCGCTGCCCGCCGCGGCCAGCAGCTCGGCGCCGAGCTGCGGGTGCCGCAGGTACTGGCCGATGCGGCCGCCGACGTCACGGCCCCGCACCGCACCGACGAGGGTGGCGCCGACCCGAGCGAACGTGCCGAGCCCGCTCACCACCTTGCCCGAGTCGTGGAGCAGGGCGGCAGCCACGACGGCCCGGGCGTCGTGGGACCGGGCGACCTCCCGGGCGACGCCGGCCGCGTGACGCCGGTCGGCGCCCGACATGCGGGCCCAGACGTCGACCTCCCCCGGCAGCAGCTGCGACCGGGCCCACGCCTCGTCCACCGCGCTCGGACCGCCCGGGCGCAGCGAGCCGAAGAACCGCCGGGCCAGGTGCAGCACGTACCTCAGAGCAGTCTCACCCACTGCCGGAGCGCCGGGTCGAACACCTTGTCGAGGGCGCCCGGCACGACGAACACGAGCAGCAGCAGGATCCCGAACCCGTACTGCCGGAACTTCAGCCAGTTGGGCCACCACCGATCGGGCAGCAGGCGCTCGACGAACGCGGAGCCGTCGAGGGGCGGGATCGGCAGCAGGTTGAACACGGCGAGGATCACGTTCATGAAGCCCAGCCAGAACAGCAGCTGGGGCACGAGCGGGAGCTGGTCGACCGAGAAGACCCGGTCGAGCTCGCCCCGGAACGCCGTCCGCAGCACCAGCCCGGCCACGAGGGCGAGGCTGATGTTGGTGAGCGGTCCGGCCAGGCTCACGTAGAGCGAGTGCTGCCGCGGGTTCCGCAGGTTCCGAGGGTTGACCGGCACCGGCTTGGCGTAGCCGAACGCGCCCAGCCCGCTGAGCGACAGGATGAACGGCAGGATCACCGTGCCGAACGGGTCGACGTGGGCGATGGGGTTGAGGGTGAGCCGCCCCGCCTTCTTCGCCGTGTCGTCGCCGAACAGCATGGCGACGAACCCGTGGGACACCTCGTGGAGGATGACCGAGGGCACGATCACCGACAGCAGGACTGCGACGCGCTCCCAGTCGACGTTGCGCACGGACCGCTAGTTGGCGCAGTCGATGCAGTACCGGGTGGCCGGCATGGCCTCCAGGCGGGCCTCGCCGATGGCCTTGCCGCACGACTCGCACATGCCGTAGGCGCCCTCATCGAGCTTGGCCAGCGCCCGCTCGACCTCGGTCAGCGTCTCCTCGAGCTGGCCGACGAGGGCCCGGTTCTCGCCCTGCTCGGCAGCGACCTGGCCGGAGTCGGCGAAGTTGTCGTCGTGCTCGACGCCGCCCCCGTGCTCCGCGAGCTGGGCCTTCAACTGCTCGCGCTCCTCTTCGAGCGCGGCTCGCGGATCGGTCTCTTCGACTGCCATCCGTGCAGGCTACCGGCCGGCCGCCCGTGGGTGGGCGGCCGCCCACGCCGAGCGCAGGCGCTCGGTCGAGACCAGCGTGTAGAGCTGCGTCGTCGAGATCGAGGCGTGCCCCAGCAGCTCCTGGACCACCCGGATGTCGGCGCCGTGGTCGAGCAGGTGGGTGGCGCACGAGTGGCGGAGGACGTGCGGCGTGAGCCGGTCCCCCAGGCCGACCTGGTCGCCGTAGCGGCGCACCACGCCCCACGCGCCCTGCCGGCTGAGCCGCCCGCCGCGGACGTTCAGGAACACGGCCTCGGCATCGCCCCGGCGGGCCCAGCGCTCGGGCTCGAGGGCGCCGCGACCCGACGACGACAGCCACTCGCGCATGGCCCCGGCGGCCATGCCGATCAGGGGGACGACCCGCTCCTTCGACCCCTTGCCGAAGGCCCGGAGGCTGCCGCCCTCGAGGTCGAGGTCGCCCAGCGAGAGGCCGGTGAGCTCGGAGATGCGCAGGCCGCACCCGTACAGGACCTCGAGCATGGCCCGATCACGCCGGGCGGTCGGCTCGTGGCCCACGACGGCATCGAGGAGCATCGTCACGTCGGCCTCCGACAGCGCCTTGGGCAGGCCCCGCGGCACCCGCGGCGCGTCGACGCCCCGACCAGGATCGACGTCGGACTCGCCCTCGTCGGCCAGGAACTTGTGGAGCGACCGGACCGCGACGAGGGCCCGGGCCACGCTCGACGGGGCCTTGCCCTCGGCCCGCAGGGCGGCGACGTAGTCCTGGATCGTCGCCGGTGTCACCTCCGCGATCCCCTCGCCCCGCCGGCGCAGCCAGGTCCAGTAGGCCAGCAGGTCGCGCCGGTAGGCCGACACGGTGTTGCCGGCCCGACCCCGCTCGGACACCAGCCACGACAGGTACTCCTCGGCCTCGAGCGGCAGCTCGAGGGTGGTCACTGCAGCGCTTCCTCGAGCGGCGTCGACGGCCGGCCCAGCGCCTCGGCCACGACGGGGTTGGTGATGGCGCCGCCGACGGTGTTCACACCCGGGGCCAGCGCCGGGTCGGCGGCCACCGCGCCCCGCACGCCCAGCGTCGCCACCGCGGCGACGTACGGCAACGTGGCGTTGGTCAGGGCGTAGGTCGAGGTGTTCGGCACGGCACCGGGGATGTTGCCCACGGCGTAGTGGAGGACGCCCCCGACCTCGTAGACCGGGTCGGAGTGCGAGGTCTCGTGGGTCGTCTCGACGCAGCCGCCCTGGTCGACGGCGACGTCGACGATCACGGCGCCCCGCTTCATGCCCCGCACCATCTCCTCGGTGACCACCATCGGCGCCCGTCCGCCTGCCACCAGCACGGCACCGACCACCAGGTCGGCTTCGGCCACGGCCCGCTCGACCGCGCCCCGGTTCGACGCCAGGGTCATGATCCGACCCTTGTGGATCTGGTCGACCCACCGCAGCCGGTCGAGGTTGCGGTCGAGCAGCAGCACCTCGGCCTCCATGCCGGCGGCGATCCAGGCGGCGTTCCAGCCGACGTTGCCCGCCCCGATGACCACCACCCGCGCCGGCCGGACACCGGGGGCGCCCCCGAGGAGCACGCCCCGGCCGCCGTGCTCGGCCTCGAGCCAGTGAGCACCGATCTGGGTGGCCATGCGGCCGGCGACCTCGCTCATCGGCGCCAGCAGGGGCAGCGAGGCGTCGGCCAGCTGCACCGTCTCGTAGGCCAGGCCGGTGGCCCCCGACGACACGAGCGCGGCCGCCACGTCGGGCTCCGCCGCGAGGTGGAGGTAGGTGAACAGGGTCAGATCACGTCGGAGGTAGCCCAGCTCCTCGGGCTGGGGCTCCTTCACCTTGACCACCAGGTCGGCGGCCCAGGCGTCGTCGACGCCGACCAGCTCGGCCCCGGCGGCGGCCAGCTCCCCGTCGGTGATCGACGAGCCCTCGCCGGCACCGCGCTGGACGAGCACCTGGTGGCCGTGGGCCACCAGCTCCCGCACGCCGTCGGGCGTCAGCGCCACGCGGCGCTCGCTGTCCTTGACCTCGGTCGGGATCCCGACGATCACGCTGTTCCTCCCTGGGGCTGCGCCCCAGACCCATCCCCGCCCGGCTCGCTGGCGCTCGCGCGGTCGGTTGCGTTCGCAGCGCTCACGCCAGCCGGTCCCGGGCCAGGACGAGGCCGACGATGGTCTTGCCGTCGCTGACCTCGCCCGAGGCGATCAGCCGGTCGACGTCGGCCAGCGGCACCCGCTCGATCGCCATGGCCTGCTCCTCGAAGCCCTGGGGCCGGGCCTCGCACGGCTCGGTCGCCGTGGCCAGGTAGATCCACACCCGGTGGTCGGCCATGCCCGCCGACGGGAAGTAGTCGACGAGGTGCACCAGCGGCTCCGTGAGGCGGAGCCCGGCCTCCTCCTCCAGCTCGCGAGCCGCCGCGGCCTCCCGGTCCTCGCCCTCGACGTCGAGCAGGCCGGCCGGGATCTCCAGCAGGTCACGCCCGACCGCAGCGCGGAACTGCCGCACGAGCACGACCTCACCGTCGACCACCGGCACGACGGCCACCGCGCCGGCGTGACGCAGGAACTCGCGGGAGAACCGATCGCCGTCGGGCGTCTCGTAGGTGGCGCCGACGACGGTGAGGAACGGCCCGCGGTACCGGACCTCCTCGTCGACCAGGCGAAAGGTCAAGCCCCGATGTCGACCGGTAGCCGCGGGCTGCGACCCTCGGCCCGGGACAGGGCGGCGCCCACGAACGCCCGGAACAGCGGGGCCGGCCGATCGGGGCGGCTCTTGAACTCGGGGTGGGCCTGGGTGCCGACCCAGAACGGATGGCCCTCGAGCTCGATGAACTCGACCAGCCGGCCGTCGGGCGACAGCCCGGAGCAGACGAAGCCGGAGCCCTCGAACTTGCCGCGGTACTTCGGGTTGAACTCGTAGCGGTGGCGATGGCGCTCGTAGACGATCTCCTCGCCATACGCATCCGCCACCTGGGAGCCCGGAGCCAGCTTGGCCGGGTAGAGGCCGAGTCGCATGGTGCCACCCATGTCGACCACCTCGCGCTGGGCGTCCATCAGGTCGATCACCGGGTGGGGCGACGACCGGTCGAACTCGGCCGAGTTGGCCCCGGCCAGCCCGAGGACGTTGCGGGCGTACTCGATGGTCATGACCTGCATGCCGAGGCACAGCCCCAGGCACGGGATCTCGTGCTCCCGGGCGTAGCCGGCCGCGGCGATCTTGCCCTCGATGCCCCGCTCGCCGAAGCCGCCGGGGATCACGATGCCGTCGAGGTCGCGCAGGCGACCCTCGGCCAGCAGGCCCTCGACGTCCTCGGCCTGGATCCACTCGAGCTGGACCTTGGCCCCGTGGTGGAAGCCGCCGTGGCGCAGCGACTCGACGACCGACAGGTAGGCGTCGGGCAGCGAGACGTACTTGCCGATGATGCCGACCCGCACCGGGCGGGTGGCCGCCTCGACCTTGGCGACCAGCGCCTCCCACGGCGTGAGGTCGACCTCCATGGGCAGGCCGAGCAGCCGGCAGATCTCGGTGTCGAGGCCCTCCTCGTGGAGGGTGAGCGGCACCTCGTAGAGGTTGCTGGCATCGGCGGCGTTGACCACGCCGGTGACCGGCACGTCGCTCAGGCT
>JAODBP010000047.1 GCA_025464025.1 Actinomycetes bacterium | reverse complement strand
TAGGACGTCGTCTTCAGCCCGACCAGGGGCGAGCGCTCGTTCCGGACCCACGGGACGGTGACCACGTCGGTCGTGGGGGCGACGGGGTCGAGCGGGGCCACGGCGGCCACCACCGTGCAGGCACCGGTCGTGCGCCTGGGGCCGAGCGGGCCGTCGCCGGCCGTGACGGTGAGGCGGAGGCGGCAGTCGGGGAGGCCGCTGGCCGCGGCGACCTCCTCGATGGCGCGGGCCAGCAGGTGGCGGTCGGGCAGCTCGAGGCCGAGCCCGGCGCCCGACCGGAGCAACCGGTCGAGGTGGCGGTCGGCGGCGAACGGGACGCCGCCGTAGACGCGCAACGTCTCGAACACGCCGTCGCCGACCGTGATCCCGTGGTCGAGGGCGGGCACGGCGGCGTCGCCGGGAGCGACCAGCGTCCCGTTCAGCCAGATGGGTGCGCCGGTCATCGGGCTCCGGCCAGGGTCGCCGACGCCACGGCGAGGAGGCGCCGGGCCTTCAGCTCGGTCTCGGCCCACTCGCCGGCCGGGTCGGAGTCCCACGTGATCCCGCCGCCGGTCCCGAGGTGCAGCTCGCCGTCGTCGAACCAGAACGTCCGGATGGCGACGTTGAGGTCGCCGGTGCCGGCGTCGGCGTCGACCCAGCCGACGGCACCGCAGTAGGGCCCCCGCTCGACCGGCTCGAGCCGACGGATGACCTCCATGGCGGCCAGCTTCGGTGCGCCGGTGACCGAGCCGGGCGGGAACGTGGCGGCCAGCAGCTCGGCCCAGCCCACGTCCGGGCGCAGTCGGCCCTCGACGGTCGACACCAGGTGGGCCAACCCGGGGTGCTGCTCCACGGCGCAGAGGGCGGGCACCTCGACCGATCCCCACTCGCACACGCGGCCGAGGTCGTTGCGGACGAGGTCGACGATCATCACGTTCTCGGCCCGGTCCTTGGCGAGGAACCCGTCGGTGGCCGACGCCGTGCCCTTGATCGGCTGCGAGGTGACCCGCCGGCCCTGCCGGCGGAGGTACCGCTCCGGGGAGGCCGAGGCGACGTGCACGCCCTGGGCCGGCAGGCGCACGACGGCGGCGTGGGGCGCCGGGTTCCCGCCGGCGAGCGCGGTGCCGAGGGCGAGGACGTCGGCGTCGGGCGGGATGGGCGCCGACAACCGCCGGGTGAGGTTCACCTGGTACACGTCGCCGGCCGCGATCGCCTTCCGGATGGTGTCCACGCCGGCTTCGAACGCCGAGCGGTCGAGCGAGGAGCGCCAGGCGTCGGCGCGGGGCCCGACCCACGTCCGGGCCGGGCGCCCGACCATGGGCCGGTGGTGGGCGAAGCGGGCGCAGACCGGCGTGCCCTCGTAGGGGAGGACGACGACCCAGAACCCCTCGCCGTCGAGCGCGGCCAGGTCGCTGGTGACGTCGAGCAGGCCGGTGGCCAGCCACCCGCCCACGGCGGCGACGGGCGGCAGCTCGGGCGTCACCTCGCGAGCGTAGAGCTCGATCGCTCCCAGGAGGTCGGGGCCGGGTGTGGTGGGAGGAGCAGGTTGCAGGATCACGGTCCGTGGGGAACGAACTCCTCTGGCGGCGGGACGTCGCGGTCGTCGCGCGTCCACCAGGACAAGGAGCACCTCATGGCACCCACCCCCCGGCGTCGTCTCGGCGCCGCAGCCCTCGCTGCGCTCCTCGGCGCGGCCGGACTCGCCGGCCTGGCCTCGCAGGCCTCGGCCACCGCCGCCTTCACCCTCACCCGGGTGGCCGGCACCGATCGCTACGCCACGGCGTCGGCCGTGGCCGCCAACGCCTTCCCGACCGGTGCCCAGACCGCGGTCATCGCCCGGGGGGACGCCTTCGCCGACGCCCTCGCCGGCGCCTACCTCGCCGGCCTCCAGACCGGGGGCGCCCCGGTCCTGCTGACCACCACGGGCACCGTGCCGGACGCGACCAAGACCCGCCTGGCGGCGATGGGGGTGAAGAACGTCATCCTCCTCGGTGGCACCGCCGCCATCAGCACCGCCGCCGAGCAGGACCTGGCCAAGACCTACACGGTGACCCGGGTCGCCGGGGCGAACCGCTACGACACGGCCGCCAAGGTGGCCCAGACCCCGAGCGCCCTCGGCGTCGGGACGCTCGGTGGGCTCAAGACCGCCATCGTGGCCAGCGGCGACGTCTTCCCCGACGCGCTCGCCGCCGGGCCGGTCGGGTACTCGCAGCGGTTCCCGATCATCCTGACCCGGGCCGGGACCCTGCCCGCCGAGTCGAAGGCCGCGCTGACGGCCCTCGCCATCAAGCACGTCGTCCTCGTCGGCGGCACGTCGGCCATCAGCGACGCGGTCGACGCCGAGGTCAAGGCGGCGGGCGCCACCACCGAGCGGGTGGCGGGTGCCAACCGCTACGCCACGGCGACGGCCCTGGCCGACTTCGCCATCGCCAAGCTCCCGGCGTGGAGCACGACCACCGTCGACCTGGCGACCGGCGAGCAGTTCGCCGACGCCCTCGCCGGCGGCCCGGCGGCCGGGCGCGGCAACCGGTCGATCGTCCTGACCGCCTCGACCGCGCTCAGCGCGCCGACCCAGACGTGGCTCCAGGCCCACGCCGCGACCCTGACGTCGGGCCGGGTCTTCGGCGGCACCAGCGCGGTGAGCGACGCGGCCAAGGCGGCGGCCCAGGCGGCCGGTGGGGCCTCAGCCACCTCGTCCTCGGGGCAGGTCACCGAGGCCGACACGAACAACGACCGCTACACGTTCGTGGCCAGCGGGGCGACGACGGCCACGACGGTGACCTACAAGGCGACCGACCTGTTCACCGTCGACGGCAAGCCGGCCGACATCAGCGGCTTCGAGGCCAACGCCTCCCCGGCCGACACGATCACCTACACGGCAGGCACGTCGGCCCGGCACGACCTGGTGAACGTCGACGCCTCGAAGATCACCTCGGGCCTCGTCGGCAACGTCGACACCTCGCTCGTGGGGAAGAAGTTCTCCTACATCGACCGGGTCACCGGTGACACCCTCCGCGCCGGGATCGTGTACTCGGGCACCGGCGCCACCTACAAGATCGACGGCGCGCCGAACAAGACCGTGACGCAGTTCGAGGCCGACATAAGCGAGGGCGACAGCATCACGATCACCGGTGCCGAGTTCGCCCTCACCAACGCCGACGTCACCGGCCCGGCGAACGACATCAACAAGCAGCTCCCGGTTCAGGCCCAGCTCCACATCGGGGCGCTCGGCGACGACCCGGCCTCCAACGCCGATGACCTCTACGTCGCCAACAGCCAGGACGCGTTCGTGATCCCCGGCACCACGGCCACCGACTTCGCCACGTTCAACGACCACCTCACCACGGGCGACACGGTCACCTACAAGCGGGTGGGCAGCACGGAGACCTACACGCTCGTCGACCAGGCCCCGGCCACCCAGACCGGGCAGGCCATGGGCACGGTGACCAAGGATGGCGACGGGGTCCCGGCGAACGACACCGGCGACGGTGGCAACTTCAAGCTGGCCACCGCCACCGGCGAGCCCACCATCACCTACGGCAAGACCGGGCAGTTCCTGCTGAACGGCGTCGTCTCCAGCGAGGGGGCGATCGAAGCGGCGTACAGCCCGGGTGACACGATCACCTTCCGGGCGGCCGACGACCCGTCGGGCACCGCCCAGCAGCTCGCCCTCACCGACGCCAACCTCGCGGGAGCGGTCAAGGCGAGCACCATCGACACCAGCGAGAACCCGCCCAACGCCAACACCTACGAGGTGCTGGCCCAGAACGGCACCTCGGTGCTGGCCAAGGTCAGCTACGCCGACGGTGCCGACCTCTACAAGGTCAACGGCGTGGACAAGACGCTGGCCGAGTTCGAGGCCGAGCTGACCGCCATCAAGGGCGGGACCAAGACCGGCACGGTCGTGGTCACGACCTCGGGCACCAACCAGGTCCACAGCCTGACGACCACCGCGGCCTCCTGAGGCTGCCGTCGCCGTATGCTCCGGCCTCCCCGGGACGGAGGTTGGAGCATGCGGCGACGGGTCCTCTCGTCCGTGGTGGCGTTCACGCTGGTGGCCGGCCTGCCGGCCGTGGCCGGCGGGGCCGAGGCCTCGGGCCGGGTCGCCGGCCGGGTCGTCGACGCCGGCGGCTCGCCGCTGGCCGACGTCTGCGTCGGCCTCCTCGGTCTCACCGGCGGGGACCTCGCCGACACCGAGACCGGTGCCGACGGCCGCTACGAGCTGACCGGGCTCCAGCCCGGGAGCTACGTCCTGCTCCTCGAGGACTGCGATCCCGAGCCCACCTACGTCGGGCAGACCAAGGAGGGCGTGGTCGTCACCGCGGGCGCCACCACCACCGAGGACGCCACCCTGGTGGCCGGCGGCTTCGTCACCGGTCGGATCACCGACGACGCCGGCCGTCCGGTCGGCTCCGCCTGCGTGCACGTGGTCGACAAGGCCGAGCTGGCCGTGGTGACGTCGACGACCTCGGCTCGCGACGGCCGCTACCGGGCCGGGCCGCTGGCGGCCGGCGGCGTGCTGCTGCTGTTCGCCGACTGCCGCCCGAACCCGTCGTTGGTCGGGCAGTTCCTCGGCGGCGGCCTCGACCCGGCGACGGCCCGGGTGACGACGATCTCGGCCGGCGCCACCGCGGCGGCCGACGTGGCGCTGGCGACCGGCGCCACGATCTCGGGCCGCGTCGACGACGGCACCGGCGCCGCCCACGAGGGCGCCTGCCTGCGGGCCGCGCCGCCCGGGCGCAACCCGACCGGGATCACGATCAACGCCGCCACCCGGGCCCGTCCCGACGGGACGTTCACGCTCGGGGGCCTGCCGCCCGGCACCTACCACGTCGGCGCCGGGCTCTGCCCGGCGACCGACATCGTCGGCACGGACGTGACGGTCACGGCCGGCCAGGCCGTGAGCGGGTTGGCCCTGACCGTGCCGGCGAGCCACGTGGCCCGCCTGGCCGGGGCGGACCGGGTGGCCACCGCCGTCGCCGTGGCCTCGGCCCAGCCGTCGGAGGCGATCGTGCTGGTCGGCACCGGCTCACCGGTCGATGCCCTGGCCGCCGCGCCGCTGGCCGCATCGCTGGACGCGCCGCTGCTGCTGACCCCGGCCGGCGCCCTGGCCCCGTCCGTGCTGGCCTACGTCCAGCAGCACGACGTGACCGACGCCGTGCTGCTCGGCGGGACGCGTGCCCTCGGCCCGGCCGTGGAGCAGGCCCTGACCGCGGCCGGCGTCAAGGTCGACCGGGTCGCCGGTCCCGACCGCTACGCCACGGCGGCCGCCGTCGCCGGCCGGCTCGACACGAGTGCCGGCGCCTACCTGGTGGCCGACGACGACTGGCCCGACGCCGTCGCCATCGGCACCTTGGCCGCCCTCGAAGGTCGCCCGATCCTGCTCGTCGGCCGCACGACGCTGCCCGACGCCACGGCCGAGGTGATCGGGGGCATGGCCACGGTCGACGCCGTCGGTGGCCCGGGTGCGATCAGCGACGCGGTGCTGGCCGCCGTGGCCCGCACGGTGCCCCACGTCGGCCGGGTCGGTGGCCGCGACCGCTACGACACGTCGGCTCGCGTCGCCCGCATGGGCGAGATCGAGGGACTGCCGTGGGAGGCGGCGTGGGTGACCAGCGGGCGGAGCTGGTCCGACGGCCTCGTCGCCGCCGTGGCCGCGGCGCGCGGCGGTGGGCCTCTCCTGCTCCTGGGCCCCGCCACCCAGCAGCTCCTCGAGGACCACGCCGACGAGCTGTCGTCGCTGACCGTGGTCGGCGGGCCGGCCCAGGTCCCGGCGGCGGCCTACGCCAGCCTCGCCGCCCTGCCCGCCGCCAGCTGCGCCGACACGGATCGCTGCTGACCAGGGGTCGGGGCGACCCGCCACTACGCTCGGCGCCCGTCATGACCGCTCCCGCCGGAGCGCGCCTGCGCCGCACCTGGCCGCAGCGCCTGCTCATCGCCTTCAACCTCGCGCTCATCGTGGTGTGCCTGACCGGCGCGGGCGGGCTGGGCTACTTCTACTACCAGTTCGGGAAGCTCCCGAAGATCGACCTGGCGCCCCACACCCTGGCCGCCCAGACCCCGCCGGGCGACCCCCAGAACTTCCTCCTGGTGGGGAGCGACTCCCGCGCCTTCGTCGAGGAGGGGTCGAGCGACCAGAACCACTTCGGCAACACGAGCGACACCGGCGGCCAGCGGGCCGACACGATCATCCTCGTCCGGGTCGACCCCCGCACCCGCAAGGCAGCGATGGTCTCGTTCCCGCGCGACCTCTGGCTGCCCATCGCCCCCGACGGCCACAACCAGCGGATCAACACCGCGTTCGAGGACGGGCCCGAGCAGCTCATCGAGACGATCAAGACCAACTTCAACATCCCGATCCACCACTACGCCCAGGTCGACTTCAAGGGCTTCCAGGGCCTGGTCGACGCCGTCGGCGGCGTGACGATCTACCTGGCCACGCCGGTGCGCGACCGGGTGACCGGCCTCAACATCCTCGACACGGGCTGCGTCGAGCTCCATGGCGACCAGGCGCTCGCCTACGTGCGCAGCCGCCACTTCCAGTACCAGGAGAACGGGCGCTGGAAGAGCGACCCGACGGGCGACCTCGGCCGCATCAGCCGCCAGCAGGACTTCATCCGCCGGGCCCTCCGCGAGGCGCTGTCGAAGGGCCTCACCAACCCGGCCCGCCTCAACCGGCTGGTGAACGTCGGCCTGAAGAACGTGAAGGTCAGCAAGTCGCTCGACCTGAAGGACGTCGTCAACCTGGGCAAGAACTTCCGCTCGCTGTCGCCCGAGACGCTCCAGCAGTACTCGCTGCCGGTGACCAACACCCGCGTCGGCGCCGCGGCCGTGCTGAAGATCCTCGACAAGGACAAGGCGACGGCCGAGTCGATCTTCCAGGTCTTCCGGGGCTCGCCGCCGGCCGCCGCGGTCGACGTGGCGCCCTCGGCGGTCACGGTGCGCGTGCTCAACGGCAGTGGCACGCCGGGCCAGGCCGGCGACGCCTCGTCGGCCCTCCAGCAGTCGCAGTTCACGCTGACGGCCCCGGGCGACGCCAGCCGCACCAGCCGCACGACGATCCGCTACGGCGCCGGCCAGGAGGCCAAGGCCCAGCTGCTCGAGCGCTACCTGGCCAACGGGGCCACCATCCAGTCGTACCCGGGGCTCGAGGGCGTCGACGTCGTGCTGGTCACCGGCACCGACTTCGGTGGCGTGCTGGCCACGCCCCGGGCGGCGACCACGCAGTCGACCACGACGCTGCCGCAGGCCACCAAGCCGCCGGCCGCGCCCGAGTGCTGAGCGTCCCGTGCGCGCCCTGATCCTCGCCGGCGGCGCCGGCAGCCGGCTCCGGCCGCTCACCCACACCAGCGCCAAGCAGCTGGTGCCGGTGGCCAACAAGCCGATCCTGTTCTACGGGCTCGAGGCCATGGCCACCGCCGGCATCGTCGACGTCGGCATCATCGTCGGCGACACCCGCCAGGAGGTGATGGCCGCCGTCGGCGACGGATCGGCCTGGGGCCTCCGGGTCACCTACATCCGCCAGGACGAGCCGCTGGGGCTGGCCCACTGCGTGCTCATCGCCCACGAGTTCCTCGGCGACGACGACTTCGTCATGTACCTCGGCGACAACCTGCTCGAGGCCAGCCTCACCGAGTTCGTCGACGCCTTCGAGGCCGAGCGGGGCCGGCTCGAAGGGGCGCCGGCGGCGCTCATCCTGCTGCGCAAGGTCGACGACCCGCGGCAGTTCGGCGTGGCCGAGCTCGACGCGGCCGGCCAGGTCGTGCGGCTGGTCGAGAAGCCGGCCGACCCGCCGTCGGACCTGGCGCTCGTCGGTGTCTACCTCTTCGACGCCCGGATCCACGACGCCGTCCGAGCCATCCAGCCGTCGGCCCGGGGCGAGCTCGAGATCACCGATGCCATCCAGTGGCTCGTCGACCAGGGGCACGTGGTGACGGCGCGCGAGCTGCACGGCTGGTGGATCGACACCGGCAAGAAGGACCCGCTGCTCGAGGCCAACCGCCTCCTGCTCGAGCGGATGGATGCCCGCACCGACGGGTCCGTCGACGCCGAGAGCAGCGTCGAGGGCCGCGTCGTGATCGAGGCGGGGGCCGCGATCGTGCGCTCCACGGTTCGGGGTCCGGCCATCATCGGCGCCGGCACCCTCGTGACCGACAGCTTCGTCGGGCCGTTCACCGCCATCGGCGACCGGTGCGTGATCACCGGGTCCGAGGTCGAGCACTCGGTGATCCTCGAGGGGAGCCGAATCGTCGATGCCGGGCGCATCGTCGATTCCCTCCTGGGCAAGGAGGTCGAGATCGTGCGCACCGAGGCCCGGCGGGGGGCCACCCGCCTCACGCTCGGCGACCACTCGCACGTCGACCTGGCCTGACGCACCGGCCACTAGCCTTCCTGCGTGCGGCTCCTCGTCACCGGCGGGGCCGGGTTCATCGGCTCCAACTACGCGCGCTGGGTCCTCGCCCACGGCGACGACCACGTCACCGTCTACGACTCGCTCACCTACGCCGGCAACCCTGACAACCTGCGTGACCTGGAGGGCGACCCCCGGTTCGCCTTCGTGAAGGGCGACGTGTGCGACCGCGAGTCGTTCGCCGAGGCCGTGCAGGGCCATGACGCCGTCGTGCACTTCGCGGCCGAGAGCCACGTCGACCGGTCGATCGTCGCTCCCGACGACTTCGTCCGCACCAACTGCGGCGGTACCAACGTGGTGATGGACGTGGCCCGCCGGGCCGGCGTCGAGCGGATCGTGCACATCTCGACCGACGAGGTCTACGGCTCGGTCGAGACCGGCTCGTCGACCGAGGCCGACCGGCTCGACCCCCGGAGCCCGTACAGCGCGTCCAAGGCCAGCTCCGACCTCATCGCCCTCTCCCACTTCACGACCCACGGCGCGCCGGTGGTGGTCACCCGCACGTCGAACAACTTCGGCCCGTACCAGTACCCCGAGAAGGTCATCCCGCTGTTCGTGACCAACCTGCTCGACGGCCGCAAGGTGCCGCTCTACGGCGACGGCCTCAACATCCGCGACTGGTGCCACGTCGACGACAACTGCGCCGCCCTCGACCTCGTGCTGCGGACCGGGGCGGTCGGCGAGATCTACAACATCGGGCCGGGCAACGAGCTCACCAACCTCGACCTGACGCAACGGATCCTGGCCCTCCTGGGCCAGGACGACTCGATGATCGAGCCCGTCGCCGACCGCCTCGGCCACGACCGCCGCTACTCGATCGACACGACCAAGGTGCGGGCCCTCGGCTGGGCGCCGGCCCACGACCTGGACGAGGCGCTGGCCGCCACCGTCGAGTGGTACCGCGCCAACCGGTGGTGGTGGGAACCCCTGAGGGCCTCGTGATGGTGCTCGGGTGACCACCGTCCTCGTCACCGGCGCCGGCGGCCAGCTCGGCCGGGAGCTGGTCGAGGTCTTCGCCGGTGCCGACGTCGTCGCCGCGGGTCACGACCGGCTCGACGTGGGCGACCGCGACGCCGTCGTCGGGGCGATCACCTCGCTGCGCCCGGACGTGGTCGTGCACGCCGCGGCGTGGACCGCGGTCGACGCCTGCGAGGCCGATCCCGACCGGGCCAACCGGGTCAACGCCCTCGGCACCCGGCACGTGGCCGACGGGGCCCGCCGGGTCGGGGCGCACGTGGTCTACCTGTCGACCGACTACGTGTTCGACGGCTCCAAGGTGGGCGCGTACGACGAGTGGGACGCGCCGGCGCCGGCCTCGGTCTACGGCCGCACCAAGCGGGGCGGCGAGCTCGAGCTCGACCCGGGTTGGACGACGGTCCGCACGTCGTGGGTGTTCGGGCGCCACGGGGCCAACTTCGTGAAGACCGTGCTCCGCCTCGCCGCCGAACCGGGCGAGCTGCGGATGGTCGACGACCAGCGGGGGTGCCCCACGTCGGCGGCCGACCTGGCGGCCGTGGTCCGCACGCTGGCCCTCGGGCGGCTCCCCGGTGTGTTCCACGTCACCAACCAGGGACCCACGACGTGGTGGCAGCTGGCGAGGGACATCCTTGCCGGAGCAGGTGACGATCCGACGCGCGTCGTACCGATCAGCAGTGCCGATCTCGACCGACCGGCGCCTCGACCGGCCAACTCGGTGCTCGACAACGCCGCCCTGCGGTTGTCGGGCATCGCCCTGCCCCCCGACCACCACGACCCGCTCGACCGGCTGGTCAAGGAGCTCATCGCATGACTGCACATCGCATCGCCGTCGTGGGGACCGGCTACGTGGGGCTCACGACCGGGGCGTACCTGGCCCACCTCGGCCACACCGTGGTGTGCGCCGACGTGCTGGCCGAGAAGGTCGACCGCCTGAACCGCGGTGACGTGCCGATCCTGGAGGCCGGGCTCGACGAGCTGGTCCGCGAGGGCCTCGACGCCGAGCGCCTCACGTTCGTGGTCGGTGCGGCCGAGGCGGCCACCGATGCCGAGTTCGTGTTCCTGTGCGTGCAGACGCCCCAGGGGGAGGACGGGTCGGCCGACCTGACCTACATCCGCGACGCCGCCCGCCAGATCGGTCCCGTCCTCGGCACCGAGACGATCGTCATCAACAAGTCGACCGTGCCGGTGGGCTCCACCCGCGTGGTCGAGGAGGCCCTCGGCCGCGACGACATCTTCGTGGTGTCGAACCCCGAGTTCCTCCGCGAGGGCTCGGCCGTGCACGACTGCCTCAACCCCGACCGCATCGTGATCGGTGCCGACGACCAGGCGGCCGCCATGCGGGTGGCGGCCCTGTTCGAGAGCCTGAAGGCCCCGCTGGTGGTCACCGACCCGGCGTCGGCCGAGACGATCAAGTACGCGTCGAACGCCTTCCTGGCCACCAAGGTCAGCTTCGTGAACGCCCTGGCCAACGTGTGCGAGGCCGTCGGCGCCGACGTGCGCGAGGTCGTCCTCGGCATGGGCTACGACAAGCGCATCGGCTTCGAGTTCCTCAAGCCCGGCCCAGGGTGGGGCGGAAGTTGCTTCCACCCCGACGAGACAGTCCTCGTGCAGCGGGACGGTGCCACCCGGTTGCTCACCCTGGGCGAGGTGCTCCGCGAGGTCGAGGCCGTCGGCCCCGACGGATGGTCCGTGCTGTCATGGCGCTCCGGTGAGCCGTCACCTGAGTTCCTCCCGGTCGCCACGTTCTCCTCACGCCCGTGGTCAGGCGACGTCGTCGACATCCGGACGAAGATGGGCCGCCGCCTCACCGTCACGGACGACCATCCGATGGTCGTGGGCGACGGCCAGGCCGACGGGTCTCGCTGGGTGGCACGGGCCGACATGTTGACAACCGGGGACTGGTTGCCGGTCGCCCAGGACTTCCCCTTGGTGCTGGACGATCCGCTCCGGCGCCTCGACCTCCTCGATGACCTCGAGGCGCATGGCGTTCCCGAGGCCGACGTCCTCGTGCACCTGAGCGACGAGCAGTTCGCCCTCCTCGAAGCGCGCGTCGACCAGTTGCCGGTGGCGCGTCGCCGAGATGTGCTCCGGGGGAAGGTCCTCCGTCTCCCCGAGCTGCGTGCGCTCGGGATCCCGGTCGAGGGTGGCGCCTACGGCACCGTCAACAACGGGACCTTCGTGCCGTCGCACCTCGACGTCGACCCGACCTTCTGGTGGGTCGTGGGGCTCTACCTCGCCCAGGGGAACGTCTCCGTCGACGGCCGTCGATCGCGTGTCTGCTGGTCGTTCCACCGAGACGACGAGCAGGACCTCGTAGACGGCGTTGCCGGCTTCTGGGCCTCGCAGGGCGTCCGGGCCACGGTGCGGAAGCTCGCGACGACGTGCCAGGTCTCGATCTCGTCGCGGATCCTGGCTGCCGCCTTGGATCGTCTCGGCCTGGGCCGGAACTGCTACGTCAAGCAGGTCCCCGACCTCATCTGGGACGCCGGCTCCTGGGCTCGGTGGCAGCTGCTCCGAGGCCTGTGGGACGGTGACGGCTCCTGGTCCTACGTCCAGGGTGGGCCGTCCGTCGTGCTCGAGTACGGCACCGCGTCGCCCCGACTCGCGGACGGGATGCTCCGGTTGCTGGGCGACCTCGGCGTCGTCGCCCGTCAGAAGGTCGGGCGCACCCCCAAGTCCACGGTCGACACGCACTGGCTGTGCGTGTCGGGCGCGGACCAGATCGAGGAGGCTCGCTGGCTGCTTCCTCCGAGCGAGCAGCGCCAGATCCTCGGGCCGATGAGCGGTCAGGCCAAGCGGATCGCGCCAACCGGCTACCGCCGGCTCGACAAGAACGCGGCATGGGTCAGGGTGACAGAGGTGGGTCGTCGGCACTACGAGGGTCCGGTGGTGTCCCTGCACGTGCCGGACGCAGAGACCGTCGTGACCACCGGTGGGCTCGTCGCTCATCAATGCTTCCCGAAGGACACGAAGGCGATGGTGCACATCGCCGAGGACCACGGCTACGACTTCAACCTGCTGCGGGGCGTGATCTCGGTCAACGAGGAGCAGTACGAGCGCATGGCCGACAAGGTCGAGCGCATGGTCGGGGGCTCGGTGTCGGGCTGCACGGTCGCGGCCTGGGGCCTCACCTTCAAGGCCCGCACCGACGACCTGCGCGACTCGCCGGCCATCGAGGTCCTGCGCCGGCTCCGCAACCGCGGTGCAGCCGAGATCCGGGCCTACGACCCCGGGGTGCGCGATGGCAGCTCGCCGCTGCTCGAGGGCATCACGGTCGAGGCCGATCCGTACGCCGCCTGTGAGGGCGCCGACGTGCTCGTCGTGCTCACGGAGTGGGACGAGTTCCGGTGGCTCGACTTCGCCAAGGTGGCCGGCGTCATGCCGACGCCCCGGATCGTCGACACCCGCAACCTGCTGGAGCCGGCCGCCGTCCGCCGTCGGGGCTTCGCCTACGACGGCCTGGGACGGGCGTAGGGTCCCGTTCGTGCGAGTCGTCGTGACCGGGGGAGCCGGCTTCCTCGGATCCCACCTCTGCGAGGCGCTGCTGGCCCGGGGCGACCAGGTCGTCGCCCTCGACAACCTGGTCACCGGCTCGCTCTCGAACCTCGAGGGCATCTACGGCAACGCCGGTTTCGTGTTCCAGCGCCAGGACGTCTCGAACCACGTCCACGTGCCCGGCCCGGTCGACGCCGTGCTCCACTTCGCCAGCCCGGCCTCGCCCAAGGACTACCTCGAGCTCCCCATCCAGACCTTGAAGGTCGGCAGCCTCGGCACCCACAACTGCGTCGGCATGGCCAAGGAGAAGGGCGCCCGCTTCCTGCTCGCCTCCACGAGCGAGGTCTATGGCGACCCCCAGGTCCACCCCCAGGTCGAGTCGTACTGGGGCCACGTGAACCCGGTCGGGCCCCGCGGGGTGTACGACGAGGCCAAGCGCTTCGCCGAGGCGCTCACCATGGCGTACCACCGCTTCCACGGCCTCGACGTCCGCATCGTGCGCATCTTCAACACCTATGGCCCCCGGATGCGGCCGAACGACGGGCGGGTCGTGTCGAACTTCCTGAGCCAGGCGCTCGAGGGGAAGCCGATCACGATCTACGGCGAGGGCAGGCAGACGCGGAGCTTCTGCTACGTCGACGACGAGGTGCGCGGCATCCTCGCCCTGCTGGACGGCGACGAGGTCGGTCCGATGAACATCGGGAACCCGAACGAGTTCACCGTCCGCGAGCTGGCCGACCTGGTCCTCGAGGTCACCGGCTCGTCGTCGGAGGTCGTCCACGAGCCGCTCCCGGTCGACGACCCGACCCAGCGCCGGCCCGACATCTCCTTCGCCCGCGCCGCCCTCGGGTGGGAGCCCCAGGTGCAGCTGCGGGAGGGGCTGTCCCGCACGGCCGATTGGCTCCGTACCATCGGTGGATCGTGACCGAGTCCCAGCCCACTCCCTCCGTCAGCGCGGTCATCGTCAGCTACAACGTCCGTGACCTGCTGCTCAAGTGCATCGCGAGCCTGCGGGCCGACGGCATCGAGCACATCGTCGTCGTCGACAACGCCTCGAAGGACGGCTCGGCCGAGGCCGCCCGCCGCGCCGATCCCGGGGTCGACGTGGTGGCCCTCGACGAGAACCTCGGCTTCGGCTCGGGTGCCAACCGCGGCGTGGCCCGCACGGCGTCGCCCTACGTCGTCATCCTGAACCCCGACCTCGAGGTCGAGCCGGGCGCCACCAAGGCGCTGGTCGACGTGCTCGAACGGCTGCCCGACGTCGGCATCGTCGCCCCTCGCATCGAGACGCCCGACGGCCGGCTGTACCCGTCGGCCCGCACGTTCCCCGACATGGTCGATGCCGCCGGGCACGCGTTCCTCCACTTCGTGTGGCGCGACAACCCCTTCAGCCGGCGCTACAAGATGCTCGACTGGGACCACGACGCCGCCACCGACGTCGACTGGGTCGCGGGCACCCACTTCGTCGTGCGGCGCACGGCGTGGGACGCGGTGGGCGGCTTCGACGAGGCCTTCTTCATGTACCTTGAGGACGTCGACCTGTGCTGGCGGCTCGCCCGGGCGGGGTGGCGCACGCGCTACGAGCCCGCCGCCCGGGTGGTCCACGCCATCGGCCGGTCCACCGACCAGACGCCGTACCGCATGATCGCCGAGCACCACCGCTCGCTCCTGCGCTACGCCGGCAAGACCACCACCGGTCCCCGCCGGCTCCTGCTGCCCGTGATCGCCGCCGCCCTGGCCGTGCGCACGGTGCTGGCCTGGGTGCAGCGAGCCTGGCGGGGCAAGCCCCACGCCGCGCACTGACCCCTCGGGCCATCCACTAGGGTCACCCCCCGCCATGGGGAAAGCGTCGTCCAGCAAGAAGGTCGCCCGAGCCGCGAAGGCGGCCGGCCGCCCGGGAGCCAAGAAGAGCTACGCCTGGCCGGCGGCCATCGGCGGCGTGGTCATCCTCGGCGTCCTGCTCGTGATCCTCAGCTTCGGCGGGACGAGCGATGCCGTCGCGCCCCGGGTCGGTGACCACTGGCACGCCGCCTACGGCGTCTACAAGTGCGATGCGTTCCTGACCCCGTTCCCGCAGGAGGCCCAGGACCAGTACGGCATCCACACCCACGGCGAAGGCCTGATGCACATCCACCCCTTCACCTCCCGGGTGACGGGCACGCGCGCCAACCTCGACGCCTTCTTCAAGGACGTCGGGGCCAAGGTGACCGACACCTCGATCAAGTCCGAGTCGCTCTCCCTCGACGTGAAGAACGGCGACAAGTGCGGGGGCAAGGCGGGTCACGTCGAGCTGTGGGAGTGGACGTCGGCCACCGACGAGAAGCCCAAGGTCGTCACCAAGGACATCACGAAGTACAACCCCCAGAACCAGAGCATCTGGGTGTTGGCCTTCGTGCCGGACGGCACCAAGCCCAAGCTGCCGCAGTCGGCCCTCAACCTCCAGGACCCGCTCGCCGCCGAGGAGGGCCGCACGCCGTCCGTCGGTGGCTCGACCACCTCGGTCCCGACGGGCGAGAGCAGCACCACGGTCCCGATCACCGGCGGATCGACCACGATCCCGCCGTCGGACTCGTCCACCACGCAGCCGGCACCCACCACCACCGCCGCTCCGTGAGAGCCGTCGTGCTCGTGGGTGGGTTCGGAACCCGCCTGCGGCCGCTGACGCTGACGTCGCCGAAGCAGATGCTGCCCGTCGCCGGGCGGCCCATGATCGAGGACGTGCTGGCCCACCTGCGCCACCACGGCGTCGACGAGGTCGTGCTCTCCCTCGGCTACAAGCCCGACGCCTTCCTCGAGGCCTACCCCGACGCCACCTGCGCCGGCGTGCGCCTGGTCTACGTCGTCGAGCCCGAGCCCCTCGACACGGCCGGCGCCATCGCCTTCGCCGCCCGCGAGGCGGGGATCGACGAGCGGTTCCTCGTCGTGAACGGCGACGTGCTCACCGACCTCGACGTGTCGGCCCTGGTGGCCTTCCACGAGGCCGCCGGTGCCGAGGGCACGATCGCCCTCACCCAGGTCGAGGACCCGTCGCAGTTCGGCGTGGTGCCCACCGAGCCCGACGGTCGGGTCATCGCCTTCGTGGAGAAGCCGCCCCGGGACGAGGCGCCGACCGACCTCATCAACGCCGGCTACTACGTGCTCGAGCCCTCCGTGCTCGACCGGATCCCCGGCGGCCGGAAGGTCAACATCGAGCGGGAGACCTTCCCGGCCATGGTGGCCGACGGGCGCCTGTTCGCCGTGGCCGACCCGGGCTACTGGCTCGACGTCGGCACGCCGGAGCGGCTGCTCCAGGCCTCGCTCGACCTCCTCACCGGGGTGCGGCCGGGCGGTCCCGGGGGGGACGTGCTCCTCGTGGGCGACGCGACCGTCGACGACGGCGCCGAGGTGGCCCGGTCGGTGCTGGGGGACGGCTGCCGGGTGGCCGCCGGCGCCGTGGTCACCGATGCCGTGCTGCTGTCCGGCGTGGTCGTGGAGGCCGGCGCCGTGGTGCGCCGGTCGGTCGTCGGGGCCGGGGCCGTCGTGTCGGCGGGCTCGGTGGTGACCGACCTCTCGGTGCTGGGCGATTGCGCCCGCACCGAGCCGGGGGCCACGCTGTCCGGCGTGCGCCTCCCGGACCCTGAGCAGCCTTGAGGGCGCTCGTCACCGGCGGCGCCGGGTTCCTGGGGTCGACGCTGGTCGACCGGCTGCTGGCCGAGGGCCACGCCGTCGACGTGATCGACGACCTCTCGACCGGGCGGCTGGTGAACCTGGCCGAGGCCCGGGCCGACCGCAGCGTCGAGCTGAAGATCCACCAGGTCGACGTCCGCTCGATCGAGGTCGTCGACCTCATCGCCCGGCGCGACCCCGACGTCGTGTTCCACCTCGCCGCCACCTCGCCCGAGGATCCGGCCGAGGACGCCTTCGCCAACGTGGTCGGGGCGGTGAACGTGCTCGAGGGCGCCCGCCTGGGGGGTTCGGGCAAGGTCGTCTTCGCCGCCGGCGCCGGCATCTACGGCGAACCCGACCCGGCGGCCCTGCCGGTGCGGGAGTCGCACCCGCTGGCGCCGACCACCGCCCACGCCGTGGCCAAGAAGGCCGTGCTCGACTACCTGCGCCTCTACCGCGAGCGCCACGGCATCGAGTTCACCGCCCTGGCCCTGGCTTCGGTCTACGGCCCCCGCCAGCGTCCCGGGAGCGGCGTGGTGGCCTCGTTCGCCCAGGCCGTGCTGCACGGGCTCCCGGTGCACCTCGACGGTGCCGGCAGCCAGACCCGCGACTTCGTCTACGTCGACGACGCCGTCGACGCCCTGGTCCGCGCTGCCACCCGGGGCAGCGGGCTCCTCGTCAACGTGGGGTGCGGCATCGAGACGCCGATCCGCCAGGTCCTGGCCCTCGTCGTCGAGGCCGCCGGGGTGCCGGCACCGACGCCGGTCAAGGCCGACCGCCGGCCCGGCGACGTCGACCGCCAGGCCGTCGACCCGGGCCGGGCCCGGATCCAGCTCGGCTGGTCGCCCTGGACCACCCTCGGCGAAGGCGTCGCCCAGACGCTGAGGTGGAGCGCGGTCAACCCCGTCTGAAGAAGGCGCAAGACGGGGCGACGTCAGGGAAAGGAATGTCGTTCAGCGCCGGGAGGCCGACTGGCCTGGTTCCGCCCCGGCGCGGCTGCGTTCCCTCGAAGAAGCGAGCGCGTCGCGTGACGGCGCGGCAGCCGCCCGGGGCGGGGCCGGGCCAGGCGGCCGGAGGCTCGATCTCGCGCCAAGGGCGCCGCACGCGAAGCGATCTCGGTGCGCGCCGCAGGCTCCCCGTGCGCGCTCGGGGTCGCCGCCCACGTCACCG
>JAODBP010000044.1 GCA_025464025.1 Actinomycetes bacterium | reverse complement strand
CGGCCGGCGCCGGCTGGTGGGCCGAGGCGGGTGAGCCGGCCCGGACGAGGCCGGCCGCGCGACGACCGCCGCCGGGCCGCGCCGCCGATCGCCGAGCGGAGCGGCGCCAGCGTGTCGTTGGTGACCTCGCCGGCCCACACCAGGTCCCACAGGGCGCCGAGCACGGTGGTCTCGGACGGCACGGGGTCGTCGTCGGTGGCCGCGGCCCGGAGCAGGTCGGTCCAGAACAGGGCGCCCCGCTGGGCCAGCGCGTCGCGGATGGCCTCGTGCACGGCGCCGTCGGGGCGGTCGCCCGCTTCGGGCCGGGGCGCGAGCAGGGCGATCTCGTCGCGGAGGTAGAGCGCCACCCGGCCGTCGGTCGAGCCGATCGAGCCGGCGCCCACCCACACGACCTCGCCCGCCGCGCACAGGGCGTCGAGGTCGGCCTGGCGGTAGCCCTCGACGCGCGACGGGAGGACGTCGCTCTCGAGCACCGAGGCCGGGATCGCCGCGCCCTGGACCCGACCGATGGCGTCGACCAGGGCGTCGAGGCCGTGGCGCCGGTCGCCGACGGCGTGCCAGGCCGGGAGGAAGCGGCCGAGGGTGGCCGCGTCGACCGGCTCGACCTCCTTGCGCAGGGCGGCCAGCGAGCGCCGGCGCAGCACGCGCAGGACCTCGTCGTCGACGAACTCGCGGTCGGACCCACCGGGCCGGAACTCGCCCTGGAGCACCCGACCGGCCGCTTCGAGCCGGCCCAGCGACTCGCGCACCCGCTCGGGCTGCGTGCCCAGGCGCTTGGCCGCCTCGACCGGCCGGAACGGGCCGTGGGTGCGGGCGTAGCGCGACACCAGCTCGTCGAGCGGGCGCTCGACCGGTTCGAGGAACGCCACCGGCAGGCCGGGCGGCACCGGCACGCCGAGGGCGTCGCGCAACTTGGCCGCGTCCTCGGCCGCCGCGAAGCGAGGCTCCCCGCCGACCATCACGGCGATGGCCCGGCGAGCCTCGACCAGCTCGGTGACGAACGATTCGGTCTGGTCGGACGCGCAGCGCTGGTCGACCTCCTCCATCGAGAGGTCGCCGAGCCGGCGCAGCAGGTCGTGCACCTCGTCGGCGTCGCGGGCCCGGCGGCCCTCGGTGAGGCACTGGAGCTCGAGCTCGAGGTCGGCCAGGACGCCGGGGTCGAGCAGCTCGCGCAGCTCGTCGGCCCCGAGCAGCTCGCGCAGCAGGTCGCGGTCGAGGGCCAGGGCGGCGGCTCGGCGCTCGGCCATCGGCGCGTCGCCCTCGTACATGTACTGGGCCACCCAGCCGAACAGCAGCGACGAGGCGAACGGCGATGCCTTCTGGAGGTCGACGCCGACCATGCGGATGCGCCGGGCCCGGAGGTCGGCCAGCACCTCCTTGAGCGCCGGCAGGTCGAAGACGTCGCGAAGGCACTCGCGCGTGGTCTCCAACAGGATCGGGAACGACGGGTAGCCACGGGCCACCCGCAGCAGGTCGGCCGAGCGCTGGCGCTGCTGCCACAGCGGCGTGCGGGAGCCCGGCTTGCGCCGGGGGAGCAGGAGCGCCCGCGCCGCGTTCTCGCGGAAGCGCGACGCGAACAGCGCGGTGTCCGGCAGCGCGGCCAGCACCAGCTCCTCGGCGTCCTCCGGCGAGATCATCAGCTCGTCGAGCGGGACGTTGTCCTCGCTCTCGGGGAGGCGGAGCACGATGCCGTCGTCGCTCCAGATCGTCTGCACCTCGAAGCCGAGCCGCTCGCGCAGGTTGGCCTCGATGGCCATGGCCCACGGCGCGTGGACCTTGGCCCCGAACGGGCTGAGGAGGCAGATCCGCCAGTCGCCGATCTCGTCGCGGAACCGCTCGACGACGATCGTGCGGTCGTCGGGCACGTGGCCGGTGGCCTCGGCCTCCTCCTCGACGTACTGCACCAGGTTCGACGCCGCCCACGCGTCCAGCCCGTACTCCGACTGGAGCCGGTCGACGGCGCTCTTCATCCCGTTGGCCACGGAGGCGGGCTTGCGCACCTCGCGGAGGAACGCACCGACGGCCCGGCCCAGCTCGAGGGGCCGGCCCGGCTTGTCGCCGTGCCAGAAGGGCATCTTCCCCGGCTCACCCGGCGCCGGCGTGACGACCACGCGGTCATGCGTGATGTCCTGGATCCGCCAGGTCGACGCGCCGAGCAGGAACGTCTCGCCCGGCCGGCTCTCGTAGACCATCTCCTCGTCGAGCTCGCCGACCCGGGCGCCGTCGGGCAGGAACACGCCGAACAGCCCGCGGTCGGGGATGGTGCCGGCGTTGGTGACGGCGATCCGCTGGGCCCCGTTGCGGCCCCGCACGGTGCCGGCCACGCGGTCCCACACGATGCGGGGGCGCAGCTCGGCGAACTCGTCGCTCGGGTAGCGGCCCGACAGCAGGTCGAGCACGGCGTGCAGGGCCTCGTCGGAGATCTCGGCGAAGTTCGCGCACCGCCGGACGACGGCAGCGAGGTCGGCCTCGGTCCACTCGTCGAGGGCACACATGGCCACGATCTGCTGGGCCAGCACGTCGAGCGGGTTGCGGGGGTAGCGGGTCTCCTCGATCAGGCCGTCGCGCATGCGCTGGACCACGACCGTGGCCTCGACCAGGTCGCCCCGGTGCTTGGGGAAGACCTTGCCCCGGCTGGTGTCGCCCACGTTGTGGCCCGACCGGCCGATGCGCTGGAGCCCGCTGGCCACCGAGCCGGGCGACTCGACCTGGATGACGAGGTCGATCGCCCCCATGTCGATGCCGAGCTCGAGGGAGGAGGTGGCGACCAGCGCCTTGAGCCGCCCCGACTTGAGCTGGTCCTCGATGTCGAGCCGCTGCTCGCGCGACAGCGACCCGTGGTGCGCTCGGACCAGCTCGCTGTGCTGAGGGTCTCGCTCCGCAGGCTCCGCTCCACGCCGGTCTGGTTCCCTGCGCCCACCCGCTCCCGACGCCGGTTGACTGCCGGCGCCGCTGGACCCGTAGCCCCAGCTCTCGCCCCCGGTGTAGCGCGGACCGTCCTCGCCGCCCTCGGCCAGCTCGTTGAGCCGGGCCGCCAGGCGCTCGGCCAGGCGGCGGGCGTTCACGAAGATGAGCGTCGACCGGTGCGACTCGATCAGCTCGAGGAGCTTCGGGTGGATCGACGGCCAGATGCTGGCCCGGGCCGGCGGTCCGGCCACCGGCCCGCTGCGGGGCTCGTCGAGCAGCTCGCCCAGCCGGCTCATGTCCTCGACCGGGACGATGACCTCGATCTCGAGGGCCTTGCGACCGCTGGCATCGACGATGGTGGCGGTGCGGCCGGTGCCGGCGAGGAACCGGGCGATCTCCTCGAGCGGGCGCTGCGTGGCGGACAGCCCGATGCGCTGGGGCGCCGGCGCGCCGGCGGCCACCACGAGGTGCTCGAGCCGCTCGAGCGACAGGGCCAGGTGGGCGCCCCGCTTGGTGGCGGCCATGGCGTGGATCTCGTCGATGATCACCCAGCGCACCCCGGCGAGGGTCTCCCGCGCCTGCGAGGTGAGCATGAGGAACAGCGACTCGGGGGTGGTGATCAGCACGTCGGGCGGGTGACGCACCAGCGTCCGACGGTCCTCCGGCGACGTGTCACCGGTGCGCATGCCGACCGTGGGCACGGTGAGGTGCTCGCCCAGCCGCTCGGCGGCGAGGGCGATGCCCTGGAGCGGCGCCCGCAGGTTGCGCTCGACGTCGACGGCCAGGGCCCGGAGCGGCGAGATGTAGAGCACCCGCGTGCGCCGGGCCTTCTCCTCGACCGGCGGCTCCGAGGTGAGCCGGTCGAGGGCGTACAGGAAGGCGGTCAGGGTCTTGCCCGAGCCGGTCGGGGCCAGGATCAGGGTGTGGTCGCCGGCGGCGATGGCCGGCCAGCCCTGCTCCTGGGGCGGGGTGGGCGCCGGGAACGAGGTCGCGAACCACTCCCGCACGGCCGGCGAGAAGAGGTCGAGCACCACCCGGTCGAGGCTACTGACCGGGTGTGACGGTCTTCTCGGGGGCTCCCGCCCCTTTCGGCATCCGCACCCCCTAGGCTTGCGCTCGTGGTCGAGCAGAGAAGCGCGTTCGAGGAGTACTGCGAGGCCATCTTCGAGCTGAAGGAAGACGACCTCGACGTCATCCAGGCCCGGATCGCGGAGCGCCTCGGCGTCTCCCGCCCCGCTGTCTCCGAGATGATCCGGCGCCTCACCACCGAAGGCCTCGTCAACATCGACGGGGGCATCACGCTCACCGACAGCGGGCTCGCGCTCGCCGAGCGCGTGGTGCGCCGCCACCGGCTCGCCGAGCGCTTCCTCACCGACGTGCTCGGCCTCAGCTGGGCCGAGGCCCACGAGGAGGCCGGCAAGTGGGAGCACGTGCTCTCCCAGCCGGTCGAGACCGCCATGAACCGCATGCTCGAGAACCCGACGACCTGCCCCCACGGCAACCCGATCCCCGGGTCGGGCTACCGCGAGGCCGACCTCGTCGCCCTCTCGACCCTCGGCGTGGGCGACGGCTTCACCGTCACCCGCATCCCCGAGGAGCTGGAGTTCACCCCCGGCCTGCTCGACTTCCTCGAGGACAACGCCATCCTCCCGGGTCGCTCCGGCGTGCTGACCGCGGCATCACCCGACGGCACGGTCACCGTGAAGATCGAGGACCGCACCGTCGGCATCGGCGCCTTCGCCGGGGCCCGCATCCTCGTCTCGTCGCGCTAGCCAGCCACCGGCCAGCAGGCCGACGGCGACCACGCACCAGGCCGCGAACCGCACCTGGTCCCACGTGCCCGGTGCCCGCATGTCGGGCAGCAGCGGCGCGAGGAGGCGGTGGACCGGCGCACCCGCGGTGGTGACGTGCACGACCCACGTGATGCGGTGGGTGAGGCCGTCGAGCACGAGCCACCACCACGTGGTGGCCCCGGCCACGAGGCCGGCGACCAACCACGACCGTCCCGCCCACCACGCCGTGCTTCCCCCCGCCCACCACGCCACCAGCAACACCGCCATCGGGAGGACGACCACCGTCTGGCGGCCCGCCCACCAGTAGCCGTGCATGGTGAGCGCGGTCCACGTGGCCACCGCCCACCCGGCGACGAGCGGCAACGTGACCACGAGCCACCAGGCCGGCCGCCGTCGGACCACGGCGCCCAACGCCGGCAGGACGAGGAGCCAGGCCGGCTGCCACGCCGCCAGCCCCCAGTTCCGGTCGACGAAGAGCCCGACCAGGCGACGGCTCCGCCCGAGGTAGTGCGGCTTGGTGCCCACCACGGTGAGCTCGCCGCCGACGAAGTGGTCGCCCGTGGCGTAGGGGGTGAGGCCGCCGTAGATGGCCAGGTGGCCCAGGGCGAAGGCGACGCCCGAGACGGCGAGGCCGCCGGCCAACCAGGTGGCGAGGCGGCGGTCGCTCCCCCACAGGCGCCAGAGGGCGACGACGGCGAGGGCGCCGGCCGCTGGGGCGTACTTCACCGACAGCCACGGCATCGCCGTCACCGCCAGCCCGACCCCCCAGGCGCACCGCTTCGACGGTGGTCCCAGGGCGGCGCCGACGCCCAGGGTCAGGGCGAGGGCGCCGGGGAGCTCGGGATACACCTGGGTCGCGTAGACGGCGAGGGGCGAGGCCAGCGAGAAGCACGCCACGGCGAGGGCGGCGCGCCCCTGGGGGACGCCGAGCCGGCGCACCGCCACCCACAGGAGGGCGGCGGCCAGGCACCCGGCGAGCACCGCGAGGGCGGCCTTGGCCGCGATCCACCCGCCGACCGCCATCGGCACGGCCAGCAGCACCGGGAGCAGGGGGTCGTGGGGGCTCACCTCGCGGTCGCCGGCCAGCCGCTTCGTCTGCACCGGCAGGGCGGCCTGGTGGTACTCCCGCCAGCGCCGATCGACGAGCTCGTCGTGGATGTCGAGGTCGAGGTCCTCGGCCAGGCTGGTGGCCGAAAGCAGGTACTGCGGCTCGTCGACGGCCACGTGGGCGCCGTGCGTGGCCCGCACGCCGATCCCCGGCAGGCACCACAGGGTGGTGAGCAGGCCGAGGAGGGCCATCGCCCGGCGGAGGGTCACCCTCGCAGTCTCGCGTCCGCTTTGCCCAGAGGCGACGTTAGGTTAGCCTTACATCACATGGGCGAGAGCTTCCTGATCATCCTCCGCGAGGGCTTCGAGGGCTGCCTCATCGTGGCCATCGTCCTCGCCTACCTCCGGAGCATCGGTCGCCTCGACCTCAGCCGCACGATCTGGGCCGGCGTGCTCCTCGCCGCCGGCATCGCCCTCGGCCTCGGCATCCTCCTCAACACCGTCGTCGACGGGCTCGAGGGCGCGGCCCGCATGCGGACGTTCGCCGTCATCGCCTTCGCCGCCGCCGCCGTCCTCACGTGGATGGTGTTCTGGATGCGGCGCCAGTCGATGAACATCAAGGGCGAGCTCCAGCACGCCATCGACACGGCCCTCGACCAGGGCCACGTGGGCCGGGCCCTGTTCCTCGTGGCCTTCTTCGCCGTGCTCCGCGAGGGCATCGAGACGGCCCTGTTCATGGTGGCCGCCGCCACCGGCGCCAACACCCTCGACATCCTCATCGGTGGTGGCCTCGGCCTGGCCGGCGCCATCGCCCTCGGCGTCCTCATCTACCAGGGCGGCCGCAAGGTTCCCATGCGGCAGTTCTTCAAGGTCACCGGGTTCCTCGTGATCATCTTCGCCGCCGGCCTGGCGGCCAAGGGCGTCATGTTCCTCCAGGCCTCGGGCGACCTGAGGTCGATGAACTACGCCTTCTACGACGTCACCTCGGTGCACTGGCTGACGAGCTCGTCCGAGATCGGCAAGTTCCTCGCCGGGATCTTCGGCTGGGATCCCCGGCCCTCGATCGAGCAGGTCGTGGTCTGGCTCGCCGTGCTCGTCCCGCTGTGCTTCCTGTTCACGCGGCAGCCTGCGTCGTCGGCCCCGGCCAAGCCGACGGCCGAGCCGACGCCCGTCACGGCGTCTTGAGCTGAAGCTCCGCCTCCCCCGCTCGGCACCGGTCCGCCCGGCGCCCGCCACCGCCGCGCCCGACGCGCCGGTCGTGCTGTTCCTCCCGGCGCGCGACGAGGCGCCGCGGATCGCCGCCGTGCTCGCACGGGCCCCGGCCACCGTGCTCGGCCGTGAGGTCGTCGTGCTCGTCGTCGACGACGGCTCCATCGACGGCACGGGCGACGTGGCCCGCGCCGCTGGCGCCCGCGTGCTCGACGGCGGCGGTCGCGGCCTGGGCCACGCCGTGCGGGTCGGGCTGGCCGAGGCGGTCCTGCTGGGCGCCGCCGTCGTGGCCTTCTGCGACGCCGACGGCGAGTACGACCCGGCCGAGCTGCCGCTGCTGGCCGGCTCGATCCTCGACGGCCACGCCGACTACGTGGTGGGCAGCCGCTTCGCCGGGCGCATCGGGCACATGCGGCCGCACCGCCGGTTCGGGAACCACGTGCTCACCCGGTGGGTGCGGTGGTTGACCCGCCTGCCGGTGACCGACGGCCAGAGCGGGTTCCGCGCCCTGTCGCCTGCCGCCGCGGCCGGCACCGAGCTGGTCCACGACTACAACTACGCCCAGGTCCTCACCCTCGACCTCATCGGCAAGGGCTTCCGCTACGCCGAGGTGCCGATCTCGTACGCCTTCCGCCAGTCGGGCGACTCGTTCGTGAAGCTCGGCCGCTACCTCCGCAAGGTCGTGCCGGCCGTCTGGCGGGAGCTCCAGGCCCGCTGACCGCACGCGAACGAAAGGCGATGCGTCGTACACTTCCGCCATGGGTGAACGACTGCGCCGTACCTCGACTCCGACGGCGGACCAGCAGGCGCCGGCCGCTCCGACGACCGCCGGTCGAACCGTGTCGAACCCCGCCGCGCTCCTCGCCCTCCAGCGCTCGGCCGGCAACGCCGCCACGCTCGCCCACCTCCAGCGGAAGAAGGACGAGACAGGCCCGAACGCGTCCGGCCTGCCCGACAAGCTGAAGAGCAGCATCGAATCCCTGTCCGGCATCTCGATGGGCGACGTGCAGGTGCACTACAACTCGTCGGAGCCGGCCGCCCTCCAGGCCGGGGCCTATGCCCAGGGCTCCGACATCCACGTCGCACCGGGCCAGGAGCAGCACCTGCCCCACGAGGCCTGGCACGTCGTGCAGCAGCGCGGCGGACGGGTGCCGCCCGACGTCCAGCTCTGACCGCCGCTAGTCCTCGACGACGTGGGCGGCGAACGCCGCCCGGGCCCGGGACCACGCCGGGGCATCCCACCGACCGTCGCCGAGGCAGGCGGCCGCGACCCTGCCCTCGGCCAGGGCGTGGTGGGTGTTGTCGTGGGCGAAGAGACCGCCCCGGCCGAACGAGACGACGTTCGGCAGTGACGCGGCCCATCGCTCGAGCTCGGCGAGCGGCTGCTCGAAGCCGAGGGCGTAGACCGGGTAGGCGGCCGGCACCCGCCGGGTGACCACGTCCACCGGCGCCACGGCCGGGAGCCCGCACCGGGCCAAGCCGTCGGCGACCACCGCCCCCAGCTCGTCGTCGGTCGCCGACCAGACGTCGTCGCCGACCTGGCACGGCAGCTCGGCGCAGAGGACGGTGCGGTCGGGGGCGTCGTCGGCCCGGACGCGGTAGTTGCGGGGCTCGGACACGCGGCTGGCGATCGTCTCGGGCCCAGGCAGGTAGTGGGCGTCCCACGTCGTCCACTGGGCCCGGTCGAGCACGAGGTACACGAGCACGAGGGCCCGGAACGTGAGGGCCACGTCGGGGCCGCCGCCGATGCGAGCCAGCGTCGTGAGGGGCAGGGTCGACCAGACCACGTCGGCGTCGACCTCGTCGAGGGCGGCGACCTCGCTCCCGCAGCGGACGTCGGCGCCGGCGGCCACCGCCGCCTCGGCCAGCCGCTCGGTGAGCTGACCGAAGCCGTGGGTCGGGTACCAGAAGCCGGCCGGCCCCTTACGCACGACCTTGCGCACCAAGGCGGCGGGCGATGACGCTCCGATGCGCCGCCGGGCCTGCTCACCGCTCAGCAGCTCGGGATCGAGGCCCCAGAGCTTGCGGGCGTAGGGCCCGTAGAAGCGATCGAGCATGGTGGGCCCGAGGCCGGCGCGGACCACCTCGGCGAACGTGTCGACCCGAGGCCGACGGATGGGCGAGGCGAGCGTGTCGCGCACGACGCCGGCCGCGAACGAGCGCGGGAGGTGACGCACCACGTCGGGCAGCGAGAGGGGGAACCGGACCCAGCGGTCCTCCAGTCGGATCCTGCCGTTGCGGGGCCGCCACTGGAGGTCGTCGCCCAGCAGGCCGCGGAGCTCGGCCAGGATCGCCGGGTCGGTCGCCGGGTGGAGGCGGTGGCTCCCGTGGTCGACGCGGATGCCGGCGAGCTCGAAGCTGGCGGCCATGCCTCCGGGGTGGGGCGCCCGCTCGTGGACGACCACGTCGTGCCCGGCGAGGGCCGCCTTCCACGCCGCGTAGAGCCCGGCGGGGCCGCCCCCGAGGACCGAAACCGACGTCAACGGATCGGTCGGCGTCGAGGCCGCGCCGGCGAAGGGAGCGCCAGCGACCCGCCGGCCGTCGAGCGCAGCCTGCGGAGCGGGACCATCAGCTCTGGAGCGCGGGCGGCAGCGGCTCGGCGTGGACGACCGCGAGGCGTCGGGTGGCGCGGGTGAGGGCGACGTAGAGGGCTCGGAGGCCCTGGGGCTCCTCGGCCACGATGCGCGCCGGCTCGACCACGATGACCGAGTCGAGCTCGAGGCCCTTGACCAGTCGCACCGGCACCAGGTTGACCTGGGCGTCGAGGCCGACCCGGGCCGCCTCGCCGAAGTCGACGCCGGCGGCGCGCATGGCCTCGGCCACGTCCGGGATCAGCGAGTCGGGCAGCACGACGGCGACGTTGCCCTCGCCCACCTCGTCCCGCTCGGCCGCGGCCAGGTCGGCGACGCGGCGGGCGAGGTCGGCCACCTCGACCTGGAGGATCGTCGGCTCGTCGTCGCCCTCGCGCACGGCCGTCGGCGGCTTGAGGCCAGGATCGGAGACGGCGAGCACCTTGTTGGCCAGCGTCATGATCGACGCCGGCGTGCGGTAGCCGATGCTCAGCTCCTGGACCCGGGGCGGCTTCCGCGACGGGAGGTTGGCCAGCACCGCGTCCCACGACGGCGGGGCCCACGGGCCGGTGGCCTGGGCGATGTCGCCCACCACCGTCATCGAGCCGCCGAGCGAGCGCCGGGCCAGCATCCGGAGCTGCATGAGCGTGAGGTCCTGGGCCTCGTCGACGACGATGTGGCCGTAGGTGCGCACCTCGTCCTCGTCGCGCGACTTCGACCGCGGGCCGAGGAGGACCCGGGCCTCGTCGAGGAGAGGCACGTCGGAGAGCGTCCAACGGGAGTCGTCGATCCGCTCGCCCCGCTCGATCACCAGGGCCTCCTGCTCCTCGTCGCTGAGCCGGGTCCCGCTGGCCAGGCGGAGGAGGGCCTTCGAGCTGAGCAGGTCGCGGAGGAAGTCGCTCGGCGTCAGCACCGGCCACATGCGCTCGAGCGCGGCGCGCACGTCCTCGTTGCTGTGGAGCCGCTCGGCCACCACGTCGGGGTCGAGCTCGGTGCGGCTGCTCTCGGCCAGCTCCTCCCAGAGCCCCTGCTCGACGAAGCGACGGCCGGCGTTGTGGGTGCGGGCCCGGCGCCGGGCCTGGCGGACGATGCGCTCGCTGGCCTCGGTCGTGCAGCGGAGGTTGAGGACGCCGAAGCCGACGACGAGGTCCTTGCGCAGGGCCCGCTGGCGGTCGCGCACGCCCTTGGCGATCACGTCGACCATGCGGGGCTCGCCCTTGATCCGCTGGGCCAGGTCGCTCCCCCGGCGCTCGCCGATCGTCTCGGGCACCAGGTCGGCCAGGAGGGCCAGCTCGACGCCGGCCTCGCCCAGCGACGGGAGCACCCGGTCGATGTAGCGGAGGTAGAGGCGGTTGGGGCCGACCACGAGGACGCCCTGCCCCTCGAGCGGGAAGCGGTGCGTGTAGAGCAGGTACGCGGCCCGGTGGAGAGCGACCACGGTCTTGCCCGTGCCCGGTCCGCCCTGGACCACGAGCACGCCGCCGAGCTGGGAGCGGATGATCTCGTCCTGCTCGGTCTGGATGGTGGCGACGATGTCGCCGAGCCGACCGGTGCGGCCGCGCTCGAGGGCGGCGATCAGGGCGCCCCGGCCGACGACCCCGTCGAGCGCCTCGGTGCCGTCGCCGGCCCCGACGAAGACCTCGTCCTCGAGGTCGAGGACCCTGCGCCCGCGGGTGGCGAAGTGCCGGCGGCGGGCCAGGCCCAGCGGGTTGCGGCCGGTGGCCCGGTAGAACGGCTCGGCGATGGGAGCGCGCCAGTCGACCACGACCGGCTCCTGGTGCTCGTCGGCCACCGCGATGCGGCCGATGTAGAACCGCTCGTCGGTGTCGGCCGGGTCGATCCGCCCGAACACGAGGGCGACGTCGCCGAACTCGAGCTGGGCCAGCCGGGCGCGGATGGTCTCCTCGACCACGTCGCTCTCGTACCGAGCCTGATGGGTGCCACCGGTCCCGTAGGCCCGCATGGTCCGGAGGCCCAGCACGCGCTCCCGTGCCTTCTCGAGGCAGTCGTAGGCGTGGTCGACATAGGCCTGCTCGGCCTGGAGGTCGGGGTGTGCGGCCAATCCGGTCCCTTCCGCCCCTTTGGGGGACGGGCAATCTTACAAGCCCGTCCCCCCGGTGCCAGGGGTCCTTGGCATTCCAGGACCTACTGCTTGACCAGCTCGACCTCGAGCTCGATCGTGACGTTCTTCCCGACGAGGAAGCCGCCGGCCTCGAGGGCGGTGTTCCAGGTGAGGCCGAAGTCCTCGCGGTTGACCGTGGTCTTGGCCGCGAAGCCAGCCCGGGAGCCGCCCCAGGGGTCGGTGGCGACGCCCTCGAACTCCACGTCGAGGCTGACCGGCTTGGTCACGCCGGCGATGGTGAGGTCGCCGTCGAGGGTCCAGCTGTCGCCCTTGCCGGACACGCCGGTCGAGCGGAAGGTCAGCTGCGGGTGGTTGGCCACGTCGAAGAAGTCGGCGCTGCGGAGGTGCTCGTCACGGCCGCTGTCGTGGGTGTCGACCGACGCGGTGTCGATGGAGACGGCCACCGTGCTGGCGGTCGGGTCCTCGGCGACCTCGACGGTGCCCTCGAACTGGGTGAACCGGCCGCGGGTCTTGGCCACGCCGAGGTGCTTCACCTTGAAGTTCACGCTGCTGTGGGAGACGTCGATGGCCCAGGTGCCAGCGGCCGGCAGCTCGACGCCGCCGATCGTGCGGGTGGCCGGGGTGGTGTCGGTGGCATCAGTCATTTGGGGGCTCCTCGTTGCGGTTGCACTAGTTGCTGTGACAAACACTGTAGAGGAAAGCTGTTGCAAACGCAACTAGTTGGTACGCTGGTCTCCGTGCACGATCCCTGGGACGACCCCCGCATCACCGCCTTCGGCATGCTGCTGGAGGCCCACGCGGCCGTCGTCAGCCAGGTGAACCGCGACCTCGAGGCGTCGACGGGCATCCCCGTCAGCTGGTTCGAGGTGCTGCTGCGCCTGGCCCGCTCCGAGCGCCACGAGCTGCGCATGGCCGAGCTGGCCCGCCAGGTCGGGCTCAGCACCAGCGGCCTCACCCGGCTGGTCGACCGCATCGAGGAGGCCGGCTACGTGCGCCGGGCGGCGTGCCCCACCGATCGCCGGGGCGCCAACGCCGTGCTCACCGACGAGGGGGACGCCCTCCTTCGCAAGGCCGTCCCGCCCCACCTCGACAGCCTCGAGGCCCACGTGGCTCAGCCGCTGGGCGCCAAGCTCGACACCCTCACCGACCTGCTGCGCACCCTCCGCGACAGCAACGGCCCGGGGAACTGCCCGGCCAGCTAGTCAGCGCCCGGCGTCCTCGCCGATCTCGCGGAGGGCGTCGGCGATGGCGCCGCGCAGGCGGCGGGCGCCGTTCGGATCGAGGTGGGCCACCACGCCGAGGCCGGCACCGCCGAGGTCCTCCACCGTCAGCGCCACCCGCAGCTCGCCGTCGCCGCAGGGCTCGCAGTCGTCGAGCAGCTGGACCATCCACGAGGCCGGGGGCTTGTCCTCGTCGCCGGCGGGGTGGGCGTCGGCGGCATCGTCGATCGAGCGGCGCATAGGCCAGAATCATGGCGTGACCTCCCCCTTCCTCGCGGCATGCAGGCGCGAGCCCGTCGAGCGCACGCCCGTGTGGTTCATGCGCCAGGCCGGGCGCTCGCTGCCGGAGTACCGCAAGCTCCGCGAGGAGCACCCGGCGTTCAGCGACGTGATCAAGCGGCCCGACCTGGCCGCCGAGGTCACCATGCAGCCGGTGCGTCGGCACGGCGTCGATGCCGCCATCCTCTTCAGCGACATCATGACCCCGGTCCAGTCCCTGGTCCCGGGCGTCGACATCCACCCGGGCAAGGGCCCGGTGGTCGAGCAGCCGTTCCGGACCAAGGCCGACCTCGACCGGCTGCGCCCGCTCGACGCCGAGGCCGACATCCCCTACGTGCTCGAGACCGTGCGCCGGGTCCGCGACGAGCTCAGCCCCGACGTGGCCCTCATCGGCTTCGCCGGCGCCCCGTTCACGGTGGCCAGCTACCTCGTCGAGGGCGGCAAGTCCCGGGAGTACCGCCACACCAAGGCGCTCATGTACGGCCAACCCGACGTGTGGTTCGGCCTCGCCGACCGCCTGGCCGACATCACCCTCGCCTCGCTGCGGGGCCAGATCGCCAACGGCGCCCAGGCCATCCAACTGTTCGACTCCTGGGTCGGGGCCCTCTCGGCCGCCGACTACCGCGAGTTCGTGCTGCCCTCCACGTCGCGCATCTTCGCCGGGCTGGCCGACCTCGACGTGCCCACCATCCACTTCGGCGTGGGCACCGGGCACCTGCTGCCGCTCATGAGCGAGGCCGGGGCCGGCGTGATCGGTGTCGACTGGCGCACCCCGCTGGCCGAGGCCCGGACGCTGGTGCCGGGCAAGGCGGTGCAGGGCAACCTCGACCCGACCACGCTGTTCGCCCCGCTCGACGTGGTCGAGGGCAAGGTGCGTGCCGTGCTGGCCGACGCCGGCGACGAGCCCGGGCACGTGTTCAACCTGGGCTGGGGCGTGCTGCCCGAGACCGACCCCGACGTGCTCACCCGCGTCGTGGAGGTGGTGCACGGCGCATGAAGGAAGCCGTGCTGCTCATGGCCTACGGCACGCCGGCGCGGCCCGAGGACGTCGAGGCCTACTACACCGACATCCGCCGGGGCCGGCCGCCGACGCCCGAGCAGCTGGCCGACCTGGTCCGCCGCTACGACGCCATCGGCGGCATCTCGCCGCTCGCTGCCCGCACCGAGGCCCAGCGGGTCGGCCTCCAGGCCGCCCTCGACGAGCGGGCCCCCGGCCGCTTCGAGGTCGCCCTGGGGTTCAAGCACGTGGCCCCGTTCATCGAGGACACGGCGGCCGACCTGCGGGCGCGGGGCGTCGAGCGCATCGTGGCCCTCGTGCTGGCCCCCCACTACTCGGCCCTGTCGGTCGGCGAGTACCTGGCCCGGGCCGGGGCCGACGCCGCCATCACGTCGTGGGCCACCGAGCCGGCCTACGTCGACTTCCTGGCCGCCGCCGTGCAGCACGAGCTCGACCGCCTGCCCGAGGGCACCAAGGTGGTGTTCACCGCCCACTCGCTCCCGAAGCGGGTCGAAGCCATGGGCGACCCCTACGTGGCCGAGCTGCGCGCGACCGGCCAGGCCGTGGCCGACCGGCTGGGCCTGGCCCCGTGGGCCGGGTGGGCCACGGCGTGGCAGAGCGCCGGCCGCACGCCCGAGCCGTGGCTCGGGCCTGACGTCCTCCAGGTGATCGACGACCTGGCCGGGACCGGTCGGGCCGCCGGCATCCTGGTCGTCCCGTGCGGGTTCGTGGCCGACCACCTCGAGGTGCTCTACGACCTCGACATCGAGGCGGCAGCGGCGGCCGAGCGAGTCGGGCTCCCGTTCGCCCGGACGGCCGTGGCCAACGACGACCCCGGCGTGCTGGCCGCCCTGGCCGAGCGCGTCCTCTCCGCGTGAAGTACGCCATCGTCGGGGCGGGCATCGCCGGCCTGGTCGCCGCTCACGACCTGGCCCGGAGCGGCCACGAGGTGGTGGTCCACGAGGCCAGCGACGTGGTGGGCGGGAAGCTCCGGACCGAGCCGTTCGCCGGCACCCTCCTCGACGCAGCGCCCGACGCCTTCCTCGCCCGCCGGCCCGAGGCCGTCGACCTGTGCGAGGAGCTCGGACTCCGTGACCAGCTCGAGCCGCCCGCCGCCGGCAACAGCTACATCTGGTCGCGGGGCGCGCTGCGGCCGGTGCCCAAGGGCCAGGTGCTCGGCGTGCCCACCGACTTCAAGGCACTCCGGGACTCGGGCGTGCTCTCGACGCTCGGCGTGG
>JAODBP010000039.1 GCA_025464025.1 Actinomycetes bacterium | reverse complement strand
ATGGCAAGCACCGGGCCGGCGCCGGTCGCGCTGATGGCCATCGCCGCGATGACGGCCATGTAGACGCTCACCGGGATGGCGAGATCGCTCTGCCCCGAGGTCCGGAGCCCGGCCAGGATCCGGCGGGAGAGGAGGACGACGACCGTGCCGACGAGCACGACGCCCACGAGCAACGCCCCGTCGAAGGCCACGCCGGCCACCACGAAGCCGAGGACATAGGCAACGTGGGCCACCAGGAACGCCACCAGGCCGGGGATGAACCGGTCCTTGGGCAGCATCAGGAACACGTCGCCGACCAGCGACAGAGCGAGCGCCCCGACGAACCACGGCTGTGGACCGTGATACTCCGCGACGTCGATCGATGCCGCCACCACGAGCAGCGCCAGCATGGCGAGCGGCTTGGCCACGTACTCGACCCGCTTGTCGCCCCGGGCCACGGACCACCAGTCGGTGCCAGCGGCGACCGCGGCCACGGCCAGCGCCACCCACGACAACGCGGTCATTGCGCCAGCTCGACGACCGTCCCGCCGGTGACCCGGACGAGGTCGTCCGGCGTGATGGCGAAGACGTCGGTCCACGTACCCGCCGCGGCCCAGACGACGTCGAAGCGGAGCAGATCGCGGTCGACGTGGATCGGGAGGTCGTGGCCCAGCGGCGGCACGCCCCCGATCGGGAAGCCGGTGGCCGCCCGCACGGCGTCACCGTCGGGGCGCACGACCTCGGTGCCCCCGGCCGCGGCGGCGAGCTTGGCCTCGTCGAGCCGGTTGTCGCCGGCGACGAGCGCCATGGTCGGTACCCCGTCGACGAGGAACACGAGCGACTTCACGATCTGGCCGACCTCGACCCCGATGGCAGCCGCCGCGTCGGCCGCGGTCTTGGTGCCCTCCGGGAACGACCGCGGCTCGATCTCCAAGCCCCGCGCCCGGGCGGCATCGACGACGGCGACCACGTTCCGGTGCATCAGGCCGGCGCGTCGAGCCGCTCGAGCAGACGGCTGCGGGAGCGTTCGATCTCGTCGCCCAGCACCCGCTCCAGCACCGGGCCGAACAGCGAGCCCCCGTAGTGGAGGTGCATGGTGAGCCGGCTCCCGTCGTCGACCGCCTCGACCGACGCCTCCAACACCCAGGGCGAGTGGTGGCGGCCGTCGCGCTCGTCACGCTCGAAGCGGACCGTGTGCGGGGCGTCGAGCGCGACGCGTGTCATGCGCAGGCGCTTCGACCGGGCCAGCGGGCCCAGCCGTCCCCGCAGGAACACCAGCCAGGAGCCGTCGCCGTCGGCCGTCGCCTTCGGGACGATGTCGAGCCACGCCGGGTACCGGTCGAGGTCGGCCACCCAGGGGAACACGGCCTCGGGCGGGTGCGGTGCGTCGAGGCTGGCCGTGACGTCCACCGCACCCTTCTACCAGCGGGGCGGCCGGTACGGTGCCACGGTGCGCTCCCTCGCCGGCCCCCTCGCGCTGCTCCTGGTGGCGTTGGCGCCGGTGGCGGCCCTCGGTGCGGTGAGCTCGGCCGGCCAGTGGGGTCGGTGGCTGGTGCGGGCCGGCGGCGTGGTCGGGATCCTGGGCCTGGTGCTCACGGCCGCGGCGACGGTGAACCTGCTCGTCCCGCGGACGTGCGCCACGGCGCCGGTCAAGACCATGAACCGGCCGGTGCTCTCCATCGCCGTCGACGAGGGCGACTGCTTCCGCAGCGCCCTGGGCCAGGTCGGGCTCGCCGGCCTGGTCGGGGTGACCGCCTCCGCCGCCGTGGCGGCGATGACCGGTGCTAGGCGGTGGTCACGAGGCGACGGCGCCGGTGCAGCGCCCGCCGTTCCGTCCCGGTGAGGCCGCCCCAGACCCCCTCGAACTCCCGTGTCTCGACGGCGAACTCGAGGCAACGCTCCTGCACCGCGCACGAGGTGCACACCCGCTTCGCCGGCGCCGCGTCGGCGTCGGAGACGGGATAGAACAGCTCGGGCTCGACCCAACGGCACGCACCGTTGACCTTCCAACTCAGGTCCACCGGGCCGCCATGCCCCGGATCGTGTGGCGACAAACACGTTTCGCGGAGATTCCCCCGGGCGGGTGATGCGCTCGCCGGGCACGTGCGCAGGCGTACGGTGGGTCGGTGCGCGCCGCCACTGCCATGCTCGCCAACGCCGCCGAGGTCCGAGAGGGCCTGCTCTACGTCCTCGGAGGGGGCATCGAGCAGCTGTGGGTGAGCGAGCTCCCCACCGAGGTGGCGCCCACCGTGATCGTGTCGCTCGAGCTCGAGGCCGACGACCTGGGCACGGCGTTCCAGCCCCACCTCATCGTCCTCGACCCCGCCGGCGAGGCGCTCGTCGACGTCCAGATGCCCCCGGCCCTGCCCGAGCGCGAGGTCGGCGGCGACGACGATGCCGCCCTCTTCCCGATGGTGTTCACGGTCGGGATGGAGGTGCTGCGCCAGGGTCGCCACGAGCTGCGCCTGGTGGTGGGCGGCACCGAGCTGGCCGCCCTCCGGTTCACCGTCCGAATCGCCGGGTGACGGCCGAGGTCGAACCGCTCTCGGCGCTGCTCACGCTCGAGCCGGTCGACACCGACGTCTTCGAAGGCATCACCCACGGAGCCGGCACCGGCGTCGTGCGCATCTACGGCGGCTTCGTCGCCGGGCAGGCCCTGGTCGCCGCAGCCAGCACGGTGCCCGACGGCCGGGCCGCCCACTCGCTGCACTGCTCGTTCCTGCGCAGCGGCCGGCCCGGCGTGCCGGTGCGCTACTCGATCTCCCGCGATCGCGACGGCCAGGCGTTCTCGACCCGCCTCGTCACCGGCCGGCAGGGGCCCAACGTGATCTTCGAGGCCACGGTGTCGTTCCACGTGCCCGAGCCGGGTGCCGACTGGACCGCCACGCCGATGCCCGAGGTCCCGGCGCCGGACGACGTCGTACCGGTCGACACCGTGCTGACCACCCTGCCGACGCTCTCGGTGTTCGAGCAGCGCCTGCTCCCCGACCTGACCGCGAACCCCGGTCCGATCGATCCCGGCCACCCCGTCTGGGTGCGGGCGATCGGGGGCGTGCCCGACGTGCCGGGGGCGGCGCGAGCCCTCCTCGCCGCCGTCAGCGACCTCGGGGCCGTGCGGGGCGCGATGCGGCCGGGCTTCGACGCCCCCTATGGCACGTTCACCGGCGCCAGCCTCGACCACGGCGCCTGGTTCCACCGCGACCCCGACCCTGACGGGTGGCTCCTCGTCGCCATGGAGCCGCTGTCGAACCACGCCGGGCGCGGCCTCGGCATCGGCCGGGCGTGGAACGCCGACGGCACGCACGTGGCGACCTGGGTCCAGGAGGCCCTGCTCCGGGTGCATTAGATGTCGCCGACGCGGCTCGCGTCGGCTACCGTTTTCCTCGCTTTGCGGGACAGCGTCGTCCCGGGTGAGCAGTTCCCCGTTCCGACCACCACCGGAAGGACGACGCGCATGCGTTCCCTCCCTGCCGCGCAGGGCCTCTACCGCCCTGAGTTCGAGCACGACGCCTGTGGCGTCTCGTTCGTCGTCGACATGCACGGCCGCCGCAGCCACGAGATCGTGGCCCGCGGCGTCCAGGCCCTGAACAACCTCGAGCACCGAGGTGCATCCGGGGCGGAGAAGAACACCGGCGACGGCGCCGGCGTCCTGATCCAGATCCCCGACACGTTCTTCCGCGCCGTGGTCGACTTCAAGCTGCCCCCGGCCGGCTCGTACGCCACCGGCATGGCGTTCCTCTCGACCGACGACGGCGCGGTGACGGCAGCGGTCGACGCCTTCGCCAAGATCATCGAGAGCGAGGGCCTGACCCTCCTCGGCTGGCGCGACGTGCCGATCGACGACTCGATGATCGGCACCCAGGCCAAGGACGCCGAGCCGACGTTCAAGCAGCTCTTCGTGGGTGGCGCCTCCGGCATGGACCTGGAACGGCGGGCCTTCATCCTGCGCAAGCGCATGGAGCTCGAGGTCGAGAACGTCTTCTTCGCGTCGTTCTCGAGCCGCACCTACGTCTACAAGGGGATGCTCACCACCCCCCAGCTCTCGCAGTTCTTCCTCGACCTGAACGACGAGCGGGTCGACTCCTGCCTGGCCCTGGTGCACTCGCGGTTCTCGACCAACACGTTCCCGTCGTGGCCGCTGGCCCACCCGTACCGCTACATCGCCCACAACGGCGAGATCAACACGGTGCAGGGCAACCGCAACTGGATGCGGGCGCGCGAGTCGCTGCTCCAGAGCGACGTGCTGCCCGGCGACCTCGAGCGGATCTTCCCGATCTGCACGCCGGGCGCGTCCGACTCGGCCAGCTTCGACGAGGTGCTCGAGCTGCTGCACCTGGCCGGGCGCCCGCTCCCCCACGCCGTCCTCATGATGATCCCCGAGGCCTGGCAGAACCACGACACCATGCCCGACGACAAGCGGGCGTTCTACGAGTACCACTCGACGCTGATGGAGCCGTGGGACGGCCCCGCGTCGGTGGCCTTCACCGACGGCACCGTCATCGGTGCCGTGCTCGACCGCAACGGGCTGCGCCCGTCGCGCTTCTGGGTCACCAAGGACGGCCTCGTCGTCATGGCCTCCGAGGTCGGCGTGCTCGACATCGACCCGGCCGACGTGGTGCAGAAGGGTCGGCTCCAGCCCGGCCGCATGTTCCTGGTCGACACCAGCCAGGGCCGCATCATCGAGGACGACGAGATCAAGTCGGCCCTCGCCGCCGAGCACCCCTATGGCGAGTGGCTGCTCGAGCACCGCGTCCACCTCGACGACCTGCCGCCGCGCGACTACCTCGTCCCGCAGCACGGCTCGGTCGTCACCCAGCAGCGGACGTTCGGCTACACCACCGAGGAGCTGAAGATCCTCCTCGGCCCCATGGCCCGCACCGGCGCCGAGCCCATCGGCTCGATGGGCACCGACACGCCGATCGCCGTGCTCTCCGAGCGCCCTCGCCTGCTGTTCGACTACTTCACCCAGCTCTTCGCCCAGGTGACGAACCCGCCGCTCGACGCCATCCGCGAGGAGCTCGTCACCTCGCTCGGCGCCACCCTCGGGCCGGAGCGCAACGTGCTCCTCCCCGTGCCGGAGTCGTGCCACCAGATCTCGCTGCCGTTCCCCATCCTCGGCAACGACGAGCTGGCCAAGCTCCAGTACGTCCACGAGGGCGGCGTCGAGGGCTACCGGGCCTTCACCGTCGACGGCCTCTACCCCGTCGCCGAGGGCGGCGAGGGCATGCGCCGGGCGCTCGAGTCGATCCGCAAGAAGGTGTCCGACGCCATCGGTGAGGGCGCCAACATCATCATCCTCTCCGATCGGTTCAGCACCGAGGAGCTGGCGCCCATCCCGTCGCTGCTGCTGACCTCGGCCGTGCACCACCACCTCATCCGGGAGAAGACCCGCACCCGGGTCGGCCTCCTGGTCGAGGCCGGTGACGCCCGCGAGGTGCACCACATGGCGCTGCTGATCGGCTTCGGCGCCGCCGCGGTGAACCCGTACCTGGCGTTCGAGACCATCGAGGACATGATCCGCCACGACCTCATCGAGGGCGTGCCCTCGCGCAAGGCCGTGCGCAACTACATCAAGGCCGCCGGCAAGGGCGTGCTCAAGGTCATGTCCAAGATGGGCATCTCGACCGTGGCCTCCTACACCGGCGCCCAGGTCTTCGAGGCCATCGGCCTCAGCCAGGACCTGTGCGACGAGTACTTCACCGGCGTCACCAGCCGGCTCGGCGGCGTCGGGCTCGACGTCCTCGCCGAGGAGGTGGCCCGCCGCCACGCCAAGGCCCACCCCAAGAACGCCACCGAGCTGGCCCACCGCGAGCTCGACGGCGGCGGCGAGTACCAGTGGCGCCGCGAGGGCGAGTACCACCTCTTCAACCCGGAGACCGTGTTCAAGCTCCAGCACGGCACCCGCACCAAGCGGTACGAGATCTTCAAGGAGTACACGTCGATGGTGGACGACCAGGCCAAGCGCCTGGCCACCCTCCGCGGCCTGTTCAAGTTCGAGAGCGGCCGCGAGCCGATCTCGATCGACGACGTCGAGCCGGTCTCCGAGATCGTGAAGCGCTTCTCCACCGGCGCCATGTCATACGGGTCGATCTCCAAGGAGGCCCACGAGACGCTGGCCATCGCCATGAACCGCCTCGGCGCCCGGTCGAACACCGGCGAGGGCGGCGAGGACGCGGACCGGTTCACGCCGGACCCCAACGGCGACCTCCGGCGCTCGGCCATCAAGCAGGTGGCGTCGGGCCGCTTCGGCGTGACGAGCGAGTACCTCGTCAACAGCGACGACATCCAGATCAAGATGGCCCAGGGCGCCAAGCCCGGCGAGGGCGGTCAGCTGCCCGGCCACAAGGTGTACCCGTGGATCGCGCGGACCCGGCACTCGACGCCGGGCGTGGGCCTCATCAGCCCCCCGCCCCACCACGACATCTACTCCATCGAGGACCTGGCCCAGCTCATCCACGACCTCAAGAACGCCAACGACGAGGCACGGGTCCACGTGAAGCTCGTCGCCGAGGTCGGCGTCGGCACCGTCGCCGCCGGCGTCTCGAAGGCCCACGCCGACGTGGTCCTCATCTCCGGCCACGACGGCGGCACCGGCGCCTCGCCGCTCACGTCGCTCAAGCACGCCGGTGGCCCGTGGGAGCTCGGCCTGGCCGAGACCCAGCAGACGCTGCTGCTCAACGGGCTGCGCGACCGCATCGTCGTGCAGGTCGACGGTCAGCTGAAGACCGGCCGGGACGTGGTCATCGCCGCCCTGCTCGGCGGCGAGGAGTTCGGCTTCGCCACCGCCCCGCTCGTCGTGTCGGGCTGCATCATGATGCGGGTCTGCCACCTCGACACCTGCCCGGTGGGCGTGGCCACCCAGAACCCCGAGCTGCGCAAGAAGTTCAGCGGCCGGCCCGAGTTCGTCGTCACCTTCTTCGAGTACATCGCCGAGGAGGTGCGGGAGATCCTCGCCTCGCTCGGGTTCCGCACGCTCGAGGAGGCCATCGGCCGGGTCGAGGCGCTCGACACCAGCGACGCCGTCCAGCACTGGAAGGCAGCCGGCCTCGACCTCACGCCGATCCTGCACAAGCCCGACATCGAGGGCCCGCTGCACTGCACCACCACCCAGGACCACGGGCTGGACAAGGCGCTCGACAACCAGCTGATCGAGCTGTGCCAACCGGCGCTGACCTCCGGTGAGCACGTGTCGGCCCAGCTCGAGATCCGCAACGTCAACCGGACGGTCGGCACCATGCTCGGCTCGCGCCTCACCCGGCTGCACGGCGGCGAGGGCCTGCCCGACGACACGATCTCGCTGACGTTCACCGGCTCGGCCGGCCAGAGCTTCGGCGCCTTCCTGCCGAAGGGCATCACCATGCGCCTCGTCGGCGACGCCAACGACTACGTCGGCAAGGGCCTCTCCGGCGGCCGGCTCATCGTGCACCCGCCCGAGGGCTCGCACTTCGTGCCGGAGGACAACATCATCGCCGGCAACGTGATCCTGTACGGGGCCACGTCGGGCGAGCTGTACCCGCGGGGCAAGGTCGGTGAGCGGTTCTGCGTGCGCAACTCCGGCGCCACCGCTGTGGTCGAAGGCGTGGGCGACCACGCCTGCGAGTACATGACCGGCGGCAAGGTCGTCGTGCTCGGCGAGACCGGGCGCAACTTCGGGGCCGGCATGTCGGGCGGGATCGCCTACGTCTACGACGGGGACGGCACCTTCGCCAACCGCCTGAACGACGACATGGTCGACATCGACCCGCTCGAGGTCGAGGACACCGACTTCCTGAAGGAGACCATCGCCCGCCACGCCGAGCTCACCGGCTCGACCGTGGCCCAGGGGATGCTCGACCGCTGGCACACCGAGGTCCGTCGGTTCCAGAAGGTCATGCCCACCGACTACAAGCGGGTGCTCGAGGCGGCCCGCATCGCCGAGGAGAAGGGTCTTTCCGTGGACGAGGCGATCATGGCGGCCGCTCATGGGTGAGGTCACCGGCTTCATGAAGTACCCGCGCCAGACGCCCACCCGGCGTCCGGTGCCCGTGCGCCTGCGCGATTGGAAGGAGGTGTACGAGCCGTTCCCCCAGGAGGCCCTGCAGACGCAGGCCGCCCGGTGCATGGACTGCGGCATCCCCTTCTGCAACAACGGCTGCCCGCTCGGGAACCTCATCCCCGACTGGAACGACCTCGTCTACCGCGACCACTGGCGCGAGGCGATCGAGCGGCTGCACGCCACCAACAACTTCCCCGAGTTCACCGGGCGGCTGTGCCCGGCGCCGTGCGAGGCGGCGTGCGTGCTCGGCATCAACGAGGACCCGGTCTCGATCAAGCAGGTCGAGGTCACGATCATCGAGCACGCCTTCGACGAGGGTTGGATCACGCCCCAGGTGGCGGCCGAGAAGACGGGCAAGAAGGTCGCCGTCGTCGGCTCGGGCCCGTCCGGCCTGGCCGCGGCCCAGCAGCTGACGCGCGCCGGTCACGACGTGGTCGTGTTCGAGCGAGCCGACCGCATCGGCGGCCTCATGCGCTACGGCATCCCCGAGTTCAAGATGGAGAAGCGCATCCTCGACCGCCGCCTCGAGCAGATGGAGGCCGAGGGCACCGAGTTCCGCACGTCGGTGAACGTCGGCGTCGACATCTCGGCCGAGGCCCTGCGCGAGCAGTTCGACGCCGTGGTGCTGGCCGGTGGCGCCACCGCCTGGCGCGACCTGCCGATCCCGGGCCGGGAGTTCACGGGCACCTACCAGGCGATGGAGTACCTGCCGCCGGCCAACAAGGTGCAGCAGGGCGACATGGAGCGGGCGCCGATCAACGCCGAGGGCAAGCGGGTCGTGATCATCGGCGGCGGCGACACCGGGGCCGACTGCCTCGGCACCGCCCATCGCCAGGGCGCGGCGTCGATCCACCAGTTCGAGATCATGCCGAAGCCGCCCGAGACCCGGGCCGACTCGACCCCGTGGCCGACGTGGCCGCTCATGTTCCGCACCGCCTCGGCCCACGAGGAGGGCGGCGAGCGGGTGTTCTCCGTGAACACCGAGTGCTTCCTCGGCGACGACGAGGGCAACCTCCGCGGCCTGCGGTACCACGAGGTCGAGATGGTCGACGGCAAGTTCGTGAAGGTCGAGGGGACCGACCAGGAGCTCGAGTGCGAGCTGGTGTTCCTGTCGATGGGCTTCCTGGGCCCGCAGCGCGAGGGGCTCCTCGAGTCGCTCGGCGTCGACCTCACCCAGCGGGGCAACGTGGCCCGTGACTCGGCGTGGGCCACCAACGTCGACGGCGTCTTCGTCGCCGGCGACATGGGTCGGGGCCAGAGCCTCATCGTGTGGGCCATCGCCGAGGGCCGGTCGTGCGCCGCCGCCGTCGACCGCCACCTCATGGGCGAGACGCTCCTCCCCGCGCCCCTGGTGTCGACCTCGGTCTAGCCCGTCGGGTTCTGGACGGTTGTCGGGGCATGTCCCCGAGAACCGTCCAGATCCCAGAGGACCCGACGGTGAGCTCAACCCAGGCGGACCGGGAGCTCCTTGAGGCCGTTGTTCAGGTTCGACCGGATGCGGCGGGCCGCACCGGTCTGGGTGATGTCGCCGAACGTCGCCAGCAGCTCCTCGAAGAAGATGCGCCCCTCGAGCCGGGCCAGGTGCACGCCGAGGCAGAAGTGCTGGGCGATGCCGAACGACAGGTGCGGGTTCGGGCTGCGATGGATGTCGAAGCGCTGCGAGTCCGCGAAGACCTCCTCGTCGCGGTTGGCCGACGTGTACCACATGGCCACCTTGTCGCCGGCCTTGATCTCGACGTCGCGGAGCACGGTGTCCTCGGTGGCGGTGCGCCGGAAGTAGTGCAGCGGGTTGGCCCAGCGCAGCACCTCCTCCACCGTGCCGGGGATGAGGCCCGAGTCGGCCCGGACCTCGGCCATCTGGTCGGGGTGCGTCAGCAGGGCCAGCAGGCCCGACGACAGCAGGTTGCGCGTGGTGTCGTTCCCGGCCACGACGAGCTGCACGAAGAAGCTGGCGAACTCCATGTCGGACATGGGGCCGTCGCCGAAGTTGCCGGCGAGGATCAGCGAGGCGAGGTCGTCGCGCGGCTCCTCGGTGCGGCGCTGCTGGGCGAACGCGTAGGCGTACATCGCCATGTCGTTCATGCCGGTGTCCTCGCGGACGTAGGAGTCGGTGTTGATCTCCGGGTCCTGCTGGCTGGTCGACTGCTCGGCCCAGCGACGGATCTGGGGCCAGTCCTCCTCGGGGATCCCGACCAGCTCGCCGACGACCTGGCTCGGGAGGAGCCCGGACACGTCGTGCACGAAGTCGACGTGCTCCTTGATCCGGGCCTCGGCCAGGATCGTCCGGGTGATCTCCCGGATCCGGCCCTCCATGCTGGCGATGACCTTGGCCTTGAAGCTGTCGGCCAGCGGCTTGCGGTAGGCCGTGTGCCGGGGCGGGTCCATCATCAGCAGCATGTTGCGGCTGTTGGCCAGCTGGGCCGGCTCCGGGTCCTCCAGCACCACGCCCTGGGTCTCGGCCGAGTACAGCAGCGGGTGGCGGGCGACGTGGGCCAGGTCGGCGTGCTTGAGCACGGCCCAGTACCCCGGCTCGCCCGGCATGTCCTGCCAGTACACCGGCTGGGACCGACGCAGGTCGGCGAAGATCTCGTGGATCGGACCGTCGACGTAGAGGTCCGGGTCGTAGATGTCGACCGTCGCAGTCATGTGGCTCCCCTCGGCTCGCTGTCCCCATGATGCCCTGTCGAAGGGTCTCGGGTACGGCTCCCGGGATGCTCCTCCCCTGGCTGCTGCTCGCCGCCCCCGTGGTCGCCGCCGTCCTGCTCTGGGGCGACTGGGCCTGGGTCGCCGTCGCCCTCGCCATCGCCGCCGTCCAGTTCCTCGCCCTCCAGCGGACGCAGCGGTTCTCGGCGCGCGTGTGGCGGACCATCGGCATCGGGCGCCGGAGCCGAGCCGCCCGCGGCGCCGAAGCGCTCTACCTCGTCGCCGTGGTCGCCGGCCTGGCGGTCCTGGTCCTCGCCGTGCTGCGCCGCTGACGCCACCACGGGCGTTCGCGTCAGGGTCGAAAGGCCAAGGACGCAACCAACGGAGCGATGCGTGCCGCCGGCCCGCCGCGGGGCCGTTTTGCCGTTCTCGGGCCCAAACGGTGCGGATCCCGCACGGTTTGGGCCCCAGAACGGATTCGCAGGGCGCACCTCTGACGGTGGTCGCCAGCCAGGGTGACGGCGTCAGTCGGTGGGCTCGAGGAGGTCGACGAGCGGACCGAGGAGGGCGTGGACGAAGCCGTCGTCGCAGTAGAGCCGCTCACCGGTCAGCAGGCCGGTCTCGTCGTCGCCCGGCATCATCGAGATCACGTGGTACGTGACCGTGCTGCCGTCGTCCTCGGCCACGTCGATCACGTACTCCTGGAGGGCGGCGATCTCGTTGGTCCACTCCCCCACGACCCGGTAGCCGGTCACCTTGGGCGAGAACGCCGGGTACTGCTCCCGGTAGAACCGCTCGACGCCGGCCCGCCCGGACAGCGCCCGGCGCATCGGGAAGAACTCGAACTTCGGCTCGGGCACCAGGGTGGCCAGCACCCGGTCGATGTCGAGCTCGGCCTCGGCGCCGGCATGCTCGTGGCACAGGTCGAGGACGCGCTGGGGATCCATGGCCGCGATGATGCCCGGTCGAGGGGTTCGCGGGACGGCCGGCGGCGCCGGGCCAGCCCGCCGAGCACGCCCGGACCGTCGGCGATCGCCGTGTACCGCGCGGCGAGCACCACCGAGGTCAGCACCAGGTCGAGAACGATGTTTCGCGCACCACCCAGGTCACCCCTGAGGCAGCTGACCCATGATCGTCTGGAGGTCGAAGTAGTCGCGCCACTCGGCGATGAGGCCGTCGCGCAGGACGAAGATGCCCATGACCGGGAGGTCGGCCCACGTCCCGCCGATCTCGAAGCGGTCGACCCGCTCGTTCATCACGACGTCGCCGTTGGCCACCTCGTTGAGCACCTTCCACTCCGAGTCGCCGCCCATGGCGAGCAGGGCCTCGAGCTGCTCCTTCACCGCGTCGCGCCCCTTCACCGGGGCGATCGGCATGTTCTGGTACTCGACGTCCTCGGTGAGCAGCGGCAGCGCCGTGTCGTAGTCGCGCTTGGCGGCGGCGGCGAGGAACTGGTTGACGGTCTCGGTCGGCGTGCTCATCGGCGGCGCTCCTCGGGGTGGTTGACGGAGGGCGGCGCCCAACCGGCGTCGGCCCAGCTGAAGTTGGTCCCGGGCGGGACGATCTCGTCGATCCGGTCGAGCACGTCCGCCGAGAGCGTGACCGAAGCTGCACCGAGCTGGCTCTCGAGGTGCTCCATGGTCCGGGGACCGATGATGGCGGCGCTGATCGCCGGGTGGTTCAGGACGAACGCGATGGCCAGGTGGATGAGCGAGAGCCCGGCCTCCTCGGCCAGCAGCGTGAGCTGCTCGACGGCATCGAGCTTGCGCTGGTTGCCGGGGATCGACAGGTCGTAGCGGCCCGGCAGCCGGGCCGCCCGGGTGCTCTCGATCTCGGTGGTGCCGGCCCGCCACCGACCCGACAGCCACCCGCCGGCCAGCGGGCTCCACGGGATCACCCCCATGCCGTAGGCCTGGCAGGTGGGCAGCACGTCGGCCTCGATGCCCCGGACGAGGATCGAGTACGGCGGCTGCTCGCACCGGAACCGCTCCCGGCCGCGGCGCTCGGCCACCCACTGGGCCTCGACGATCTGGGAGCCGGGGAAGCACGAGCTGCCGGCGTAGAGGACCTTCCCCTGGTGGATCAGGTCGGACAGGGCGCCCAGCGTCTCGTCGACGTCGGTCGCAGGATCGGGCCGGTGCACCTGGTACAGGTCGATGTGGTCGGTGCCGAGCCGGCGGAGGCTGTCCTCGCAGGCCCGCACGATCCACCGGCGGGACGAGCCCGTCATGTTGACGTCGGCGCCCATCGGCATGTGGAGCTTGGTGGCCAGCACCACGTCGTCGCGGCGGCCGGCCAGCGCCTTGCCGACGATCTGCTCCGACTCGCCGCGGCTGTACACGTCGGCCGTGTCGACGAAGTTGATCCCGGCGTCGAGGGCGGCGTGGATGATGCGGACCGAATCGTCGTGGTCCGTGTTGCCCATGGCCCCGAACATCATCGCCCCGAGGCAGAGCGGCGAGACCTTGACCCCGGTGCGACCCAGCGTGCGGTGCTCCACCGGGCCGACCCTACCGGGCCCGGGTGCGCGCCGAGAGAGGCGCGCGGCTGGCACCATGGTCAGTCCCCATGTCGCGCTCCGTACGACTCCGACCGTGGCAGAAGGCCGCCCTGGAACGGCTGGACGCCTCCGACGCGCCCGACTTCCTGGCCGTGGCCACGCCCGGCGCCGGGAAGACGACGTTCGCCCTCACCGCCGCCCGGCGGTGGTTGGCCCAGCACCCCCGCCGACGTCTCGTCGTCGTCACGCCGACCGCCCACCTCAAGTCCCAGTGGGCTCGCGCCGCCCTGGCCCTCGACCTCGACCTCGAGATCGCCTGGTCGCCCAACGACGGCCTGGCCGGCGACATGCACGGGCTCGTGACCACGTACCAGCAGGTCGCAACCGCCGCCCGATCGCTGCGCGGGGTGGCCCGGGATGCCTTCGTGGTCTTCGACGAGGTGCACCACGCGGCCGAGGACCGGGCCTGGGGCGATTCGCTCAAGCACGCCTTCGAGGGCGCCGCCATGCGCCTCTCGCTCTCGGGCACGCCGTTCCGGTCCGACACCAACGCCATCCCGTTCGTCCGGTACCGGATCGACGAGGCCGAGGCCGACTTCGAGTACGGCTACGGCGATGCACTGGTCGACGGTCGGGTGGTGCGGCCCGTGTACTTCCCCCGGGTCGACGGCCAGATGGAGTGGACGGCGCCCGACGGCTCGATCCACGAGGCGACCTTCACCGACGCTCTCGACCGCGTCCTCTCGGGCCAGCGCCTCCGCACCGCCCTGTCCCTGGAGGGCGAGTGGCTGCCCGCCGTGCTCCGTCGGGCCCACCAGCAGCTCCTCGACATCCGCCGGACCCAGCCCGACGCCGGCGGCCTGGTGATCGCCATCGACCAGGAGCACGCCCGCGGCATCGCCGGCATCCTCCGGGACCGCCTCGGCGTCCCGGCCGAGGTCGTCACCTCGGAGGATCCGCTGGCGTCATCGAGGATCGCTCGGTTCGCCACCGGCACCGCCCCGTGGATCGTGGCCGTCCGGATGGTGTCGGAGGGCGTCGACATCCCCCGGCTGCGAGTGGGCGTGCTGGCCACCACGACCAGCACCGAGCTGTTCTTCCGCCAGGCCGTCGGCCGCCTCGTGCGCTGGACCGCCGGACAGCGGCGTCAGCCGGCGTTCTTCTTCATCCCCGACGACGCCCGGCTCCGGGCCCTGGCCTTCGGGATCGCCGAGCAGCGCCGCCACTCGCTCCGCAAGCAGGAGCGTGAGCTGCCCGAGCCCGACCCGGCGGCGTTCGACGACGTCCCGAAGGAGCAGCTGTCGCTGTTCGCCGCCATCTCGGCCGTGACCCTCGGCGAGTTCGAGGTCCCGGAGTGGGTCGACGACGCCGACCACGACGGCCCCGAGCCGGAGCACCTCGAGGACGAGTCGCTGCTCGTCGACCTGCCGCCACTCGAGGGGAGGCGCGGCGTGGCTACGGCCGACGGTGCCCTCCCTCGCCACCAGCACAAGCGCGACCTCCGGGCCCGCAACGCCGAGCTGGCCCGCGCCATCGCCCGGCGGTCCGGGCTCGCCCACATGCACGTCAACGTCGAGCTCAACCGGATGGCCGGGGTGCGCAAGGTCACCGAGGCCACGCTCGAGCAGCTCGACCGCCGGGCCCGGGCCGCCGACGGCTGGCTCGCTCGCCTCTAGGCCTCCGGCCACCACCGAACCGTCAGGAGCAGCAAGGGGAATTGTCAGCCGGACAGGAAGGAAATCTTCCTCGGTGAGCAAGCAAATGTAATCAACGGTCATCATTCGGACCCGGAGTCGGCTGCACACTCGCCCCCGTGGTCGGGTCGAGCGACGAGCAGGCCCCGGCGCCCGGGGAGTTCGGGCGCCTGGTGCTGCGCTACCGCGAGGCGCGCGGCCTGAGCCAGCAGCGCCTGGCGACCGAAGCCGGGCTCTCGGACGGCTACATCTCGCTCATCGAGACCGGCCGCCGCGGCAGCCGGCCCTCCCGCGACACCGTGCTCGCCCTGGCCCAGGCCCTCGGCGTGCCGGCCGTGGAGCTCCTCCGGGCCGCCGGCCGACTCCAGTCCGGCGACGACCTCGTGCCCGACAACCGCCGGCCGTCGTTCGAGGAGTTCGTGCGGACCGATCCCGCCCTGCGGGCCGACCAGAAGCGGATCCTCATCGAGCTCTACTCGTCCTGGGTGCGCCGCTCGGCCTGAGCGGCCACGATCCCGACGGCGACCAGCACCTGGCGCAGGCGGGCCACCTCCTCGTCGAGCTCGGCGCACCACTGCTCCAGCGCCACCACCCGACCCTCGTCCTCCGCCATCTCCCGCCTCCGTCCGGCGGCCGTCCTCGGCTCCTCGGGGAGCGATGGGGCCACGGTACCGACGGGGTGTGACGGTCAGGATCACATCGATGTGGTTCGCGCACCGGTCCCTGGCAGGAATCAGACCATCAGTGGCTTTCCTGCCACTCGTGGGCTGGGGCGGCGGGGCGGAGGATGACGGCATGCACCCCCTCCTCCACCTCGAACTTGCCCGGATCCGGAACCTCGACGACCGCGCCGCCGCCCGCCGGAGCTGGGCCCGCTCAGTCCGCCGGTCGGGCCAGCACCAGCAGGAAGTCGTCCTCGCCCGCCTGCCACGTCCGGTCGACGGCGAAGCCCGCCGCGCCCAGCTCGGCGCCGATGCCCTCGACGTCGAACTTGGCGCTGACCTCCGTTCGCACGTCCTCGCCGGCATCGAAGTGGACGGTGAGGTCGAGCGCGTCGATCCGCACGTCCTGTGCCCGGCGTGCGCGTAGGCGCATCTCGATCCACCGCTCGTCCGGGTCCCACCGGGCCACGTGGTCGAAGGCCTCGGGGTCGAAGTCGGCCCCGAGCTCGCGGTTGAGCACCCGCAGGGCGTTGCGGTTGAACTCGGCGGTGACGCCGGCGGCGTCGTCGTAGGCAGCCACCAGCCGGGCCGGGTCCTTCACCAGGTCGACCCCGACCAGGAACCGATCGTCGACGTCGAGCCCCCGGCGCAGGTCGGTGAAGAACCGGTGCCGCTCGGCCGGCACCAGGTTGCCGAGCGTCCCGCCGAGGAACGCCACCAGCCGCCGACCCTCGATCGGCAACCGGTCGAGGTGGCGCATGAAGTCGCCGGCAACGGCATGGACCCGGAGGCCGTCGTACTCCTCGGCCAGGGCGCGGGCCGCAGCCACGAGGGTGTCGGGGTCGACGTCGAGCGGCACGTAGCGGCACGGCCCGCCGCCGGTCATGGCGTCGAGCAGGACGCGGGTCTTCTCCGACGTGCCCGACCCGAGCTCGACAAGGGTGTCGGCCCCCGACCGGGCGACGATCTCGGCCGCCGCCGACTCCAGCAGGCCGCGCTCGGCGCGGGTCTGGTAGTACTCGGGCAGCCGGGTGATCTCGTCGAACAGGCCGCTCCCCCGCTCGTCGTAGAACCAGATCGGCGACAGGCACTTCGGGGTGGCGGTCAGCCCGGTGCGGGCGTCGTGCTCGAGCAGGGCCCGCCGATCCTCGACGGTGAGGTGCTCCTCCAACGTCGGCGTCATCATCGGTGCTCCGCCTCCGTCTCGCGTCCGATGCATGCCTCGCTGGCCCGAGGCGCACCGATGATCGGCTCGGCGCAGACCGCCTCGCCAAGACCTGTGCTCATGGTTCGCTCGCTTCGCTCCCTCACTGGGCGAGCCGCACCCCGCTCATGGCCCAGCGGGCGCCGGCCGGGAAGAAGTTGCGGTACGTCGGGCGGGCGTGTCCCGGCGGGGTCAGGCACGACCCGCCCCGGAGCACGTGCTGGTCGACCATGAACTTGCCGTTGTACTCGCCGACGGCGCCGGCGGCGGGCGTGAACCCGGGGTACGGCGTGTAGGGGCTCGCCGTCCACTGCCACACGTCGCCGTGCAGCGACGACGTGCCCCGCGGGTGGAGGACGTCGAGGTCGAGGAACGCCCCGGTCACCCCGCTGGCTGCCGCGACGACCTCCCACTCCCCCTCGGTCGGCAGCCGGGCCCCGGCCCAGCGGGCGAAGGCGTCGGCCTCGTAGTAGCTGACGTGGCAGACCGGCTCGTCGGGATCGACCCGCCGGCGGCCATCGAGGGTGAACACCATCCAACCGTCGACCGGCTCCCAGTAGCCCGGCGCGTCCCAGCCCAGGTCGCAGATCGTGCTCCAGCCGGCGGAGAGCCACAGCTCGGGGCGGTGGTAGCCGTCGTCGGCCATGAACTCGAGCCACTCGCCGCAGGTGACGAGCGACGAGCGGAGGGCGAACGGCTCGAGCCACTGGCGGTGCCGCGGCGTCTCGTTGTCGTACGCGAAGCCGGCACCCGTGGCGCCGACGTCGACCAGGCCGCCCTCGTGCTCGACCCACCCGTCGGCGGACGCCGCCTTGGGCCGGGTCGCCGCCCGGTAGGACGGCCGCATCGGGTTCACCGACAGCACGTGCTTGGCGTCCATGAGCAGGAGCTCCTGGTGCTGCTGCTCGTGGTGGAGGCCGAGCTCGACGAGGTCGGCGACCTCGGGGGCGATCCCACCGGCGAGGAGGTCGGCCATGGCGGCGTCGACGTGGGCCCGGTAGTCGCCGATCTCGGCGGCACCGGGTCGGGTCAGCAGGCCTCGCCGGGAGCGCTCGTGCCGGGGCCCGACCGCCTCGTAGTAGGAGTTGAAGAGGTAGCCGAACCGCTCGTCGAACGGCTGGTAGCCGGGGGCGTGTGGCCCGAGCACGAACGTCTCGAAGAACCACGTGACGTGGGCCCGATGCCACTTCGTGGGGCTCACGTCCGCCATCGACTGGACCGTCTGGTCCTCGGGCGACAGCGGGGCGGCCAAGGCCTCGGTCAACGACCGGACCTCGCCGTAGCCCGCCGGCGTGACCGACGGGGCCGTCTCCTGGGTTGCTCGCACGCGCGCTCCCTTCGGTTTCGGACGTTCCCTGGATACCAGGGTCTACGGGGCTACTCGCGCGACCAGACGGCGACGTTTCGATGAGCTCGGCGGTAGACCTTGGGTCATGGGCATGACCGTGGGCAGCGGTCCGTTCGGCCACCAGCCGGGCGGGACCTGGGACTTCGAGCCACCGAGGACGGTGACCTACGTCGAACCCTTCCCCCGCCGGGTGCGGGGGATGCGGGGCGGTGAGGCGGTCGTCGACAGCGACGCCGTGCTGCTCGTCCACCCCAGCCGCCACCTGCCGCACTGGGCGTTCCCGGCGGCCGACGTGTCGATCGAGGCCAAGCCGTCGGCCGCCGCGCCCGGCCACGTCGAGGTCGACTGGGACGCGGTCGACGAGTGGTACGAGGAGGACGAGCGCGTCTTCGTGCACGTGCGCGACCCCTACCACCGGGTCGATTGCTACGCGACGTCCCGTCGGGTGCGGGTCTCGAAGGGCGACGTGGTGCTCGCCGACACCACGGCCGCGATCGCCCTGTACGAGACCGGTCTCCCGGTCCGGTGGTACGTCCCGCCCGAGGCCGTCCGCATGGACCTGCTGGCGCGGAGCGACACCTCGACCGGGTGCCCCTACAAGGGCACCGCCAGCTACTGGACGCTGCACGTGGACGACGAGGTCGTCGAGGACGTGGCCTGGGGCTACCTCGACCCGCTGCGCGAGTCGGAGCGGGTCCGGGGCCACCTGTGCTTCTACGACGACAAGGTCACCGTCGAGGTCGACCCCGCGTAACGTCGCCGGCCATGGCCGACGACATCACCTACGCCTCCTCCCACGCTGGCATCTGCGTCTCCGACGTCGATCGGTCGATGCGCTTCTACTGCGAGGGCCTCGGGTTCCAGCCGGCCGAGCGCTACGACCTCGACAGCACCCAGATGCCGGGGCTCGACCGCAGCCTCGAGGTCGAGGGCCCGCTCACCCTCATCTCCCAGATGATCGTGAGCGGCGGCATGAAGATCGAGCTGCTCGCCTACCCCGGGCGCCCGGCGCAGGGCGTGCCGTCCACCAGCCGGGGCCTCCTGGGCCTCACCCACCTCTCGTTCAACGTCGACAAGGTGGACTCGGCCGCCGCTCGGCTCGTCGAGTTCGGCGGGACGATCCTCGACGAGACCCGCTCCGACGCCGGGATCGTGCTGCTCTTCCTCACCGACCCCGACGGCACCCGCGTCGAGCTCATGGGCGGTGCCGGCTGACCCTTCAGGTCGGCGGCAGTCCGACCGATGAGGAGACGGTGGCGGCCCCGGACACGACACAGCACGACTCCCAGCTCCTGACGATCCTCGACGGCCTGCCCATCGCGGTCATGCTGCGCGCCGAGGACGGGACGCTCCTGCACGCCAACCCCGGCGCCGAGCGGTTCCTCGCCCGGCTCGGCGTCGGCGTGGAGCACGTGGTGCCGAGCCCGAGCAGCCTCATGGACCACGTCGAGGTCATCGACGAGGACGGGACGCGCTACCGCCGCGCCGACCTCCCGGTCGTGGCGTCGCTCCGCGAGGCCGTGGCCCGGGAGGCCACGCTCGGCTACGCCCTCCCGGACGGCGGCTACGTCTGGTACATCACCCGCGCCGTGCCCGTCGCCCTCGACGACGGCACGACGGGCGCCGTGGTCACCTGCGACGACGTGACCGAGCGCCGGGCGCTGGAGCAGGAGCTGCGGGCGGCCGCCCTCAAGGACCCCCTGACCGGCCTGGCCAACCGCCGAGCCCTCGCCGAGCGGCTCGAGGACGCCCAGCGTCGCCGGGATCGCCACGGGGGCGACATCGGGCTCCTCTACCTCGACCTCGACCACTTCAAGGCCGTCAACGACAGCCACGGCCACGATGTCGGCGACCGGGTGCTCATCGAGACCGGGCGACGGCTCGTCGCCGTGACGCGCCAGGTCGACACCGTGTGCCGGATGGGCGGCGACGAGTTCGTGGTCCTCTGCACGCCGATCGACGGGCAGTGCGGGCTCGACGAGCTGGTCGAGCGCATCCGATCGATGCCGCCGCTCAGCGTCCTCGTCGACGACGGGCCGGTCTCGGTCGTCGGCAGCATCGGCTCGATCCTGGTGGCGCCCGACGAGGACCTGGACCGGGCCCTGCGCCGGGCCGACGCGGCCATGTACCGGGCCAAGCGGGGCCGGCGGCACCAGGTTCAGCCCGCCGGGTAGCCCTCGGCGGCCAGCAACCGGGCCAGGTGGGCGGCGTTGCGGGCAGCTGTCGCCGTGGCCTCGGCGACCTTGGCCGGCGGTCGGGGGAGGTCCTTGTAGTCCGTCTTGTGCATGGCCTCGCCGACCCAGTACGTGACACCCCCGGCCGGGATGGTGAAGCCCACGTCGCTGAGGGCCTGGTAGGCCTCGGCCGAGGTGTGGTGGGCGCCGTCCTCGTTGCCGACGACCGCCACGATCGCGACGCGGTCGACGCTGATCATCCGGCCCTGGTCGTCGGTCTCGCCGAGGAAGGCGTCCATCCGCTCCAGCACCCGCTTGGCCACCGACGACGGCTGGCCCATCCAGATCGGGGTGCCCAGCACGAGGATCTGGCTGTCGAGGATCTCCTGGCGGATCGGCGGCCACGCGTCGCCGTCGCCCTCGTCGGAGGTGACGCCCGGCTTCACGTCGTGGGCGGCGATCCGGATCGGGGTCCCGACCTCCACGCCGTGGAGCTCGAGCTGGGCCGCCACCTCCCCGAGGAGGCGGTCGGTCGACGACTCCTCGTCGCCGGACTTCAGCGTGCAGTTCAGGAGGCAGGCACGGATCGCGGTCACCCAGAGGCCTTACCCGTCAGGCCCGGGGCAGCTGCTCCTCGGCCGGCTGCACGCTGCGGGACGGGAAGTCGTGCAGCTCGCCGTTGGCGCTGGCATCCCAGTACGGGAACGTGAGGTCGGTCTGGAGGTAGAGGGCGATCAGCTCGGCCGTGCGGCGGATGCCGTCGAGGTGGGTGCGCTCGTGGCCGTGGCTGGCGTCGATGCCGAAGCCGACCAGGGCGGCGCGGGTCTGGGCCCCGGCCTGGAGGGCGGTGGCCGAGTCCGACCGGTAGAAGCCGTAGATGTCGCGGCGGTGCTCGATGCCGTGCTCGTCGGCCAGCGACGTGAGGCGCCGGGCCAGGTGGTAGTCGAACGGGCCGCTCGAGTCCTGCATGGCCACGTTCACGGTGTGCTCGGTCGACGACTGGCCGGGCGCCACGATGGCCACGTCGATCGACACCAGCTCGGCGACCTGCTCGTCGATCCCGTGGGTGGCGCCGAGGCCGACCTCCTCGGAGATCGTGACGAGCAGGTGGGCGTTGACCGGCGGCGTGATGTCGTGGTCGCGCAACGCCTTGAACGCGCCGAGCGCGGCGGCGACGCCGGCCTTGTCGTCGAGGTGACGGGCCTTCACGTAGCCCGAGGCCGTGATCTCCGGGTACGAGTCGAGGGCCACGAAGTCGCCGACCTGGATGCCCAGGTCGGCCAGCCCGGCGGCGTCCCGCACGTCCTCGTCGACGCGCACCTCGACGTGCTCCCAGCCCACGCCCTGGGTGTCGACCTCGTCGCCGTAGCGGTGGCCGCTGGCCAGGAGCGGGAGGATGGTGCCGGTGTAGTGCCGCTGGTCGAGGTCGTCGACGAAGATCGTGACGCGGGCGCCCTCGACGAACCGGGCGCTGTGGGTGCCCACCGGGACGACGGCCAGCCGCCCGTTGCCCTTGAGCTGGCGGACCATGCACCCGATGGTGTCGCCGTGCACGACGATCGTGCGGTCGGCCCCCGCGGTGTTCGCCCCGGGCAGCTCGGCCACGATCACGCCGCGGCGGGTCAGCTCGAACGGCATGCCGATCTTGGCCAGCTGCTCGCCGATGAGCTGCATCACCTGGTCGGTGCGGCCCGTGGGGCTCGGCGTGCGGAGCATGCGCAGGAGCACGTCCTGCACGTAGTCCATGTCGATCGGCAGCAGCTGGGGCTGCGACGTCACTGGTCCCACCCCCGGGGCAGCGCCTGGGTGCTCGGGAACAGGAGGTCGACGAACGCCTGGGCCGTGGGCTGGGGCTCGTGGTTGGCCAGGCCGGGCCGCTCGTTGGCCTCGATCACCACGTACTCGTCGCCGTCGACGGCGGGCACCAGCAGGTCGAGGCCGGTGACGGGCAGCTGCAGCACCTTGCTCGCGGTGACCGCGGCCTCGGCCAGGGCGGGGTGGAGGGCGTCGGTGACGTCGTGGATGGTGCCGCCGGTGTGGAGGTTCGCCGTGCGCCGGACGCGGAGCTGGCACCCCTCCTCGACCACGTCGTCGAGTCCGAGGCCCGCGGCCCGGACGGTCTCGATGGTGAGGTCGTCGAGCGGGATGGTCGACTCGCCTCCCGTGGCCGCGGCCCGCCGCCGGCTCTGCGCCGTGATGAGCTCGGCGACGGTGTGCACCCCGTCGCCCACGATCGAGGCGGGGCGGCGCACGGCGGCGGCGACGACCTCGTGGTCGATGACGACGACCCGGAGGTCCTCGCCCTCGCAGCACTGCTCGAGCAGCACGTCAGGGCAGTGCCCGCGGGCGACGGCGACGGCGCGGTGCAGCTCGTCGGGCGTGGTGACGCCGACGGTGATGCCCTGGCCCTGCTCGCCCCGGGCCGGCTTGACCACGATCTCGTCGACCTCGTCGAGGAAGGCGGCATCGGCGTCGGGCGTGGTGGCCGCGACGCCCCGCGGCACGCGGAGGCCGGCGCGGGACAGGAGGCGCCGGGTCACCCGCTTGTCGTCGCACCAGCTCACGGCGACGCCGGACGTCAGCTCCGACAGCGATTCGCGGGTGGTGACCGTGCGGCCGCCGTGGCTCAGGCGCAGGAAGCCGCCCTCGGCGTCGACGACCTCGACGAGGATCCCGCGGCGGAGGGCCTCGTCGGCGATGATCCGCGCGTAGGGGTTGAGCTGCTCGAGCTCGGCGCTCGGCGGCGCGGTGAAGAACCGCTCGTTGATCGGGTTCTTGCGCTTGACCGCGTACACCGGCACCCGCACGAAGTCGAGCTGCTCGTAGAGCTTCAGGGCCGGCACGTTGTCGTGCATCACGGACAGGTCGACGCAGGCCCGGCCCCGGCGCTCGAACTCGGCCAGCAGGCAGCGGGTGAGCGACCGGCCCACCCCGCCCCGCAGCGCCTGCGGGTCCACGGCCAGGCACCACAGGCTGGACCCGTTGCCCCGGTCGCCGAAGGCCCGCACGTGGTCGACACCGGTCACCGTGCCGATGACGTCGCCGGTCGTGCGGTCCTCGGCCACCAGGTACACGAACACCTCCGACGTGGCGTTGGCCGCCATGACCTCGGCAGGAGCGGTGACCATCCCCGAACGCAGGTAGATGCGGTTGACCGTGTCGATGTCGCGGGCCTCCATCGGCCGGACCAGCACGCCCGGCGCGCCGTCGGCATCGAGGTCGGCGTCGACCAGCCAGTGGCGGTAGGTGTGCGACGGGTCGACGAACAGCTCGTGGGGGGCCTGGCTCACGAGCACGTGGGGCTCGGGGTGGTACACGCAGATGTCGCGCGAGCCGAGCTCCTCGGCTCGGAGCACGGTGGCGAGCGCCGTGCCGTCGTCGAAGGTCTGCCCGAACACCAGCCGGCCCCAGCCGAGGTCGAGGGCGACCTCGCGCCGCGTGGCGGTCGTGTCGGTCACGAGATCCCCCGGCGCTGGAGCCACAGCTCGAGGAGGCCGAGCTGCCACAGCTTGTTGCCCCGCAGCCGGGTGAGCCCGCCGTTCGGGTCGGCCAGGAGGGCCTCGACGTGCTCGGTGCGGAACAAGCCCCGCTGCTTGGCCTCGGGCGCGTAGAGCGCCTCACGCACCAGGTCGAGGTACGGCCCGTCGAGGTGGGTGAGCGCCGGCACCGGGAAGTAGCCCTTGGGCCGGTCGATGACCTCGTGGGGGAGCACTCGCCGGCCGACCTCCTTGAGGATGCCCTTGCCGCCCTGGGCCAGCTTGAGGCGGGGCGGCAGGGCGGCGGCCAGCTCGACGAGCTCGTGGTCGAGGAACGGCACCCGTGCCTCGAGCCCCCACGCCATCGTCATGTTGTCGACCCGCTTCACCGGGTCGTCGACGAGCATCACCTCGGTGTCGAGGCGCAGCGCCTTGTCGACGCCGGTGTCGGCGCCGGGCCGGCCGAAGTGGTCGGCCACGAAGGCCCGGCTCACGTCGTCGGCCACCAGGTGGTCGGGATCGACGACCCCGGCCAGCTCGGCGTGGTCCCGGTCGAAGAACGCGCCGGCGTAGGTCCCGACGGCGTCCTCGGCGCCGTCCATCGGCGGGTACCAGTGGTAGCCGGCGAAGACCTCGTCGGCCCCCTGGCCCGACTGCACGACGGTGACGTGCTTCGCGACCTCCTCGGACAGCAGGTGGAAGGCGACGCAGTCGTGGCTGACCATGGGTTCGCTCATCGCCCCGATCGCCTGCTCGAGGGCCGGGAGCATCCGGTCGGTGCCGATGCGGAGCTGGTGGTGGTCGGTGCCGAACCGTTCGGCCACGACGTCGCTGTAGCGGAACTCGTCGCCGTCGATCCCACCGACCGAGTCGAAGCCGATGCTGAACGTCGACAGGTGCTGGCCGGCCTCGGCCAGCAGGCCGACGATGAGGCTGGAGTCCAGACCGCCCGAGAGCAGCACGCCCACCGGCACGTCGGCGACGAGGCGGCGCTCGACGGCCAGGCGCAGGGCGTCGTGGACGGCGTCCTCCCAGTCGGCGTCGGTGCGCTCCTCGGCCCGCTCGAACCGCGGCTCCCACCACCGGGTCGTGGTGCGACGGCCGTCGGGCTCGACGACGGTGATCGTTCCGGGCGCCACCTTGTGCACGCCTCGGAGGATCGTGCGGGGCGCCGGCACCACCGAGTGGAACGTGAGGTAGTGGTGCAGGGCGACCGGGTCGATCGAGGTGTCGACGCCCCCGCCGGCCAGCAGAGCCGGGAGGGTGGAGGCGAAGCGCAGGGCACCGCCGACCTCGCTCACGTAGAGCGGCTTGATGCCGAGCCGGTCGCGGGCGAGGACGGCCCGACCCGAGTCGCGCTCCACGATGCAGAGGGCGAACATGCCCTGGAGGCGCTCGACGAAGGCGTCGCCCCAGTGGTGGTGCGCCTTGAGCAGCACCTCGGTGTCGCCGTGGGAGAAGAAGCGGTAGCCGGCCCGCTGGAGCTGGTCGCGGAGCTGCTCGTAGTTGTAGATGCAGCCGTTGAAGGCGATGGTGCGACCGAGCTCGGCATCGACCATGGGCTGCGCCGCCTGCTCGCTCAGGTCGATGACCTTGAGCCGGCGATGGCCGAGGGCGGCACCGCCCTGGGACCACACGCCGACCCCGTCGGGACCGCGGTCGACCATGGTCGCCGTCATCCGCGCCACGGCACCGACGTCGGCCGGCCCGCGGCTGTTCAGCTCTCCAGCCAGCCCACACATCCCCGAGCCGGTACCCGAAGATGCCGCGAAGGGAACGTGACGGGCGTCATCCGCCGGCCGGGAGCACGCCTTCCAGCAGCACCTGCTCGACGAAGGGCGACGTCATGGCGGCGAGCAGGGCGCCGTAGCCGAGCCCGAACGAGACCTCGCTGCCCGGCACGGGGTGGCGGTCGCCGCCATCGAGCACCAGGTGATCGCTGCTGGCCCCGAGCACGGCGAGCCCGGGCGGCGGAACGAGCCCGGCGGGGTCGACGTCCTGGCGACCGACGGCCAGGAGCACGCGCGTCGTCGTGCCCCGATCGACGGCGGCCGGCGCCACGCCGAACGCGGTCTCGCCCACCTCGCCCCACGCCCGGCTGGGCTTGGCCTTCGACTCGATGACCTCGGCCACGAGGGTGAAGGCATCGGTGCGCAGCCCCTCGATCGGCCGGCGGTGCAGAGGCTCGCAGCCGAGGAGGATGGCCTCGCCGAGCCGGAGGTGGTTGACCCGGCCGACGTCGGCCGCCCCGAAGGCCCAGTCGAGGTTCGCCGAGTTGCCGCCCGAGACGATCGCCAGCGAGGTGCCGAGCGCCGCCTCCAACGACGTGGCCAACGCCGAGAGCTCGGCCATGTTGCGCTCATCGGGGACCACCCCGCTCTGGCAGGCCAGGTTGGTCCCGATCCCCCGCAGGACGATGCCCGGTCGAGCCACGACGTAGCGGGCCACGGCTTCGAGGTCGACCGGGAGGATGCCCTCGCGGAGGTCGCCGAGCTCCACCATGAGCACCACGCCGTGGACCCGACCCTGGGCGACGGCCTCCTCCGACAGGCGAGCGACCACCTCGGGCTCGGTGTTGAGGCTCACGTCGACCGAGGCGACGACGCGGGCCGCCTGGCTCGGCATGGGCGACCGGACCAGCAGCACCGGTGCGGTGACCCCGGCGGCCCGGAGCCGCTCGACGTTCTCGACGCGAGACTCACCGATCGAGGTGACGCCCGCGGCGAGCAGTGCGCCGGCGACCTCGGGCGAGCCCAGCGTCGCCTTGGTCACCCCGCTCACGGTGATGCCCCGTGCGGCCAGCCGCCTCACCAGGGTCGCGGCGTTGTGGTGGAGGTGGTCGAGCCGCACCTCCACCCTCGGCGCCGTCATGACCCGCCGGTGGCGACCGCCTTCCGCAGGCCGGGGAAGGCGAGCAGGACCATCTCGACCAGGCGGTCGGTCGGACGGGTCAGGGCGTCGGTCGCCGGGATGTCGAGCTCCAGCTCGTAGAGCGTGATGGCGGCGGTGACCTCGGCGTCGGTCATGCGCTCGTGGTTGATCGTCAGGCCGATCACCTTGGTGTCGGCGAACGTCTCGATCAGGTGGATCTCGCTCGCCGGCGTGGGCATCGGGACGGTCGGGAAGTCGCCGAGCATGCCGCGGGCCGGGGCGTGCTGGAGGACGACGCCGTCGGGCTGGGCACCACGGAGGATGAAGCTCGATGTGAGGTAGGCCGGGTGGCTGAGCGCGCCCTGGCCCTCGATGATGATGACGTCGGGCTGCTCGCCCACGAAGGCGGCGACGACGGCCGCCTCCATCTCACCCGAGCAGAACTGGCTGGGGATGGCATCGAGGGCGACGCCGTAGCGCCCGCCCTGGATGAGCCCGGTCTGGCCGGTGCTCACCAGCACGGCCTTGATGCCGTGGTCGTTCAGCGCCCGGGTCAGGATCGTCGCCGTCGTGCGCTTGCCGATGGCCCCGTCGGTGCCGAGGACGGCGATGCGGGGACAGGTCACCTCGGCGATGCGGCCGCTGAAGAGGCGGAGGTCCTTCTTGGCCCGCGGGCGGCGCACGTCGAGGAGCCGCACGTCGGCGGCGCGCGCCGCGGCGGCCATCTCGGTGTCCTCGTTGAGGAACTCGTGCAGGCCGTTGACGATGTCCATGCCCTGGCGGATGGCGTCGAGGACGACCACGCGCTCGTGGGGCGAGAGCATCCCGCTGGCCGGGGCCATGCCGAAGATGAAGGCGTCGGGCACCCGGCCGGCCCGGAGCACGGCCTCGCCCAGGTCGGTGCAGATCGTCATGCCGTTCGGGCCGTCACCGAGGATGGTTCCGGCGTCCTGCCCGGCCTGCTCGCTGTCGATCACCGAGAGGATCTGGTACGTCTCGGAGTGGCGGACCAGCCCGTTGGCGGTCTTGCCGTCGAGCGCACCGAAGTTGCCCTCGCAGTAGACGACGGCGGTGGGTCTGGACTGGCGTGCGGGCATCGGGTGCTCCTCGAGGAGGCTCAGAGGAGGCGAGCGATGCGCCGGCGGGGTCTGGGCCGAGGTCAAAGAGGGTCCCCGCTAAGTCGCGGCTGAAGGTTCGACCGTACCGCGTTCCGGCCGCGTTCCCTGGTCGTAGGCCGGCGTGAGGTGCAGGAGGTGCGACACGTCGACCCCGTCCGCGAACGTCTCGTAGCCCGACCGCTGGAAGAGGCGCGCCGGCCCCGTGACGTGGGCGTGGGTGCCGGTGACGTGGAGCCACGACCCCTCGTACATGGCCAGGACCGGGCAGCGGTTCTCCTCGAGGAACTCCTCGATGCGCTCGTCCCGCGTCTCCCCCATGAACGTCGTGTCGGGATCGGGGTCGACGTAGTGCAGGTTGATCTGGAACGGCACCAGGCCCAGGGCGGTGAAGGTCGGCGGCAGGCAGATCGGCATGTCGTTGGGGGTGCGGATCGTGGGGCAGGCGACGTTGGTCCCGGCCGACGACCCGACGTAGCGAGTGGCGCCGGCGCGGACCCGCTCCCCCAGGTCCTCGACGATGCCGAGCCGGTGGAGCGAGTCGAGCAGCCGGAACGTGTTGCCCCCGCCCATCAGCACCACCTCGGCCTCGAGCACGGCTCGCTCCGGCGAGGCGGCCCGGTGGACCGAGCCGACCTCGATCCCGAAGGGGCCGAGGGCCGCCTCGACCCGATCGGCGTAGCCGTCCCAGTCGGCGAGGGCGTAGGGGACGAACGCCACGGGGGCGCCAGCGGCGACCGCGGCGATGGCCGCCCCGGCGTGGGAGAACATCGTGCCGCCGTAGTTCGTCGAGTTCGACAGCAGCAGGAGCTCCATGGGAGCCCCCAGTGTGGCCGGTCGGGGCCGGATGCCCCGACTCAGGTCACGAGCCCATGCGGGCCCGCAGCCGGCCGAGGCCCTCGCCGGTGAGCCCGTCGAGGCCCGCCCGGCGGCCGGTCATGGCCAGCAGCAGCGACGCGGCGTCACCGGTGACCTCGGGGCCGTCGCCGTGGGTCCACCCCACGTCGGTCGCGGCGAGGCGGAGGTCGGCGATCCGCGCCTTCGTGCCCACCGGGAAGCTCGCGGTCTCGTACATCTCGAGGCAGGCAACCAGCGCGTCCGGGGCGGTGGTGCCGGCGATCCCGAGCGGGCGCCGCACGTCCTCGCCGTGGACGACGATCTCGCCGAGCATCGTCATGGCCGGCGCCGGCGGCCCGTTCGTCGTGCTCGTCCGCGCCCGCAGGCGCCCGATGATCTCCTGCGGCGCCTGGGCCCCCACGCGGCGGGCGGTGCGGTCCATCATGCGGTTGAACCGGAACCCGTTGGCCGCCATGCCCCGGGCGAAGGCGCCCTTCGTCTGCTCGGCCCCGGCCACGACGTGCCCGGCGGCCTCCTGCACCGTCCACCCACCGCAGAGCGACGGTGCGGCCCACTGGGCCGGGGTCAGGGTCGTGAGCGTGTCGGCCACGGCCTCCCGCTCGCGGTGGATCAGGGCCCACGTCGTCGCGTCCTTCATCGGCTGCCTCCCGTGACGAGGACGCCCGTTCGGCACCCTTCACCCCCACGACGAACGGGCGTGCGCCAGATCGACAGGTGGCTAGGACTCGTCGGCCGTCGGGCCCGACAGGCCCTTGGCGCACACCACGGCGTGGATCTCGTGCGCCATCCGCTCGATGCTGCGGGTGAGGTCGGTGTTCTGCTTGAGCTCGAGCTCCTGCTCCTGGAAGTCGTGGTCGGCCTTGCGCTGGGCGAAGTCGGCCTGGCGGTTCTGGCCGATCATCACGAACGTCGACAGGAAGATGGCCTCCAGCGACACGATCAACGTCAGCGTCGGCCACGGCGACTGCTCGAAGACCAGCATCCACACGGCGAAGGCGGCGATGTGGATGTACACGAACCGCATCGAACCGGCGAAGGCGGTGATGGCATCGGCGACGCGGAGCTGCCAGTCGGCAGCACGGTGCTCCTGGTGGGCGAGGACGGCAGGGTGGCTCATGTACGCGCGTCTAGCGCACGGGGACGGAGCAGGGGCCGCGGGTCAGTGCATCGAGCGCACCAGGCGGCCGGGACGGGCGCCGGTGTCGGTGTCGTTGCGGCGGGTGACCACGCCGCTGACGATCGTGGCCACGTAGCCGGTGGCGTCCTGGAGGACGCGGCGGCCACCGGCCGGCAGGTCGTCGACCGACCGGGGCGCGTGGAGGGTGAGGTGCTCGAGGTCGATCACGTTGAGGTCGGCCTTCTTGCCCACCTCGATCGTGCCCCGGTCGGTGAGCCCCACCACGGCGGCGGTGCCGGCGGCCTGCTTCTGGACCACGAGCTCGAGCGGCAGGGTGTCGCCCCGCTGCCGGTCGCGGGCCCAGTGGGTCAGGAGGTAGGTGGGCATCGAGGCGTCGCAGATCATCTTCACGTGGGCGCCGCCGTCGGACAGGCCGATCACGGTGTCGGGGTGGGTGATCATCTCGGCCAGGTGGTCGGCGGAGCCGCTCGCGTAGTTCGTGAAGGCCCCGAGCATCAGGGTGCCGGCAGCCACGTGGTCGTAGAAGACCTCCCACGGGTCGCGGCCCTCCGCCTCGGCCAGCCCGGCGATCGACATGTCGGGCGTCGGCTCGTAGTCGGGTGCGTCGGCCAGCGGGAAGATGCTCCCCCACATGTGCGGCATGTTGTCGGCGAGCGACTCGAACTGGCGCTTGGGATCGGGCGGCAGGTCGGCCTCGGCGAGGATCGCCGCCTTGACGTCGGGCTTGCGCAGCTCGACCAGCAGCTCGTCGAGCGGGAGGGAGTCCTCCAACGCCCGGAACGTGGGCCGCCGCATGAGGCCGTGGTAGCTGGCCGCACCGAGGAGCATGCCGCCGGCGCGGGCCGCGACCTGGGGCGTGAGGTGGGCACCGCCGGCGTTGGCCGCCTCGACGGCGTCGAGCTGCTGGCGCCACAGGTCGGGGGCGCCGCGGGACTGGATCATGAGGAACGAGAGGTCGAGACCGGTGGCCTTCGACACCTGGCCCATGAGCTCGACCTCGCCGAGGATCTGGTCGGCGTCGTCGCCGGTCTCACCGGTGGGCACGACCTCGAACAGGCCGCCACCGGCGTCGACCACCGCCTGGGCCAGCCCGATCAGCTCGTCGGCCCCGGCGAACGTGCCGGGCACCAGCTCGCCGTCGAGCGACTTGTGGTTCAGCGAGCGCGACGTCGAGAAGCCGACGGCGCCGGCCTGGATCGCCTCGCGGACGTGCCGGGCCATCTCGGCGATGTCGTCGGGCGTGGCGTCCTCGTTGTCGGCGCCCCGCTTGCCCATGACGTAGACGCGCAGGGGCGCATGGGGCAGGAAGGCGGCGATGTCGATGGCGAACTCGCGGCGGCCGAGGGCGTCGAGGTACTCGGGGAACGTCTCCCACTCCCACTGGATGCCCTCGTGCAGGGCGGTTCCGGGGATGTCCTCGACGCCCTCCATCAGCTCGACCAGCCACGACTCCTGACCGGGGCGCACCGGGGCGAAGCCCACGCCGCAGTTGCCGGCGACGACGGTGGTGACGCCGTGCGACGCCGACGGGTCGAGCACCGGGTCCCACGTGGCCTGGCCGTCGTAGTGCGTGTGGATGTCGACGAAGCCGGGCGCCACGACGAGGCCGGTCGCGTCGATGACCTCGCGCGCCTCGCCCTCGATGTCGGCCCCCACCGCGACGATGACGCCGTCGGTGATCGCCACGTCGCCGACGAAGCGGGGCCGCCCGGTCCCGTCGACGATCGTCCCCCCGGTCAGCTTCAGATCGAACATGGGCGGACTGTACGCCGAGTTGCACATCGCTGTCACTGACGGTGCACAGTGCAACGCATGGACGAAAGGGTCCCCGCCCCGGGGCGGCGCTCCCGCCATGCTGTCCCCGTGACCTCGCGCGCCGACACCGCTGCCGCCGGCCTGGCCGAGCTGCTCGTCGGCGACGCCGTCGATGCCGCCGGCCACCTGGGCAAGCACATCGGGCTCAAGCCCCGTTCGCCCCAGCTCCCGCTCGCCTACCCCGAGCTGCTGGCCATGCGGGTCGCCTGCGCCGAGCTGGTGTTCGAGGAGGAGGGCGCCCAGTTCCAGCGCCTCGCCGCTCCCGCCCTGCTCCGCCGTGAGCTCGCCTCCGAGCTGGCCAAGCCGGCTCGCTTCGGCACGGCCCGCCGACGCCTGGTCGGCCCGCTCACGTCGGAGCGGCTGGTGACGCTGGTCGACCAGCGCAAGGACACGTTCGCCCGCCTGGCCACGGCGGAGGCCGTCGTCGACCACCACTGCCGCCGGCTGATGGAGGTCACCGGCAAGCCGATGGCGGCGGCCGCCGCCGGATGGATGGCCTTCCGGCTGGCCGAGGTCCACGCCGTGAACATGGCCCGGTCCACGGCCACCAACCTCGTCGAGGACGGCTGGTTCGACGCCGCCTGACTAGAACGCCACCGGCAGGGCCGTCGGGCCCCGGAGCAGGTGGTGGATGGTGCCGGTGATGCGGACGCCGTCGGTCGTGCGCAGCCGGAGGTCGGGCAGGCGGGACAGGATCACCTGGAGGGCCGTCTGCAGCTCGGCCCGGGCCAGGTGGGCGCCGAGGCAGAAGTGGGTGCCGAACCCGAACGTGGTGACCAGGCCGGGCCGCCGCTCGACGCGGAACTCGTCGGGGTCGTCGTAGACCAGTGGGTCGCGGTTGGCCGACATGATCCCGAGCATGATGCTGGCGCCGGCCGGGACGTCGATCCCGTGCCAGGTGACGTCGGCCGGGTTCCGCCGGGGGATCCACGCCGTGGGCGGGTCCATCCGGATGCCCTCCTCGGCCGCCCACCGGCTGTGCTCGGCCGGGTCGGACCGGACGATCTCCAGCTGGTCCGGGTTGGTGAGCAGCGAGTGCAGGGTGTTGCCCAGCCCGAGGTACGTCGTGTCGGCCCCGGCCGGGAACAGCAGCCGGAGGAAGTTGAAGATCTCCTCGTCGGTGAGCCGCTCGCCCTCGACCTCGGTCGTGGCCAGGGTCGAGAGCAGGTCGTCGCCCGGATCGGTGCGCCGCTCCTGGAGGAACGGGTCGACGAAGGCGATGAACTCGTGCGATGCCTTCAGCGCGGCGCTGTGCTCCTGCTGGATGTCGAGCATGGTCAGCGCCCACCGCCGCACCTCCTCCTCGGAGTGCACGGGCAGGCCGAGGAGCCGGTTGATGATGATGAACGGGTAGCGCTTGGTGAAGTCGGCCACGAGGTCGGCTTCGCCATCGGCCTCGAACCGATCGATGAGCTCGTGGGCCACCGGCTCGAGCAGCGGCTCGACCAGGCCGGGCATGAGGCGCTGCCGGAAGGCGGGCGAGACGAGGGCCCGGTTCCGCTTGTGCTCGTCGCCGCGCATGCACTGGAGGTTCCGGCCCAGCACCTCGGTGACGACGTCGCTGTAGAAGTCGGCCGACGGGAACACGTCCTCGGCCATGAAGGCGGCCTGCACCAGCTCGTGGCTGAGCAGCACGATGGCCGGCTCGCCGAACGCCTTGCCCCAGAGCCAGCTCCGCTCGGCCCGCAGCTCCCGGAGGGTGCCGGCCACGTCGGGCAGGTCGTCGAGCAGGAAGTCGATGTCGGTATCGAGCACCTGAGACATGAGACAGATGTTGTCACATGTATCATCGTCGTGTGAAGCCCCGACTCCTCGACGCCGCCGAGGCCACCTTCGCCCGCCTCGGCCTGCGGGCCACCATCGACGACATCGCCCGCGAGGCGAACGTGTCGCGCGCGACCGTCTACCGCCACGTGCGCGACCGCGACGAGCTCGTGCTCGCCGTGTTCGCTCGGGAAGCCGACCGGCTGCTGGCGCGTATGGCCGACGCCGACGCCACGTCGTTGGTGGACGGTGTGCTGTTCGCCGTGCGGGAGGTGCCGAGCGCGCCGCTCCTCGTCGAGGTCATGCGCGATCCGCCGCCGGGGGCGTGGGAGGTGTGCGTCGAGCGGGCGCACGGGCACCTCGGTGACGACCCGGTGATGATCGAGTGGGTCCTGCGGATGGTCCTGTCGCTCCTGACGATCCCCGTCGAGCGCTCGGAGGCCGAGCTGCGGGCGTTCGTCGAGCGGGTGCTGCCCGCTCCGGTCCGGAGCTAGCTCGGCAGCTCGACCTCTTCGTTCACCAGCGGCACGTCCTGGAGCTGCTCGATCGGGTCCTCGGCCGGCGGGGCCACCGTCGCGCCGGCCGGGGCGAGGGTCAGGCGACGGAGCGACAGCGTGATCACGACGGCGGCCACGGCGACGACGACGGCCCCGACGAGGCACGCCGTGCCGAACCCCTCGGTGAACGCCTGCTTCGCCTCGGCGGCGAGCCGGGCGGCCCGGCCGTCGGGCAGCGAGCTGGCGACGCC
>JAODBP010000346.1 GCA_025464025.1 Actinomycetes bacterium | reverse complement strand
GGACGAGGTCGAGGACCGACTCGGTCGTCTCCGTGGAGACGGCGGCGATGGCGTCGCTGACGACGACCGTGTCGTAGCCGAGGTCGACGGCCGACAGCAGGGTCGAGAGCACGCAGACGTTGGCGGTCACGCCGGTGAGCGCCAGGCACGAGATGCCGCGGGAGTCGAGCTCCCACGCCAGCGAGGTGCCGGCGAAGGACGAGTACCCCGGCTTCTCGATCACGAGCTCGCCCTCGATCGGCGCCAGCTCGTCGATGATGTGCCAGCCCGGCTCGCCCCGGATCAACCCTCGCCCGAGCGGGCCGAGCGACCCGATCGGGTTGCCGCTCCGCTCCCCCTGGGCCAGCCGGGCCGGTGGCAGGTCGGACAGGTCGGGGGCGTTGCCCTGCCGGGTGTGGATCACGGGCCTGCCGGCCGCACGAGCCGAGGCGAGCAGCGAGGCGATCGTCGGGATGACCGCCCGCAGCGGCGCCACGTCGAAGCCGAAGCGGCCGAACCACCCGTCGGGCGCGACGAAGTCGTGCTGCATGTCGATGACGACCAGGGCGGTGGTCACAGCTTCCCATACAGCTCGGTCACCCGGTCGCGCCACGACGTGTCGCGGCCCTCGACCTCGGGGGCGACGACGGCGCCGGTGGCCCACCAGTCGCCGAGGGTGCGCCCCTCCTCCTGGCCCCGCCTGGTGTGGATGTCGACGGCGGCGTCGGGGATCTCCGGCACGAGGTCCTCCTGGAGCACGACCTGGAGCACCTCGCTCGCCTTGGGGTCCTTCGGCGTGACGGCGAGGTAGGCGGCGGCCTGGGCCGCCAGCTCCTGGCGCTCGTAGCTGCCGTGCGGGAAGTACAGCGACGAGTCGTGCAGCGAGGCCACCACGACCGGCGCCATCGGCGAGGCGAACCCGACGTCCTCGGCGGCGATGATCCGCAGCCGGGTCCACGCCATGTGCTCGTGGTCCTCGTCGGTGCGCACCAGCTCGACCACCGCCCGCACCGCCTGCTCCATGCGTCCCTGCCGGCAGTGCTTGTGCAGCGCCGAGCGCACCTCGTCGGACGGCAGCCCGTGCACCGTGGTGCGGGTGGCGAAGGGGTCGGTCGACCAGTGCGGGATCACGAGACCTCCAGGGGCAGTCGGAACACGTGGCCGTTCGCGGCGACCTCCATCTGAGCACCGTCGGCCACGGACGCCGCGGCGTACCGGGCGACGACGCCGCCCAGCATCTCCTCGACCTCCATGCGGGCCAGCGCCGCGCCGAGGCAGTAGTGGCGGCCGGCTCCGAAGTCGAGCCGCCCCTCGGGTTGGATCCGCCCGACGTCCATCCGGTGCGGCTCGTCGAACACGGCCGGATCGCGGTGGGCGGCCGCCACCCGGATGGTGACGAAGTCGCCGGCCCTGATGGGCTCGCCCATGAGCACGGTGTCGTCCACGGCGAACTTGATCGTGTGGCGGATGGCCGGCTCGTACCGGGCGCACTCCTCCACCGCGGCGGGCACGTCACCCCGGGCCGCGACCCACGCGTCCGGGTTGGTCGCCAGGGCGTGGAAGGCGCACCCGGTGGTGTTGGCCGTGTTGTCGACCGCCGCGCTCAGCAGCTCCTCGAGCAGGCCGACGGCGTCCTCCTCGGTGATGTCGTCGCGGTCCTCGGCGTGGGCCAGCACCGTGCCGAGCATGTCGTCGGGGTGGGCCCGCTTGTGGCGCAAGAGGTCACGGGCGTACTCGGCGATCTCGGCCTTGGCCTCCCGCACCGGCTGGACCATCGACTCCTTCGCGGTGAACACGAGGATCAGCGCCTTCGACCACTCGGCGAACAGCTTGTCGTCGGACTCCCCCGCCCCGAGCATCCACCCGAACACCCGGGCCGGGACGATGTCGGCCAGCTCGGTCATCACGTCGAGCGGCGTGCCCGGCTCGTGGGCGTCGAGCAGCGAGGCGACCAGCGCGGTGGTGCGGTCGCGCAGCACGCCCACCCGCTTCGGCGTGAACCACGGCGTCAACGCTCGCCGGAGCCGGCCGTGGTCGACGCCCTCGGTGTTGGTGAGCGTGTGCTCGGTCGAGCCCCAGAGGGCACCGAAGCCGAGCTTCTCCAGCAGGTGGTCGATGGCCGGCACCAGCGCGGTGTCGTGGAACGCCGCCTCCGAGGCGGCGTAGGAGATCGTCGACAGCCCGAGCGGGTCCGGCACGAGGTCGGCCGGGCGCAGCGCGTCGTAGACGGCGTGCGGGTCGGCCAGGAACGCGGGCGACTCCGGGTCGAACCTCACGTCACCGCGCCGGCGACGGTGGCGTTGATCTTCTCGAGCACGTGGTCCCCCGATCGGATGGGTGCGTACCTGGGCCCGTCGCCCGCGCAGGTGGGCAGGCACTCGACGAGCGCGTCGTAGTTCGGCGACTGGAAGAAGGCGATGCTCAGGCGGCGGGCGTAGGGCGGCCCGCCCGGCGGCACCGTCACGCGGTGGTGGGTCGAGCGCCACCGGTCGTTCGTCCACCGGGCCAGCAGGTCGCCCACGTTGACGACGAGGGCGCCGGGCGCCACCGACGCCGGCCGGTACACGCCGTCGGCGTCGCGCAGCTCGAGCCCGGCCACCCCATCGGTGGCCAGCACGGTGATCGACCCGAAGTCGGTGTGCTCGCCGGAGCGGAGCTGGCCGGGCTGCGGCTCGATGTCCCACGCCGGGTAGTCGGTCACCCGGATCTGCCCGATCGACTTGTCGACGAACGGCTCGAAGAACCCCTTCTCGACGCCGAGGGCGAGGGCGCACAGCCGCATGAGCCACCGCCCCAGCGGCTCGACCACGGCCCAGTAGTCGGCATAGGCGCGGCGGAGCCCCTCGCTGTCCGGCGCCCACACGTTCTCGAAGATGAACGCGCCGAGGCCGTCCCGGTAGTACGGCGTGGGCGGGATCGGGTCGCGCCCGGCTCCGAACGCCTGGAGGAGGTCGGGCGGGCTTGCCTTCCCGAGCGAGTAGGCGGCCTGCTCGCTCATGAAGGGGGTGTAGCCGCGCGGCCGCCCGTCGGTCGGCACGGCGAGCAGCTTCTCCTCCAACGGCCGGTCGAAGAACGCCCGCGCCTCGGCCAGCAACCCGTCGATCAGGCCCTGCGCCACGCCGTGGCCGGTGACGGCGAAGAAGCCGATGTCCGAGCACGCCGCGTCGATGGCCGCCGTGACCTCCGTGACCGACCGGGTCAGGTCGATCACCGGCACCTCGACCGGCTCGGTCATGCGTTGACCAGGTCGGCGAGGATGCGGCGGAAGCCGAGGCTCATCTTGTCGGCCGGGACGTTGACCTCCCGCTTGGTGTCGAGCGGCACGCCGTGGTGGTGGTACCGGTCGAGGGCCCGCACGTCCTCACCCATGATGTGCTGCTCCACCTCCAGGCAGGAGGACCACCGCTCCTCGTCGCCGACGATGTCGTCGCGGCAGAACCAGCGGTAGATCCGCGTCGAGGTGTCGTCCTCGGGCTGGCAGGCGATGAGCACGGTGAACGTCGACTCGGTGACCGGGAACGACATGCGCAGCAACATGGCGGCCGCCGGCCAGTACGTCTTGGTCTGGGTCGACGGCTGGACCTCGGGAAGCTCGCCCGACAGCACCCGAGGGTCGTCCTGGACGCGGAACGGCGCCTCGTAGGTGCCGGTCACCGTCCACCCGTCGCGCTCGACCGTGGCCGGGTGGACGAGGGCGGCGATGTCACCACCGAACGTGCCGGCGTGCACCGACACGAAGTGCGACGTGTCGCAGAAGTTGTCGAGGGCCTGGAACGCGCTCGCCGTGGTGCGCTTGGGCGAGTCGAGCCGGCACTCGAACGCGGCGTCGTCCCACTCGGGCAACGGCACGAACGGGACGGCCGGCTCCTCGGGCGCCAGCCACACCGTGCCGTACCGCTCGACCACGTCGAACGGCGCCCGGAGCCGGGCCCGGCCGGTGATGGCCGCACCGTCCACCACGGAGGGGATCGACGTGCAGGCGCCGTCGCCGTCGAACTCCCACCCGTGGTAGGCGCATCGGAGCGTGTCGCCGCAGACGGTGCCCGCGCTGAGCGGGTACAGCCGGTGGGGGCACTCGTCGACGAACGCCGCCAGCTCGCCGTCGAGCCGGACCAGCACCCACGGGCGACCGAGGAGCCGCACACCCAACGGCTCCCCGGTCACCTCCGACGACAGCGCCACCGGGTACCAGGCCCGTTCGAGCCCGGCCGTGGTGTTGCCGACCCACTCCGCCTGGGACATGTCAGATGGCGTCCAGGATCTCGTTGGTGAACAGCGAGGCGTCGACGTCGAGCTTCAGCCGGCTGAGCGACTCGACCGCGGACGAGACGAGGGCGTCGCTCATGGCGAAGAGGTCCCCGTCGCCCTTCATCAGCGGGAGGAGCTTCTGGAGGCCGAGCGTCTGCTGCTTCTCGTCGAGCCCGGCGTCCTTGCCGTAGGTGTTCATGGTGAGGTCGATGCCGACGGTGGGATCGGCGAACACGTCGTCCCAGCCCTTGCGCTCGCCGGTCATGGCCGCCACCAGGGCGTCCTTCTTCGACGTGAGGCTCTTGGCCTGGCAGATGTAGAGCTGCTCGGGGTAGGCGAAGCCGTAGTCCGACAGGAAGAGCAACGCCGTCTCGTGGCCGGCCAGCTCGACGGTGATCGGCTGGTTGGTGGCGAACGACATGATCGCGTCGACCTCGCCGTTGGTGAGCGGCGACGGGTCGAACTGCACCGGCACCTTCGTGTAGCTCGACGGGTCGATCTTGTTGTACTCGAGGAACGCGGCCCAGATGTTCTCGCTGTTGACCGGGATGCCGATCTTGGCGCCCTTGATGTCGGCCGGCGTGGTGATCGGCTTGTCCTTGAGCGACAGCAGGCAGAGCGGGTTCTTGGGCATGCCGGCGCCGATGACCTTGAGGTCGGCACCCTTGGCGTTGGCCGCCACCACGTTGGCCGTCTGGGCGTAGCCGATCAGCGCGTTGCCGGCCACGATCTTCGGCTCGACCTGCACGGCGGCGCCACCGGGGAGGAGCTTCGACGAGTCGAAGCCGAGGTCGGTCCAGTAGCCCTTGTCGTCGGCCACGTAGCTGCCGGCGAACTCGAAGTCGGAGATCCAGTTGAGCTGCATCGTCATTGCGCCGAGGGCGGCGGCCTTCGCCCCGGTCGTCGTGGTGACGCCGTTGGCGGCGGCGTCCTTGGCGTCGTCGTCGCTGCCGCAAGCGGCCAGCAGGCCGCCGCTGGCCCCGAGGACGGCGAGGCCGGCCCCGGTGCGCCCGGCGTAGCGGAGGAAGGAACGGCGGTCGAGGTCCATGGGGGCTCCTGTATTGATGTGACTTATGGAACGAGTCCCATGGAAGCCATCTCGCGTTTCGGGAGCGTTGCAGGAGAACGGTTCCGTGGTTACGGCTCCCTCTCGGAAGAACCACCATCTATGGTTGCGGTGATGGTCGCCACCGAGCAGCCCGACGAGGAAGCCGTCCTCGCCGCCGCCCTGGGCGCCAACATCCGCGAGATCCGCAAGCAGCGCGGCCTGACCGCGACGGCGCTGGCCGCATCGGCCGGCGTGTCGCAACCGTTCCTCAGCCAGGTCGAGCGGGGCCGGGCCATGCCGAGCCTGCTCTCGCTCCACCGCATCGCCCGCGCCCTCGGCTCGACGGCGCAGGAGCTGCTGGCGGCCAGCGCCGCACCCACCGTCGAGCTGGTGCGGGCCGGCGAGGGCCACGTCTACGAGCACGGCGGCGGCGAGGGATCGACCGGCGCCATCCGGTCGCGCTGGCTGGTCTCGGCCCCGCGCCAGCTCGGCCCGGCCGAGTTCGTGGCCGAGCCGGGCGCCGACTCCGGCGGGCTGGCCCACGAGGAGGGCGAGGAGCTCGTCGTCGTGCTCGAGGGGACGCTCGAGGTCACCCTCGGCGACGACGTCTACCTGGTCGGCCCGGGCGACAGCCTGCACTACCCCTGCACCCTCTGGCACCGGTGGCGGGTGCCCGGGAAGAAGGCGGCCCGCTTCCTCGTGGTCACGAGCCCCGCGACGTTCTGACCATCGCCCGGATGTGGTGGGCGTGCAGCCGGGTCGACCAGACCTCCACGCCGAGCGGTCGGAGGGCATCGGCCACGGCGCCGGCGATGGCGGCCGGGGCGGCGATGATCCCGGCCTCGCCCATGCCGCGGAAGCCACCGGCGTTCTCCGACGGCGTCTCCCGGTGCAGGATCCGCACGTCGATCACGTCGGTCGCCAGCGGCGGCGTGTAGTCGACGAGCGTGGCGGTCAGCGGGTTGCCGTCCTCGTCGTAGCGGATCTCCTCGTGGAGCACGTTGCCCAGCCCCTGCACGAAGCCCCCCTGGTGCTGGCCCTCCACGACCATCGGGTTGATGACCCGGCCGCAGTCGGAGATGAGCACGGCGTCGAGCAGCTCGACGTCGCCGGTGTCGGGGTCGACCTCGACCACCACGCACGTCATGTGGGCGCCGTAGGTCTCCTCGAAGTTCATCTTCCCGTTGGCGTCCGGCACGGGCGCGGTGTTGCCCGGCGTGTAGACCGCGGTCGACGTGAGCCCGGGCTCGAGGTGGTGGGGCAGCCGGTGGGCGTGCCACCAGACCTCCTCGGCGATCTGCTCGAACGTCGGGTCGCCGCCCATGTGCACGGCGATGAGGTCCATCTTCTCCCGCAAGCGCGTCGACGCGGTGAGCACGGCACCGCCGCCCATCACCGCCGAGCGCGAGCCCCACGTGCCCATGCCGTACGGCAGCGCCGCGGTGTCGCCGTCCTTGACCGTGACCCGGTCGACCGGGACCCCCATGGCGTCGGCGACGACCTGGGCGAACACGGTCTCGTGGGCCTGGCCCTGCGACTTGGTGCCGACGAAGACGGTGACCGTGCCATCGGGCAGGACGCTCACCGACGCCGACTCCCACGAGCCGAACCGCCCGGCCACGCCGTACTGGGTCGGCGCCGTCCCCTGCACCAGCGTCGACAGGCCGATGCCGACGTAGCGGCCCTCGGTCCGGGCGTCGGCCTGGCGCTTCCGCCAGCCGGCGTAGTCGACCTCGTCGAGCAGGTGGTCGAGGTGGGGGCCGAGCGACCCGATGTCGATGCGGGCCCCGCTCTCGGCGATGTACGGCCGGGGCGAGTCGGGCAGGAAGTTGCGGCGGCGCACGTCGACCGGATCGAGGCCGAGGCGCTCGGCGATGGTGTCGAGCACCCGCTCGGAGGTGACGTGGGCCTCGGGCTGCCCGAAGCCGCGGTAGGCGCCGACCGGGCACGTGGTGGTGGCCACGCAGCGCAGGTCGAAGGCGACCGGGCCGAAGTCGTAGCCGCCGGCCAGGCACCCGATGGTGACGAGCGCCGGCCCGATGCCGGAGAAGTAGAGGACGGGGTTCCCCAGGTCGGCGACGACCTCGACCTTGTAGCCCAGCACCTTGCCGGTGTCGTCGTAGCCGCAGGTCACGACGTGCTCCTGGGCCCGGGAGTGGACGGCGGACGTGAGCCCCTCGCCCCGGTCCTGCGACCACCGCACCGGCCGCTCGGTGATCCGGGCGAGCAGGGCGACGAGGCACTCCTCCCGGGTGAAGTGCTGCTTGTTGCCGAAGCCCCCGCCCATGTCGGGAGCGATGACCCGCACCGCCGACTCGGGGAGGCCGACCGTCTCGGCGATGACCGTGCGGAGCTGGTGGGGCTGCTGGTTCGACGACAGCACGACGAGCCCGCCCGACTGCGGGTCGATCGACGCCTGGGCGCCCGACGTCTCCAGCGGCAGGCCTTGGATCCGGTGGTGGCTGACCCGCTCGGTGAGCTGGTGGGGGGCGGCGGCGATGGCGGCGTCGGCCGGCTCCACCGGCGTGGCCGCGGTGAAGAAGACGTTGCTCCCCCACGCCGGGTAGAGCAGCGGGGCGCCCGGCTCGAGGGCGGCGAGGGGGTCGACCACGGCGGGGAGCGGCTTGTAGTCGACCTCGACCAGCTCGCAGGCATCCTCGGCCTCGGCCCGGCTGGCGGCGACGACGGCGACGATCGGCTCGCCGACGAAGCGCACGGCGTCGGTGGCCAGCACGCCCCACGTCAGGGGCTGGATGCCGGGCATCGTCAGCCGGTGGGTCATGGGCTGGGCGCCGGCGGCCTCGAGGTCGGCCTGGGTCACCACGGCCACGACGCCCGGTGCCGCCTTCGCCTCGGACACGTCGATGCCATCGAGGCGGGCATGGGCGAACGGGCTGCGGACGATGGCCACGTGGAGCAGGCCGGGCACGTCGTGGTCGGCCAGGTAGCGGCCCCGCCCGGTGAGGAACCGGGCGTCCTCCTTGCGGAGCTGGCGGTCGCCGATCACTTGCTGGCCGTTCGAGGCGTGGCTGCGGCGTCGAGGACGGCGGCGACGATGCCGGCGTAGCCGGTGCAGCGGCAGATGTTGCCGCTCATCGCCTCCCGGACCTCGGCCTCCGACGGCGACGGGTTCTCGCCCAGCAGCTCGACCGCGGTCAGGACCATGCCCGGCGTGCAGAAGCCGCACTGGAGCCCGTGGCACCGGCGGAACGAGTCCATCACCGGGTGCAGGTCGTCGGGCGAGCCGAGCCCCTCGATGGTGGTGACCTCGCGCCCGCCGCACTGGCCCGCGAAGACGAGGCACGAGCGCACGGTCTCGCCGTCGAGCAGCACGGTGCACGCCCCGCAGGCGCCGTGCTCGCAGCCGGCGTGGGTGCCGGTGAGCCCCGTGGCCCGAAGGGCGTCGAGCAGGGTGGTGCGGGCCGGGCCGTCGAACGTGCACGGCTTGCCGTTCACCGACAGCCCTGTCTCGATCGATGCAGTCATGCCGCGACCTCCCGCAGGGCGCGGGCGGCGAGGATGCCGGCGAGCTGGGCCTTGTCCTCGTCGCCGGCGCACAGGGCCCGGACCCGGACGACGACCTCGTCGACCAGGGCGTCGCTGAGCGGCGAGCCCAGCACCGGCTCGAACGCCTCGGTCACGTCGATCGGCCTCGTGCCGATGCCGCAGGCCGCGGCCCGAACCGACGAGTCGTCGACGACGAGGGCGATGCCAGCCACGGCGAAGTCGCCCGAGCGAGGTGCCCATTCGCAGAAGGCGGTGCGGGTCGAAGGCGTGGCCGCTGGCACCCGCACCTCGACGAGCAGCTCGTCGGGCGAGATCGACGTGGTCAGGAAGCCCTCGAAGAGGTGGTCGGCCCGGACGGTCCGCCGACCGTCCGGACCTTCGACCACAACCGACCCGCCCAGCGCCAGCAACGCTGCGGGCAGCTCGGCAACCGGGTCGGCATGGGCGAGCGAGCCTCCGAGGGTGCCCCGGTGGCGGATGGCGGGGTGCCCGACGAGGGCGGCGGCCTGGGCCAGGAGCGGCGCCGCGGCGCGCACCGTGGCGTCGCGCTCGAGCCGACGGTGCCGGACGAGCGCGCCCAGCACCACCTCGTCCCCGACGACGTCGATGCCGTCGAGACCGAGGCCGTTCACGTCGACCAGCACGGTCGGCCGGGCCAGGCGGAGGGCGAGCAGCGGGACCAGGCTCTGCCCACCGGCGAGGACCTTGGCCCCGTCGTCGGCGGCGAGCACGCCCACCGCCTCGGTGACCGACGTGGCGAGCAGGAGCTCGAAGGGCGGCGGCTTCATGCCGCCGCGATCCACTCCCCGGCTCGCACGCAGCCCACCGGGACGAGGCGACGCTCGGCGGGGATGAGCTCGAAGCCGTCGGAGAGCTCGATCTCGTCGCCTTCCTCGATGCGCAGGACGCTGACGTCGGCCACCCGGCCGGCCTCCAGCGCGCCCAGCTCGTGCGAGCGGCCGACGGTGGCGGCCGGGTTGACCGTGGTCATGGCGACCACCTCGGCCAGCGACACGCCGAGGGCCCAGATCTTGCTCATCGTCTCCGGCAGCGAGAGCACCGGGTGGTCGACGTTGAACACGTTGAGGTCGGTCGAGATCGTGTGGGGCAGGAAGCCCTGGTCGAACATCTTGCGAGCGGTGGCGGCCCGGAAGTCGGTGCCGGAGTGGCCGACGTCGAGCCGCACGCCCCGGTCGACGGCGTCGCGGAACTCGGGCGTGACCTTGCCGTCGGCGCCGAGCACGCCCGACGCGCCCCGGAAGGCGTGGGTGATCACGTCGCCGCCGCGGAGCGTCTTCAGCAGGTCCGCCGTCGGGATCGTCGGCGTGTGGGGGAAGCGGCCGAGGTGCACCATCACCGGCTTGTCGCCGGCCGCGGTCTTGGCCGCCTCGACGAACGGCGAGTGGTGGGGGTCGTCGGTGTAGCAGGCCCGCACCTTCAGCCCGATGACGACGTCGTCGTTCGCCGCCAGCGTCTCGATGGTGGAGTCGAGGTCGAGGTTGCGCTCGTCGTTGGCGATCTCGAGCTTGTGGCAGATGAAGTCCTT
>JAODBP010000328.1 GCA_025464025.1 Actinomycetes bacterium | reverse complement strand
GCCGCGAGCTGCGTCGCGAGCGTCGTCTTGCCCGCGCCCGGCAATCCGCAGGTGAGGACAAGGCGTGTCTCGCTCACCGACGGATCATGCCCCGTACGGCTCACGGAACGCTGTAGCGCCTCTTATGGCGCTAGCGGCCAACGTCGGTCTGGACGACGTACCGCTCGCAGAGGTCGTAGTCGTCCACATCGTCACTGAGGTTGATCGGGTCCCCCTTCGCGGGGAAAAACCACCGCACCTTGCGGTATGCCAGCTGTCCGTCGCAGTCGCCGAGGTCGAACGCGATCACGACAGCCGGCGCCGGTCCGGCCGCCGCAGGCGACTCGGTTGAGTAATACCCCGTGCCGTTGCCGATCGCGATGTCGTGTCCCCACGTCTCCCACTTGATGTCGCGCACGACTCCGGTTCCGTCACCGCCGTTGGAGATGTAGTGCGGCGCCACTTCGCCGTATCCGCGCTGAGCGTTGGCCCACACCAGTCCCAGCGTGGGTCTCCCCACCGCATGGGTGTGGCCGCCGTCAGAACAAGCAGCAGCGAGCGCCGTCGCGAGCAGCAGCACTGTCGCCCAGAACCGCATTCGCACTACCGGATACTGCCCGTTACCGGGCCTGGGTCGCACCGGCAGCGATGACATCAACGTGCCCGGGGAGCGCGACAACGACCTCTCCGGAGAGGAGGCCTAGCGCATCGAGTCGTTCATGGAGCCGACGAGCGGCGAACGGTCGTCGGCGTAGAGGGCGCACACGATGATCCGGTCGCCGTCGTTGGTCCACGTGTCCGCCGACGGGAGCACGAAGAAGACGTCGAGCGCCGACCCGTCGATCGGGCGGCCGACGTACGTCGTGAACGGGTCGGCCCGGCACCGGGCCGTGGCGATGTCGGTGAGCGCGGCCTGGCCCGGGTAGGCGCCGCCGGGCACGACGAACCGGTCGTAGGCCTCGTTGGCGTGGGCCCGGCCGCAGGGCACGACCGGGAAGCCGTCCGGCGTGCGGTCGTCCTGGTCCTGGAAGCAGTCGCCGGGCTGGAGCTTGTCGGCCCGCACGATGCCGCCGGCGGTGACGCGTCCCGACGCGTCGCGGGGCACGTCGCCCGCACCCTCGGTGCCGCACCCCACGACCAGCAGGAGCGCGGTCAGCGCGAAGGCAGCACGAAGCACCGGTCCTCCAGCCGCCCGAAGGCGTAGTCGTGGTAGGCGCCGGCGAACATGACCTTGGTGCGCTCGGTCCACGCCAGCGCCTCGGGTGCCGAGATCCGCCGGAACACCTGGAGGACCCCGCCCTCGAACACCCGGTACTCGGCCCACGCCCCGGGGAAGTCCTTCACGCAGGACACCTCGGCGAACGGCACCTCGCCGGTGGCCGGGAACCGCCGGACCCGGTTCCGGTGGGTGTGGCCGGCGAACCAGCCGACGATCGCCGGCCGGCGGGCGACCAGCGAGACCAGCCGCTCCGAGTCGTCGGGGTTGATGCCGAAGTACGTGGGCTCGCGGGCGGACGCCGGGTCCCACACGTGGTGGTGGCCGAAGGCGAGGACCGGCCGGTCGGCCGAGGCCGCCAGCTCGTCGAGCTGCTCGAGCTGGTCGGCGGTGAGCCCGCCGCTCTCCTTGCCGTCGAGCGACGTGTCGAGCATGGCGACGATGGCGCCCGGGATCGTGCGGGTCTGGAACGGCACGACGCCGAACGGTGCCCGGGGGTGCGACTCGTGGTTGCCCCGCACGTAGAGCAGGCGGTCGCCGAGGGCGCCGTAGCAGTCGAGGAACGCGTGGTGCTGCTCGGGCGTGCCGTCGGCCGTCAGGTCGCCCTTCACCAGCACGACGTCGGGGTCGAGCGCGGTGATCTCGGCCACGGCGGCCCGGTTCATGACCTCTGGGTACGGGTCGTCGCCCGGCTCGGCCCGCAGGACCGGGTCGCCCCAGCCGTCGAGCACGCCGCACTCGAGCTCGCCGAAGTGCACGTCGTTGACGGTGGCGATGGTGGCCAGGCGCTCGCCGGGCGGGCGGGGCAGGGTGCGGGCCCGGAGGCCGTCGAGGTCGTGGTCGGTGCCGGGCTCGAGGCCCACCCAGTGGGCGACGTCGGTGCCGTCGAAGGCGACGACCTCGTCGTCGGCGACGGTGGTCAGCTCCCATCCCACCCCGGGGAGGATACGGAGGCGACGACAGGGAACAAGTGGGTGGCGTGCCGCTCTTCCCCCTTCTCCGGCGGGCCGCCACCATCGGGGTGGCCGGCGTGCTCCTCGTCGCGTGCGGCAGTGGATCCGACGAGGCGCGCCCCACGGCCACCATCGCCCCCGAGCGCACGTCGTCGTCGAGCCCCACCACGACGGTCGACCTGGCCCCGCCCGACGCCATCGACGCCGCCTACCTCGAACGGGTGATGGCCCGGGCCGACACCTTGCTCCAGGCCGCCTTCGCCGAGGGTGGCGACCTCCAGGCGGCCCTCGGCTCGGTCTACACGTCGGGCCAGGCGGCCAAGCTGGCCGGCCAGGTCTCGGCCCTCGGCCCCGGCGGCGTGGCCGACCCGCCCGGCCTCCCCACGACCAAGGTGCGCGAGGTCATCGCCGCCCAGCCCGAGTGCGTGTTCTTCACCGCCGAGCGCGACCTGACGCCACTCGTGGCCAAGCCCTTCCAGCAGGTCCAGCCGTACTGGGTCCAGCTCGTGCCCGAGCCGACCGACGCCGACTTCCCGTGGCGGCTGGCCGGCGACACCTACTACGCCGACGGCTCGGCCCCGGCGAACGCCTGCCCATGAGCCGCCTGCTGCTCGCCGTCGCCCTGGTGGCCGGCACGCTGGCCGCCACGGCCACGCCGGCGTTCGCCGACGGCTGCCACGGCGCCATCGGGTGCACCGAGACGACCGGTGGTGGTGGCGGCGGCCTCCCCGACGGCTACGGCCAGACGGCGGAGGACGAGATGCCCGTCTGGGCGGCGCAGGAGACCGGCGCCGGACCCCTGTCGGGCCTGCCCCCGGGGAGCACCTGCCTCGCGGCGGTGAACACCGGGCACTACACCGGCTTCAACCGGATCATCGCCGAGCAGGCCGCCATCGCCCAGGGCGCCGCCGGGCCGGTGCCGTCGTGCCCGGCGGACAACGCCGCCGGCGCCACCCGCGACGTCGCCCGTCGCCGCCTGCCCACGGCCCAGCCCCACGCCGACCCCGGGAAGACCTATACCGGCCTGCCGGTGTACCTCGAGTTCGGCCTGGCCTGGACGGCGAGGAGCCAGGTGCTCGACGAGCTGCCGAGCCAGCCCACGCTCGAGGCCCACGTGACCCGCTACGAGGTGCAGTGGACGCCGGGAGGCGCCTGGGAGCCGGTCGACGGGCCCGGTGTGTCGTACGCCGACCGGACCCAGGGCCACGCCGTCACCCACCAGTACCGGACCCCGGGCACCGAGCCGTGCGCCGGCGGTGCCGCGGCCGACTGCACGACGATCCGGGTGCGGGTGCACTGGCACCTGACCGTCACCGGCCTGGCCGCCGCGCCGCTCGTCTACGGCTACGCCGCCCCCGAGCAGGCGTTCCAGCTCCGGATCGTCGAGGTCCAGGCCGTCCGCCGTCGCTGACCCTCAGCGGCCGAGCAGCAGGACGACCAGCAGGGCCACCAGGCCGACGGCGCCGACGATCACCATCCAGACCGGCACGAGTGGCGGCAGCGCCGCCGGTGGCCGGGGCGGAAGCTGCACCGGCTCGCCGACCGGCCTCGGCGGCGGCGGGGGTGCGCTGATCGGCTCGGCGTCGATGAACAGCCCCTCGATGGGCCGGGGCCGGGGCGGCGGCACCGGGTCGGGCTCCGGCTCCTCGGGCTCCGGCTCCTCGGGCTCCGCGGGCTCGGACTCCTCGGGCTCCGGCTCGGGATCCTCGACCTCGGGCGCCGGCTCGAGCTCGGGCTCGACCTCGACCTCGACCTCGACCTCGACCTCGACCTCGGGCGCCGGCTCGGGCTCGACCTCCGGGGCCGGGGCGGGGAGGGGCGCCGGACCGGGACGGGCCTGGCTCGTCCACGTCGCCACCGGCTCCGGCTCCGGGTCGGGCTCGGGCGCCTCGACCTCGACGACCTCGACGGGCGCCAGGAGGGCGCCGCAGCCCACGCAGAAGCGGGCCTCGTCGTCGAGGGCCCACTCGCCGCACGCTGCGCAGCGGACGGTCAGGAGAGCGCCTCCGCACCGCCGAGGTAGGGCCGGAGCACCTCGGGCACGCCGATGCGGCCGTCGGGCTGCCGGTACGTCTCCACCACGGCGGCCCACGTGCGGGGCCAGCCCAGCACCGAGCCGTTCAGGGTGTGCAGGACCTCGGTCCCCTTGCCCCCGGCCGGCTTGTACCGGGCGTTGCTCCGGCGGGCCTGGAAGTCGCCGTACCACGACACCGACGAGACCTCGAGCCACTGGTCGCAGCCCGGGGCGTAGGCCTCGAGGTCGAACGTGCGCCGGCCGCCGAAGCCGAGGTCGCCGGTGCACAGGTCGAGCACCCGGTAGGCGAGCCCGAGGTCGGCGAGGATCCCCTCGCCCCGGGCCACGATGTCGGCGTGCACGTCCATGGCCTGCTCGGCCGTGGCGTAGGCCATCAGCTCGACCTTGTCGAACTCGTGCGACCGCAGGAGGCCGCGCGTGTCGCGGCCGGCCGAGCCCGCCTCTCGCCGGAAGCACGGGGTGTAGGCGGCGTAGCGGCGGGGCAGCGTCGCCTCGTCGAGCACCTCGCCGGCGTGCATGAAGGTCAGCGGCACCTCGGCCGTGGGGATGGCCCACAGGTCGTCGCGCTCGAGGTGGTAGGCGTCGTCGGCGAACTTCGGCAGGTGGCCGGTGGCGATCATCGTGTCGGTGCGCACGACGGTGGGCGGCCGGATCTCCTCCCACGCCGCCTCACCATCGAGCCCGCCGGCCCGGTCGAGCGAGAGCTGGACCAGGGCCCGCAGCAGGCGGGCGCCGCTCCCCCGGTACATGTTGAACATCGACCCCGACATCCGGGTGGCCCGGTCGGGGTCGAGGATGCCGAGCTCCTCGCCGATCACCCAGTGCGGCACCCGCTGGTGGTCGGCCCACTCGCGGTCGGCGCCCACCGTGCGCAGGACGACGTTGTCGTCGGGCCCGGCCCCGTCGGGGGCGTCGTCGGCCGGCAGGTTGGGGATGCCGAGCAGCAGCTCGCGGAGCTCGTCGGCCAGGGCCGAGGCCTCGGCCTCGCGCTGGGCCTGCTGCTCGCCGATGGCCCGGCTCTCCGTCGTCACCCGCTCGGCCGTGTCGGTGTCGCCGGCCTTGCGGGCCTTGCCGACCTCGCCCGACAGGCGCTTGACGTCGGCCCGGAGCTGCTCCGACTCCGACATGGCCGCCCGCTGACGGGCGTCGAGGTCGGCGGCCCGGTCGAGGTCGGACGTGTCGATCCCCCGACGAGCCAGCCCGGCCTTCACGGCATCGAGCTCGGTGCGGATCCTGCGGACATCGAGCATGGCCGCTGACGGTACTTCCCGTTCGTGGGGGTAGCGTCCGATTCCGTGCCTGCGGTCGCCATCGAGGGTCTCGTGGTGCGCTACGGCGCGGTGACCGCCGTCGACGGGGTGTCGTTCGAGGCGGCCGCCGGTGAGGTCACCGCCCTCCTCGGCCCGAACGGCGCCGGGAAGACCACCACGGTGGAGACGGCCGAGGGCTACCAGCGACCGGACGCCGGCTCGGTGCGGGTCCTTGGCCTCGACCCGCTGGCCGACCACGACGCCCTGGTGGCCCGCATCGGCGTGATGCCGCAGGACGGCGGCGTCTACCCCGGCATCAAGGTGCTCGAGGCCCTGCGCCTGTTCGCCGCCTACCACGACGACCCGCTCGACCCGGTGGCCCTGCTCGAGCGCGTCGGCATGGGCGACAAGGCCGGTGCCACGACGCGGTCGCTCTCCGGCGGCGAGCGCCAGCGGCTCTCGCTCGCCCTCGCCCTGGTGGGCCGGCCCGAGGTGGCCTTCCTCGACGAGCCCACCGCCGGGGTCGACGTCGGCGGTCGCCAGGTGATCCGCCAGGTCGTCCGCGACCTGCGGGCCGACGGCGTGGCCGTCGTGCTCACCACCCACGAGCTGGCCGAGGCCGAGCACCTGGCCGAACGCGTCGTGATCGTCGACCACGGCCGGGTGGTGGCCGCCGGGACCATGGCCGAGCTCGTCCGGGGCGGCGGCGAGGAGATCCGCTTCGGCGCCCCCCTCGGGCTCGAGGTGGCGTCGCTGGGCGAGCGCCTCGGCGCCACCGTCACCGAGGCCACGCCCGGCGAGTACGTCGTCGCCGCCGCCCCGGCCCCGGCCACCGTGGCCGCGCTCACCGCCTGGCTGGCCGAGCGCGACCTCCCCCTCGCCGACCTCCGGGCCGGACGCCAGACGCTCGAGGACGTCTTCCTCCGCCTCACCGGGACGGACTCGTGATGGCGGTGTGCCTCGACCTCGACGGCTGCATCATCGACTCGCGCGCCGCCATCCTCCCGTCGGTGCGTCTGGCCCTCGCCCCCCACGGGCTCGGCGACCTCCCGGACGAGGAGCTGCGCGGCCTCATCGGCCCGCCGCTCGACGTCGGCTTCGCTGACCTGTTGACCCGCCACGGCCGCGACCCGGGGCTCACCGCCACCGTCATCGCCGCCTACCGGCAGGACTACCGCGCCCACATGCTCGAGCGCACGACCCTGGTGCCCGGCATGGCCGAGGCCGTCGCCCGGATCGGCGAGGCGCGCCTGGCGTGCGTGGTCACGTCGAAGCCGGCCCCGTTCGCCCGGCCCATCCTCGACCACCTCGGCGTCACGCCCTCGCTGGCCTTCATCGAGGGACCGTCGCTCGACGACCCCGCCGAGGCGAAGAAGGTCACGCTGGGCCGGGCCCTCGATCGGCTGGGCCCGGTCCGCGACGCGGTCATGGTCGGCGACCGCCACCACGACATCGACGCCGGGAAGGCCCACGGCCTCCGCACCGTCGGCGTGCTCTGGGGCATCGGCGACGCCGAAGAGCTCCGTGCCGCCGGGGCGGACGACGTCGTCGCCACGCCCCACGAGCTGGTGGAGCTGCTCACGTGAGGCGTCGCCCGCTCGCGGCCCAGACCCGCACCGAGGTCCTGCTCACGCTCCGCCGGGGCGAATCCGTCCTGCTCACCCTCGGCATCCCCGTGCTGCTGCTCGTCTTCCTCTCGCTCGCCGACGTGCTCCCCCTGCCGAAGGGCGTCGACGACCCCGTCGACTTCCTCTTCCCCGGCATCCTCGCCCTGGCCGTGCTCTCCGCCGCCCTCGTCGGCCCCGCCATCGCCACCGGCTTCGAGCGGGAGTACGGGGTGCTGAAGCGGTTGGGCGTCACCCCGCTCGGCCGGCCGGCGATCATCACGGCCAAGACCATCGCCGTCCTCGTGGTCGAGCTCATCCAGGTGGTCGTGCTCTCCGGCATCGCCCTCGCCCTCGGCTGGCGGCCCGACGGCCCCCTCGTCGGCACCGCCCTGCTCGGAGTCGCCCTGGCCACGGTCGCCTTCGCCGGCGCCGGGCTGCTGCTCGGCGGCACGCTCCCCGGCCTCACCACGCTGGCGGCGGCCAACGGGCTCTACGTGGTCCTCCTGCTGATCGGCGGGATGGTGTTCCCGCTCGACTCCCTGCCCAGCGGGGTGCGGGCGGCAGCGCGACTGCTGCCCTCGGCGGCGCTGGCCGAGGTGCTCCAGCACGCCCTGCGGACCGGCGCCGACCTCGGGGCCCAGCCCTGGATCGTGCTCGCCGTCTGGGCCGTCGTCCTCCCACCCCTGGCTGCGAGGTGCTTCAAGTGGCGATGAACCACGACCGCGACCACGAGTTCACGCCCCAGGAGGTGCGGCGGAACCGGATCCAGGTGCTGCTGATCCTGGTGCCGCTGCTGTTCACCATCGTGGTGGTCCTCGTCCGCGCGGTGACGTGAGCGAGCGATCGGGGCACAGTCCGGCCATGACCGCCGATGTCGACCCCGTCGACCCTGTCCAGCAGAAGGCGCTCCTCCTCGAGGAGTCCGAGGAGCGGGCGCTCGATCGGGAGGCCCCGGGTGGGTCGGCCGTCGAGCACCGGACCTCCGACGAAGCGACACCACCGCCCGACTGAGTGGTTGCATGACGGCATGCGCGCCGTCAGGAACACGGAATCCGGCATCGAGGTCCTCGACCTCCCCGAGCCCACCGGCGCCGGGGTGCTCGTCCACGTCCGCTCCTCGGGCATCTGCGGGAGCGACCTCCACATGCTCCGGTGGGGCGCCCTGCCGGTGACCCTGGGCCACGAGGTGGGCGGCACGCTCGACGACGGCACACCCGTCGCGGTCTGGCCCTCCCGCCCGTGCGGGCACTGCGACCGCTGCCTCGCCGGTGAGGTGGCCCAGTGCCGCACCGGCATGGCCAGCGTCTACGGCGTGGCCCACGACGGCGGCATGGCCGACGTGTTCCTGGTCGAGGAGCGCAACGTCGTCCCCCTGCCCGCCGGCGTGTCGGCGGCCGACGGCTCGCTGGTCGAGCCGATCGCCTGCTCCGTCCACGCCCTTCGCCGGGCCGGGGTGCGACCCGGCGACCGGGTGGCCGTGGTCGGCGCCGGTGCCATCGGCCTCGGTGCGACGGCCGCCGCCGTGTGGATGGACGCCACCGTCGACGTCGCCGCCCGCCACGACGCCCAGCGGGCCGCGGCCACCACCATCGGCGCCGGGCTCGACCCCGACGGCGAGTACGACGTGGTCGTCGACGCGGCCGGCACGTCGAGCGCGCTCGAGGCGTGCATCGGGCTGGTGCGACCGGGCGGCACCGTCGCCCTCGTCGCCACCCACTGGGAGCCGGTGCAGCTCCCGGCCTTCTTCACCTCGAAGGAGCCCCGCCTGGTCGCGGCCGTGACCCATGGCGACCACGAGGGTGGCCACGACATGGCTGCCGCCGCCCAGCTGCTCGCCGACCTGCCCCAGGTGCCCGGGGCCATGATCACGCACCGGGTGCCGCTCGACCGGGCGGCCGACGCCTTCCGCATCGCGGCCGACCGGGCGGCCGGTGCCATCAAGGTGGTGCTCGAGCCCTAACGTCGGCTCGTGGCGGAGCTCCTGCTCGGCGACGACCCGCCGCCGCCGAAGGGCCGGTCCCGATGGGTCGATTCGGCGGGGCTCGGGGCCGTGGTCGCGGTCATCCTCGCCATCGGCATCCTCGGCGACCGCGGGGCGAAGGGCGATCGGCCGGCGCCGACCACCACGAGCACCACCGTCGCCCCGGCCACCGGGCCGCGGCCCGACCCCACCTCCACTGTGCCGCCCGGCCCGGTCGTGCTCGGCCCGACCCTCGCCGAGCCGACCGGCACCTCGCTGCTCGTGCTCGGCACGTCGACCCCGCGGCTGCTCGACCTCGACACCGGGACGCTGCACGAGGTGACCGGCGCCTCCGGGTTCGACGCCGTCGGGCTCCGGGGCGGGTTCGTGCTCACCGACCCGAACGGCCTCGGCTTCCTCCCGGCCGATGGCAGCCCGGTGCGGGCGTTCGACGCCGACAGCCGACGGCTGCAGGGCCGGGTCGCGTCGTCGGACCCGGACCGGGTGTGGTTGGCCACCGAGTCGGACGACGGTGGCCTGCTGGCCCGGGAGTACGACGCCGGCGGTCGGAGCACCGGTCGTCAGCTCTCCCTGCCCCGGAGCGCGACCATCGAGGAGGCGGTGGACGACGGCCTGGTGGTGAGCCAGGCCGGCTCGCTCACGTTCGTCGACGCCACCGACGGACGGGGCCACGACCTCGGCCGGGGCAACGTGGTGGCGGCGAAGGGTCGCACGCTGGCCCGCCTGACCTGCGTCGTGCTCCGCTGCCGGCTCGAGCTGGTCGACGTGCGCACGGGTCGGGCCACGCCGGTGGACGACCTCCCACCGGCGGCCCAGGGCTTCGGGACGTTCTCGCCCGCCGGCCGCTGGCTCGCCGTGACCCTGATCGGCGGGAACGAACGGGCCTTCCTGGTCGTCATCGATGTGGTGGGACACCGCTTGGGGACGACGATCGGGGACGGCGACGCCTTCGCCTTCGCGTCCGACGACGTCCTCGTGGTGGCGGCGCGGGACGGCCTGCGCTCGTACCAGCTCCCCGAGGGGACCGGTCGGGACGTGCCCGTGACCCTGCCGGCCGTGCAGCGGCTCGTCGCCGCCCCCACCCGCTGACGTGTCCGACCTCTTCCTCTCCGACGACCCGCCGCCCCGCCGGTCGCGCCCCCGATGGGTCGATGCCTTCGGCCTGGCCGCCGTGGTCCTCGGCATCGTCGCCATCGGCGTGCTGGGCGACCGGAGTTCGCCCGGCCGCGCACCGGCACCGACCACCACGACCTCGACCACCTCCGCCTTCCGGCGGGGCACCCCATACCGGAGCACGACCACGTTCCCCGAGCCGTCGACGACGACCACGGCGCCCGGGCCGCAGCCGCTGTCCAGCTTCGGGATCCCGTACCCGACCGACTCGATCGTCCTCGTCTCGTCGGGCGCGTCGGTGGTGCGCATCGACGTCGACGGCGCGACGGTGGAGCGGTTGCGGGTGGTGAGCGGCGGTGGGATGGTCGGCCTGGCCGATGGTTTCGTGCTCCCGGACGGCGACGGGTTCCAGCTCCTCCCGACCCGCGGCGCCTCGACGACCCCGATCGAGACCGAGGGCGGGGGGCTCCAGGGCGGATTCTTCGCCTCGGGCGCCCACACCTTCTGGTCGATCACCGGGTTCGACGACGGGACCACGGCCACCGAGCGGGACACGGCCGGGAAGCTGACCGGCCGCCGCGTCCAGCTCCCGCCCCAGCTCTACGTGGCCGGCGTGGTCGACGCCGGGGTGGTCGTCGGCGGCCACGGGAGCCTCACGTTCGTCGATGCCACGACCGGGCACCGCCGGTCGTTGGGGACGGGCGACCTCCTGGCCGTCGGCGGCCGTTCGATCGTGCGCCAGTCCTGCGAGCTCCTCGAGTGCCGGGTCGACCTGGTCGACACCAGCACCGGTCGAGCCCGCTCCTTCCCCCACCTGCGCCAGGAGAGCGGCTACCTCCAGCTCGGGAGGTTCTCGCCCGACGGCCGGTGGGTCGCCCTCAGCTTCGGCGACCGGACCGGCTACTTCCACCTGAGCGTGGTCCACCTGGCCGACGGTCGGTCGTGGACGGTCGACGCCACCACCCCCGCGCCCTTCGAGTTCTCGCCGAGCGGCAACGCGCTGTTCGTCGCCGAAGGCAGCGAGCTGTGCGCCTACGAGACGAGCTCGGGCGTCAAGCACTGCCTCGACATCGGGCAGACCAGCGTGCAGATGCTGGCCGTGGCTCCGACGCCCTAGCTGGACGGAGGTTCTGCCGGCGCGGGCGGCGCGGTGGCCAGCTCGCGCTCGACCTGCTCCCACGTGAGGCGGTCGGCCTCGGGCGCCCGGCGGTCGAGCTCGATGCCGCGGTCGCGGTCGTTCGCCGTCTCCTGGGTGGCCCACCGCATGAAGATCATGCCGATCAGGACCCAGAGCACGGCCGCCTCACCCAGCTTCATCAGGGCGCCGGCGATCTGCTGGTCCTCGACGGTGGTCATGCCCCAGATGTGCCCGGTGCGGGCGTAGGTCTTGTAGACCACGCCGTCGGCCATGGTGAGCCAGCCGGCCGGCACGGTGGGCACGACCGTCTGGAGCAGCAGGTGCACGGCCTGGACCGGCAGCGGGAAGCGCAGCTCGGGCAGCGGCCCGCAGACCGGCATCCACATGATGAGGGCGCTGGTCACCACGAGGATGTGGACCCCGTAGTGCAGCGGCGCGTTGACCACGGCGTGGTTCACGACCCACGGGATGTGGCTGCCCACCACGACGACGTTGAAGATCAGCGTGGCCGGCACGATCCGGGTCAGCCACTTGACGACGCGGTAGCCGCGGCCGGCGCCCACCAGCATCCGGGCCAGCCACGTCGGCGTCGCCAGCAGCACCATCGGCGCCACGACGAACTGGAACAGGATGTGCTGGAACATGTGGACGCTGTAGAGGTACTGCTCGCCGATGTCGTGGATCGGCCAGTCCGAGGCCGCCCACAGCGTCAGCAGGGCGGCAGTCCCCCAGGCCAGCTGGCTCCGCGTCACCACCACCTCGCCGGGCAGGGTGGCCTTGGGGCCCACCCGCCGGATGGCGTACCACCACAGCAGGGCCAGGCCGCCCACCAGCAACCACACCTCGGGGTGCGGTCGGAAGCGCCAGAGGTCCGCCGGGTCCCCTGAGCCGAAGATCATGACAACTGGGTGGCCGGGACCCCGAG
>JAODBP010000367.1 GCA_025464025.1 Actinomycetes bacterium | reverse complement strand
CGTCATGGCGCGCGGCAAATTCGCCCGCGCGGCGCCCGCGCCTGCGAAGTTCAAGCCGGGCGACCGGGTGCGCGCCAGGAATATTCACCCCGCCACGCACACGCGGCTGCCGCGCTACGCGCGCGGCCATGTCGGCGTGGTCGAACGCGACCACGGCTGTCATGTGTTTCCGGACTCGGCCGCGATCCAATCTGGCGAGAACCCGCAATGGCTCTATACGGTTGTGTTCGACGGACCGGAATTATGGGGCCCGGACGCCGACCCCGCGGTAACGATATCGATCGATGCGTTTGAGCCCTATCTGGAGGCGGCGTGATGGACGCCGGCGCGGCAGGTGCGACCAATGCTGTTCCGGGCATTCCCCGCGACGATGACGGTCCCGTCTTTCGCGAACCCTGGGAAGCTCAGGCCTTTGCGATGGCGCTGGCGCTGCATGCCCGCGGGCTATTCACCTGGAGCGAATGGGCGTCAACGCTCGCCGATGAAATCAAACGCGCGCAAGCCGCCGGCGATCCCGATACCGGCGAGACCTATTACCGGCATTGGCTGGCGACGCTGGAGCGCCTGATCGCCGACAAGGGAGTGGCGAGCCCCGACACCCTGCACCGCTATCGCGACGCTTGGGACCACGCCGCCGAGCGCACGCCGCATGGTTCGCCGATCGAGCTCAAGCCGGAAGATTTTTCGCCGGCATAGCTGCCGCGCTTGCGAAGCAAAAATTGTCATACCCGCGAAAGCGGGTATCCAGTACGCCGCGACCTCCCGATTGACCACAACGTCTCTGGAAGACTGGATCATCCGCCTTCACGGATGATGACGCCGTGCTTGCGCTCACCGCCCGCCGCATATTCGCGCCAGCCCTTGGCGCGCAGGGCGCACGCCGGGCATTCGCCACAGCCATAGCCCCAGTCATGCCGCGCGCCGCGTTCGCCGAGATAACAGGTGTGCGAATGTTCGCGGATCAGATCGACCAGCCCTGCCCCACCGAGCTCATCGGCAAGCTTCCATGTGCTGGCCTTGTCCAGCCACATCAGCGGCGTGTGCAGTTCGAACCGCCTCGCCATCCCAAGATTGAGTGCTGCGTTCAACGCCTTGATGGTCTCGTCGCGGCAATCCGGATAGCCGGAATAGTCGGTCTCGCACATGCCGCCGATGATGTGGCTGATGCCGCGCCGGTAGGCCAGCGCTGCCGCGAAAGTCAGAAACACCAGATTGCGGCCGGGCACGAAGGTGTTGGGCAGTCCATCCTCGCCCATCGCGATCGCGACATCGCGGGTCAGCGCGGTGTCGGAAATCGTCGCCAGCGTCGGAATCTCCAGGGTATGACTCTCGCCGAGTTTGAACGCCCAATCCGCGCGCAACGTTTTCATGCCGTCGAGCAACCGGTCGCGGCAATCGAGTTCGATGGCGTGACGCTGCCCGTAATTGAAGCCGAGCATCTCGACGCGGGCAAAGCGCTGCAGCGCCCAGGCAAGGCAGGTGGCGGAATCCTGTCCGCCGGAAAACAGCACCAGCGCCGTTGCGGATTGGAATGGGTTGTTCATGGGCTGCAAATAGCACTCATCGATGCCCGCGCCAATTGGGGAACAACGGATCGCGATTCCGGTTATCCGCCAAACCGGACAGGAGATTTTCAATGGCAGCGCCGCAGAAGCAAAACCGCACCCAACAAGGCCATGCCCGCGAGGCTGCTGAGACGGCGCAAGCCGAACGCGAGATTCAGGCCCGGATCGACGCCACCGATGCCGAGGCCGGCGAAAAGAAGTCGAAGGCGCCACAAACCGGCGCGCGGATCTACCCCGTCCCGCCGCTGCCGAAACAGCATCAGCCCAAGCCCGGCGATGAAGCAGCGCTTGATCCGCAGCCGATGTACGACGCGCCTTATTATCGCGGCTCGGAAAAGCTCAAAGACAAGGTCGCCATCATCACCGGCGCCGATTCCGGTATCGGGCGCAGCGTCGCAGTACTGTTCGCCCGCGAGGGCGCCGATATCGCGGTGCTCTATCTCGACGAGCGCAAGGACGCCGAGATCACGCAGAAGGCGATCGAGAAAGAGGGCCGCAAATGCCTCCTGATTTCAGGCGATGTCGCCAACCCGCAGTTCTGCCGCGACGCGGTTGACCAGACCCTGAAGCAGTTCGGCAAGATCGATATCCTGGTCAACAACGCGGCCTTCCAGGAGCATGTCAACAAATTCGAGGATCTCACCGAGGAACATTTCGACCGCACCATCAAGACCAATCTCTACGGCTATTTCCACATGGCCAAGGCCTGCGTGCCGCATCTCAAGCAGGGCGGCAGCATCATCAACACCGGCTCAGTGACCGGATTGCTCGGCAATCCCGATCTGCTGGATTATTCGATGACCAAGGGCGGCATTCACGCCTTCACGCGTTCGCTCGCCGAGCATCTGCTCGACCGCGGCATCCGGGTCAATGCGGTAGCGCCGGGGCCGGTATGGACGCCGCTCAACCCGGCCGACAAGAACGCCGAACGGGTCGCCAAGTTCGGCGCGGAAACGCCGATGAAGCGCCCGGCGCAGCCCGAGGAAATAGCGCCGGCCTATGTGTTCCTCGCGTCACCGCAATGCGCGAGCTACATTACCGGCGAAATCCTACCGATCATCGGCGGTTATAGCGGCGGATAACCGTCGTTCACGCGTTGGCGCAGCGCAGCTCTTGCGGCATAAAAGCCTGTTGTCTTCAGGCCTCGGTGCGCCATGACCCCTTCCCGCGATATTTCACGACTGCTCGAGATCATGGCGAGGTTGCGAACGCCCGAGGGCGGTTGCCCCTGGGATCTCGAACAGAATTTTGCGTCTATCGCGCCCTATACCATCGAGGAAGCCTATGAAGTCGCCGATGCCATCGCGCGCGGCGATCTCGATGACCTCCGCGACGAGCTCGGGGATCTGCTGCTGCAGGTGGTTTATCACGCCCGCATGGCTGAAGAGCAGGATGCGTTCGCATTCGGCGACGTGGTCGAGGCGATCACGCGCAAGATGATTCGACGGCATCCGCATGTCTTCGCCGACAAGGACGGAAAATTGACACCGGTGGGCGTCACGAGCGCCTGGGATCGCATCAAGGCCGAAGAGAAGGCCGAGCGCGCGGCGCGCAGAGCACCGCAACCGGATGCCGGCACATCGCTATTGTCAGGCATCAAGCCCGGCCAGCCGGCATTGACGCGGGCGATGGAATTGCAGCGCAAGGCCTCCAGCGTCGGCTTCGACTGGAATGATCCCCGCGCGGTGCTGCACAAGATTCGCGAAGAAGCCGACGAGATCGAGGCGGCGCTCGACCGCGGCGACGCCCGCGAACTCGCCGACGAGACCGGCGATCTCTTGTTCGCACTGGTCAATCTGGCGCGACATGTCGGCGCCGATCCGGATTCAGCGCTGCGCGGCACCAACGCCAAGTTCGAGCGCCGCTTTTTCTATATCGAACGCGCGCTGGCGGCGCAGGGCCGCTCGCTGGAGAGCGCGACACTCGCTGAAATGGACGCATTGTGGAACGCGGCAAAGGCCGAGGAGTAATAGCTCGTCGTACCGGCGTACGCCGGTACCCATACGCCGTTCATGAAACCGGATGCGGCACGGCATCGAAGCGGTTGACCACGATTTCGCGCTTGGTCTCGTCGACCCGCACGGTCATGTCGTAGCGCCCGTCGTGAAATTCCTTGATGAGGATTTCAGAGTTGCGATGTAGCCAGCTGATGCCGGCCCCGTCGGCGGCGTCGATCGACAGGTCCAGCGTTATCCTGGTGGCGGCCAGCCGGTCCTCGATCGCGGCGAGCAGCCCATCGACCCCCTCGCCGGTTTCGGCGGATACCAGGAAACATGGCCTTTCCGGCGGACGGCGGGCGGCGATGTTTTGCAGGTTTTCCCGCATCTCGGGATCGAAGCGGTCGATCTTGTTCCAGACTTCGAGAATGCGTTGCCCGGCATCCGGATCAATGCCGAGCTGGCGCAGCACGGTATCGACGTCGCGCTGCTGCGCATCCGCGTCCTCGTGCGAGATATCGCGGACGTGGAGAATGACGTCGGCTTCCAACACCTCTTCCAGCGTCGCGCGAAACGCCGCGACAAGCTGGGTTGGCAGGTTGGAGATGAAGCCGACGGTGTCCGACAGCATCGCCTTGCCGCCATGCGGCAGGCTCAGCGCACGCAAGGTCGGGTCCAGCGTGGCGAACAGCATGTCGGCGGCTTGCACATCGGCGTGGGTCAGGCGGTTGAACAGCGTCTACTTTCCGGCATTTGTGTAGCCGACCAGCGCGTCCACGCGATACGGCACCCGCTTGCGGCCCTCGCGATGCAGCCGCCTTGTGGCCTGAACCTTCTTGATCTCGTTCTCGAGCCGCGTGATGCGCTCGCCGATCAGGCGGCGGTCCGCTTCGATTTGCGTCTCGCCGGGTCCCCCCATGAACCCAAAACCGCCGCGCTGGCGTTCCAGATGGGTCCATGAACGCACCAGACGGCTGCGCTGGTAATTCAGATGCGCCAGCTCGACCTGCA
>JAODBP010000311.1 GCA_025464025.1 Actinomycetes bacterium | reverse complement strand
TTCTGGACACTTGCGATGACCTGGTCATCCGAACCGTCCAGAACTCGAGGAACCGGGGTACACCCGGCACCATGCGTCGACTCCTGGTCGTGGTTGCCCTGGTCGCGTCGGTCGTCGTGCTGGCGCCCGGAGCCCAGGCCGCGCCGACGGTGGTCCGGCGGGCCGGGGCCGATCGGTACGCCACGGCGGTCGAGATCTCCAAGGCGATGGCGACGCCTGGCGTCGACGTGGCCTACGTCGCGTCGGGCACGTCATCGGCCGACGCCCTCGCCGCGTCGGCGACGGGCAAGCCGGTGCTGCTGACCCCGCAGGCGTCGCTGCCGGCGGTGGTCGCGACAGAGCTCGATCGGCTGAAGCCGGGCCGCATCGTCGTACTGGGCGGGGCCGGTGCGATCGCCCAAGCCGTCGTCGACCAGCTGAAGACCCACACCGCGGGGACCGTCACCCGCATCGCCGGGGCCGATCGCTACGCCACCGCCGCGGCCCTGTCGGCCGCCACCCAGCAGCCCGGCGCCCGCACCGCCTACGTCACCGGCGGGGAGGCCATCCCCGACGCGCTGTCGGCCGGCGCCGGGGCCGTGGGCCACGGCCCGGTGCTGCTCGTGCAGCCCAACGCCATCCCGCAGTCGGCGCGCGACGAGCTGACCCGGCTGAAGCCGACCGCCATCGTCGTGGTCGGCGGCATGACGGCCGTGTCGAGCCCGACGGCCGTGCAGCTCCAGACCTTCACGACCGGGACGGTCACCCGGCGCTCGGGGAACGACCGCTTCGCCACCTCGGCGGCGGCGTCGGCCGGCGAGTTCGGGCCCCCGAGCACCGACGTCTACCTCGCCTCCGGTCGCACCACGGCCGACGCCCTGGCCGGTGGGTGGGCGGCCGGCTCCCACGACTCGCCGATCCTGCTCACCGCGCGCACCTGCGTGCCCGACAGCGTGAAGGCCGAGATCGACCGCCTGGCGCCGCAGCGCCTCATCCTCCTGGGTGGCACGGCCAGCCTCACCGACGACGTCGGCAACCTCGTCTCCTGCGCCGCCCTCCAGACGACCGTCATCGCCAGTGGCCTCGAGGTGCCGTGGGACGTGGCCTTCGTCGGCACCGACGCCTACCTCACCGAGCGCAAGAGCGGGAAGCTCCTCAAGCGGGCGGCCAACGGCACCATCACGACCGTCCAGACCCTGCCCAGCGTCGACTTCGGTGAGGGCGGCCTCCTCGGCCTCGCTGCGTCCCCGAACGTCGGCAAGGACGGCTTCCTGTACGCCTACCTGACGTCGTCCACCGACAACCGGATCGTGCGGTTCAAGCCGGGGGAGGCCCCCACGCCGATCCTCACCGGCATCGCCCGAGCGGGCAACCACAACGCCGGCCGGATCGCCTTCGGCCCCGACGGGATGCTCTACGCCGGCACCGGCGACGCCGCCGATTCGGCCCGCTCGCAGGACCCGGCCAGCCTCAACGGCAAGATCCTGCGCCTGACCCCGGACGGCAAGGTGCCGGCCGACAACCCCCGTGCCGGCTCCTACGTCTACGCCCTCGGGTTCCGCGACCCCCAGGGCCTGGCCTGGGATGCCCAGGGCCGCCTGTTCGCCTCCGAGTTCGGGCCGGACAAGGACGACGAGGTCAACCGGGTCGTGCCCAACGGCAACTACGGTTGGCCGACCGTCACCGGCCAGGCCCACGACCCCCGCTTCGTCGACCCGATCGTCGTGCGCCCCACGGCGGTGGCGAGCTGGAGCGGGGCCACGATCGTGAAGGGCGGCGTTCCCGAGTGGGACGGCGACCTGCTCGTCGCCGCGCTCAGGGGCACGCGTCTCTACCGGTTCGACCTCGATGGCGCCGGCAACGTGGTCGGCACCGGCCAGGAGCTCTACACCGGCACCTACGGACGCCTCCGCCAGGTGAAGCAGGCACCAGACGGCTCGCTGTGGGTGCTGACCAGCAACCGGGACGGCCGCGGCACCCCGGTGGCCGCCGACGACCGGATCATCCGGATCGGTCGTCCCACGTGATTCCCCGTCACTCCGGACCCGGCTCTCAGGTTCCTCCAAGGCGCCGGCCCGACCATCGGGCCATGACCACGGCGAACCACATCGACCTCGCCACCCTCGATCTCGGCGGCGGCTGGTTCGTCGGCGTGTGCGAGTGCGGCTGGGTCTCCTCCAACGTCAACGGGATGATGCGGGCGACCGAGGCCGTCCGCGTCCACGCCATCCTGCGGGCCTACGAGGAGGCGATCAGCCCCACTGCTCGCCCCGCGGCGTGAACTTCGACAGGTCGTAGGCGCCCCGCTGGAGCTCGAGCAGGAACGGGTTGGTGTTCCGCTCCCGCTCGATCGAGGTGACCGGGCCGTGGCCCGGCAGCACGGCCGTCTCGTCGGGCAGGGGCAGGATCTTCTCCTGCATCGACACCATGAGCTGCTCGAACGAGCCGCCGGGGAAGTCGGTGCGGCCGATCGAGCCGGCGAAGAGGTGGTCGCCGCTGAACAGCAGCGGCGGCGCCCCGTCGACGTCGAGGCGCATGCACGTCGAGCCGGGCGTGTGGCCGGGCGTGTGGATCGAGGTGAACGTCATGCCGGCCCCCCGAACGACCTGTCCGTCGTCGAGCGACTCGATCAGCTCCGGCGGGCGCAGGTCGAGGCCCTCGAGGTAGCCGCCGAGCTGCCCGCTGGTGCCGACCGGGTCGAGCAGCATGTGCTTGTCGTCGTCGTGGATGTGCACGGGGATCACGTGGCTGTGCTCGATGCCGTCGTGGGCGTGGCGCACCACCTCACCGACGCCGCCGACGTGGTCGACGTGGCCGTGCGTGTTGACCAGGGCCACGAGGCGCAGCTCGAGCTCACGCAGGCGGTCGAGGATCACCTGCGGCTCCGGTGGTGCGTCGACGAGCACGCAGTCGCCCCCCGGCCCGTCGGGGGCGATGATCCACGCGTTGGTCTGGGCCAGCCACAGGGTGAGCGGCTCGATGTGGAGCGCCATGAGCCGAAGCTAACCCCGTCGGAGCGCGTCACCGACGCCATCGGCCAGCGGGTCGCCCTCGAGCTCGTCGATCGGGCGGGGCAGGGCGATCGACCAGTTCGGCCACTGGTCGACGGTGCCCGGCATGTTCGGCCGCTCGGTGACGGCCATGGCGTCGTCGAGGGTGGCCAGCAGGAGCTGGGACGGCGACCGGCCCAACGCCCGGTAGGCGGCGAGGACGGCCTCCTCGACGGGGGCGTCGTCCGCGAGCCCGGCGGCGTGCTGGAGTCGGCGGCGCACCTCCTCCTCACCGCCCTCGTTGGGCGACAGGCCGGCGGCCCGCTGGTCTTCCCGGTCGGACCTGGTCCACATCCCGGTCACCGTCGGCAGGTCGTGGGTGGTGACCGCGGCGAGCGCCTGCTCGGGGAACTCCTCGGGCGGCTCCGGCTCGAACCAGAGCAGCCGGTACGACAGCACCTGACGGTCGTGCAGCTCGGCCCGCACCGCGTCCTCGACGGTGCCCAGGTCCTCGCCGACCACGAACGCCCGGGCCCGGTGGCTCTCGAGGGCGAGGATGTCGAGCAGCTCGTGGGCCGGGTAGCGGACGTAGCCGCCCGGTCCACCCGTCGCCGGGAGCCAGAACAGCCGGAAGAGGCCCATCACGTGGTCGACCCGGAGGCCGCCGGCGTGGCGGAAGCCGGCCCGGAGGGTCTCGATCAGGGGCTGGTAGGCGGCGGCCCGCAACCTCCACGGCACGAACGGGGGCAGGCCCCAGTCCTGGCCGGCGGTGTTGAACTCGTCGGGCGGGGCGCCCACCCGCATGTCGAGGGCGAGCGTGTCCTGCCA
>JAODBP010000285.1 GCA_025464025.1 Actinomycetes bacterium | reverse complement strand
AAGACGACGGTGTGCATGCACATCGGCTCGTCGTCGCGGATGCCGGCCACGTCGCCCGACGCCCCGGTGGCCGTGGCCGCCTCCCTGTCGTTCAACAACGCGATGGCGTCGCTGTGCTTCCCGTCGTTCCCCCGCTTCTGCGGCCAGGCCTTCACCGAGGCCAAGGACCGCGAGCTCGGCGAGGCCTGCGTGTACGCCTACAACGACTGGATGGTCGAGGAGTGGTGCGGCGACTCGGGCGGCCGCCTCATCCCGCTGATCATCGTCCCGCTGTGGGACGCCGACCTCGCCGCCGCCGAGGTGCGCCGCAACGCCGCCCGCGGCGTGCGGGCCGTCACCTTCTCCGAGATCCCGCCCCACCTCGGCCTGCCGTCGATCCACTCCGGCTTCTGGGACCCGTTCTTCGAGGCGTGCGAGGAGACCAAGACGACGGTGTGCATGCACATCGGCTCGTCGTCGCGGATGCCGGCCACGTCGCCCGACGCCCCGGTGGCCGTGGCCGCCTCCCTGTCGTTCAACAACGCGATGGCGTCGCTGTGCGACTTCCTGTTCTCGGGCCTGCTCGTGAAGTACCCGAAGCTGAAGCTGGCCTACTCCGAGGGCCAGATCGGGTGGCTGCCCTACATCCTCGAGCGGGCCGACGACGTGTGGCGCGAGCACCGGGCCTGGGCCGAGGTCGCCGACATCGTTCCCAACCCGCCGTCGAGCTACTACTACTCGAACGTCTTCTCGTGCTTCTTCCGCGACCAGCACGGCATCGACAGCCTCGACAAGACCGGCGTCGACAACGTGACGTTCGAGACCGACTACCCGCACACCGACTCGACCTGGCCCGACACCAAGACCATCGCCGAGGGCTACATGGCCGGGCTGGCCGACGACGTGGTGTTCAAGATCATGCGGGGCAACGCCCTGCGCATGCTCGACCGGCCCCAGGACTGGACCGCGAGCTAGGTATCGTTCGGCGTCGAAGCACTTCGAGGGAGACAGAGGGCATGGCAGGACAGCGTTGGGACCGCGAGAAGCTGCTGATCGGCGGCGAGTGGCGGGCGGCGAGCGGCGGCACGTACGACATCGTGAACCCCTCGACCGAGGAGGTCGTGGGCGTCGCCCCCGAGGCCACGCGGGAGGATGCCTACGAGGCGGCCGCCGCGGCCAAGGAGGCGTTCTGGGCGTGGTCGCGGACCCAGCCGGCCGAGCGGGCCGAGATCCTGCGCCGGGCCGGTGACCTGCTGGCCAAGCACAACGACGACCTGGTGCCGCTGGTCCAGGCCGAGACGGGCGCCACCGCCAAGGTCGCCTCGTCGATGCAGGTGCCCGTGGCCATCAGCCGGTTCAACCGGTACGCCCAGGGCGCCATGGAGGCCAACACCATCCCGCTGCCGCCCCAGGTGATGCCCGACACCGCGCTGGCCGCGGGCGGCGTCGTCGGCGCCGTCGTGAACCGGGCCCCGGTCGGGGTGGTGGCGTGCATCACCTCGTACAACTTCCCGCTCACCAACGTGGCCGGCAAGGTCGCGCCGGCGCTGGCCATGGGCAACACCGTCGTGGTGAAGCCGGCGCCCCAGGACCCGCTCAACGTGATCGACCTGATGGCGATCCTCGAGGAGGCCGGCGTGCCGGCCGGCGTCGTCAACATCGTCACCGGCTCCGGGGCCGAGGCCGGCGCCGCCCTGGTCGACTCGCCCGACGTCGACATGGTGAGCTTCACCGGCTCGACCAACGTCGGCATCAAGATCGCCGAGGCCGGCGCCAAGACCATGAAGCGCAACCTCATGGAGCTCGGGGGCAAGGGTGCGGCGATCGTGTTCGACGATGCCGACCTGGGCTCGGCCATCGCCGGCATCGCCTCGACGTGGGCCTTCCACTCGGGCCAGATCTGCACCGCCCCGACCCGGGTGCTCTGCCAGCGGGGCGTCTACGACGAGCTCATGGGCAAGCTGACCGCCACGGCGAACGCCCTGAAGGTCGGCAACCCGCTCGACGACGACACCATCGTCGGCCCGCTGATCACCGCGGCGCAGCGCGACCGGGTCGAGGCCTACATCAACGGTGCCATCGACGAGGGCGGCTCCTTGCTCGCCGGCGGCGCCGAGCGCCCCGACATCGCCACCGGCTTCTACGTCCGCCCGACCCTGATCGCCGACTGCAACCCGTCCATGACGGTGGTGCAGGAGGAGCTGTTCGGTCCCGTCGTCGTGGCCATCCCGTTCGACGACGACGAGGAGGCCGTGGCCCTGGCCAACCAGTCGGTGTTCGGCCTCTACGACTACGTGTGGTCGGGCAACAAGGCCCGGGCCTTCGAGGTGGCCAAGCGGCTGCGCACCGGCAACGTCGGCGTCAACACGACCCAGCGCAACCACGAGACCCCGTTCGGCGGCTTCAAGCTGTCGGGCATCGGTCGCGACGGCGGGTCCTTTGGCCTGCACTGCTACTCCGAGATGCAGTCGATCGTCTGGCCGGCCTGACGTTCCGATGAGTGGTCCCGTCGATGGCGCGCCGCCGCCCTCCGTCGGAGGGCCGGTGGAGCGCGGTCGTCGTCACTGGTGGCAGGTCGACCACCTGGCCGACGACGAGCCCCCGGACGACGTGGCCCTCGACGACGTGGTCGAGGAGCCGGTCGAGGAGCGCCACGACATGGTCGAGTACGACCTGTCCGACTGGCGGCTCGAGCAGGGGACCGCGCTCGTCGAGCAGCTCGAGATCGAGCACATCCCGAACCAGTGGGTGGGCCGGCACCTGACGGTCCCCGGCGCCCACGAGGCGAAGGTCGACGAGCTCGTCGACCTCTTCGACGCCCTCCCGGACGAGGCGCCGGCCGACGACGTGGAGTACGTCTTCGAGGAGTGGACGCCCCAGCAGTGCCAGCAGCTCGTCGACCGCCTGCTCGAGCTCGACATCGCCTGCACCTGGGATGGCTACCTCCTGTCGGTCGGCGAGGCCGACGAGGCCACCGTCGACGCCGAGGTCCTAAAGATCGACCCGTCGTTCCCGGTCGGCGACGGCGACGGCGACGGCGAGGAGGAGCCTCCCGAGGAGCCGCGGCCGTTGCTCGGTGGCTGGGGACCGGTGGTCGGCGCCATCGCCGATGGTCTGGGCAACATCGGCCGCTGACCGTCACACCCCCTTCGCTACGCTTGTTGACACTTCCCCGTTCGTGCTGGACCGACGATCGGAGCGTCGGTGCGGGTCACTGAGGAAGGGCGACACCAGATGTACAGCAAGCTGGAGGCGGTGCTCGGCCATGACGACGCCACGATGCTGATGGAGCACCTGCCCCCCGTGGGCTGGGGCGACGTGGCTACGACGCGGGACCTCGAGGTGCTGCGAGCCGAGCTGCGGGCCGACCTGGCGGAGACCGAGACCCGGATGATGCGGGCGATCTTCACGGGCATCGTCGCCAGCAACGTGACGATCGCCGGCTTGGCGTTCGCCGCCGCCCACCTGACCTGATCGGTACGCTCCGGCGCCGTGCCGGCGAACCACCTCGACGAGGCGATCGGCGGCTGGTGCCCGTCATGTCGGACGGCGTTCCGTCCCGGCTTCGAGCGGTGCCCCGACTGCGACGTCGAGCTCGTCGACGAGCTTTCGCCGCCCCCGCCCCGGCGCCGCCTTGATGCGGAACCGGGCGACGCCGTCGAATACGAGCTGGGTGACTGGCGCGACGACCAGCGAGACGGGCTGACGCTCCTCCTCCAGGTGAGCGAGGTGCCGTTCGCGTGGGAGGGCACGGTCGTCACCGTCCCGCCGTCCGCCGAGGCCGAGGTCGACGCCCTCGTCGACGAGATCGACGGCGGTGCCGACCTCTCGCTCGACGAGGCCCCCGACGTCGGCGCGGACGCGCAGCTCGAGCACGATGACGGCATCGCATCGAGGTGGGCGCGACTCGGCGCGTACCTCGTCGAGTCGCTCGTCGTCGGCACGGTGATCGTCATCCTGCGTCGTGGGCTCGGCGCCTGGGTCGCCGAGCCCCTGAGCGCCGTCTACGTGATCGGCACGACCGCCATCTGGGGCCAGCAGCTCGGCAAGCTCGTGATCGGCATCCGCATCGTCGACGAGCGCACGGGCCATCCCCCGACCTGGCTGCGGGCCGTCTTCCGGTGGGTGGTCCCCAGTGTCCCGTTCCTCTGGGCGATCCAAGGGCCGTGGCTGGTGCCCGTCCTCGGCCTGCTGTGGTCGGTCGTCGTGTACGCCCCGATCCTCGGCGCGGATCGTCGCGGCCTCCACGATCGCGCTGCCGGCACGATCGTCGTCCGCGCCCGCTGACCTGATCCGGGTTGTGGGCAGTTGCGATCACCCAGTGATCACAACTGCCCACAACGCCCGGGTACGTGGGCGGCTCAGCCTTCGTTGACGAGGGGGACGACCTCTTCGACGAAGGCGTCGTACTGCTCGAGGTGCTCGGCCAGCGTGCGGCCGCGGAACTTCACGTGCACCACGTTGGCGCCCGCGGCGCGGGCGGCCCTGAGGTCGGCGGCGTAGGCCTCGGTGCCGACGATCCTGGCCGGCGGGAGGTCGCTGCCCCACTCGCCGGTGAGGTGCACCCAGCCCGGCATGTAGCCGATGTCGATGGGGGCGTCACCCCGACCTTCGAGCTCGGCCGCCGACCGGATCTCCTCGATGATGGCCGGGTACTGGTCGAGCGGGTTGCCCATGGGGATGTAGCCGTCGCCGAACCGGCCGACCCGGCGCCAGGCCGCCTTCGAGCTCCCGCCGATCCACGTGGTGAGCGACCCGCCGACCGGCCGGGGCGACACGGCGACGTCGGCGTAGGAGCACCGCTCGCCCTTGAACGAGACGTACTCCTCGGCGAACACGCCCTGGAGCGCCTCGAGCGTCTCGTCGAGGATGGCGCCCCGCTCGTGGAACGGCACGCCGAGGGCGTCGAACTCCGCCTCGACGTGCCCGGCCCCGACACCGAGGATGGCCCGGCCGCCGGAGAGGTGGTCGAGGGTGCCGAACGACGACGCCGTCTGGAGCGGATGCCGGTAGGCGGCGACCCACACCACCGACAGCAGGCGCACGTCGGTGGTGTGGGCGGCCAGGTACCCGAGCGTGGCGATCGTGTCGTACCAGGTGGTCCGCATCTTCGCCGCGTACTCGTTGTCGGGGATGGCCACGTGGTCGCACACCCCGATGAACGAGTGCCCGGTGGCCTCCGCCTTCTGGGCGACCGTGACGAGGTCGGCGACGGTGGCGTCGTCCTCCCACGGGTCGACCACGGTGAGGCTGAGCGTCTGGATCGGGAGCTGGAGCCCGTAGGTCCAGCCGCCGTCCTTCACCAGCGCGCCCCCCACTAGAACGTGAGCACGCCTCGGGCCAGCTTGCCCTCGTGCATGTCGTCGACGACGGTGAAGAAGTCCTCCATCGGATAGGTCTTCGAGACCATCCGGTCGAGGTCGAGCAGGCCCTTCTTGTACATGTCGACGATCACCGGGATGTCCTTCTGGGCCCGCACGCCACCGGCCCGGGAGCCGACGATGGAGCGGTCGACCTGGGTGAGGTGGGTGATCGGCACGGCGTAGGTGACACCGGGCGCGGGGACGCCGACCTGCACGCAGGTGCCGCCCCAGTCGAGGGCCTCGACGGCGTTGCCGGTGACGGCCGGGTGGCCGACGCACTCGAAGGTCCAGTTGGCGCCACCGGCCTTGAACGGGCCCTCGGCGTTGTCGGCCGAGAACGGGGCCAGCTCGCGGATCCGCTGGACCGCGTCCTCCTTGGAGGCATCGATGAAGTGGGTGGCGCCGAGCTCGAGGGCGAGCTCGCCCTTCGAGGCCAGGGTGTCGACGGCGATGATCAGGCCGGCGGCCTTGATGCGCAGGGCCTGGATGACCGAGAGGCCGACGCCGCCGGCGCCGAACACGGCGGTGACGTCGCCCGGCTGCACGTTCGCCCGGTTGAACACGGAGCCGACGCCGGTGACCACGCCGCAGGCGATGAGGCACGCCGAGGTGAGCGGCACCTCCTTGTCGATCGGGACCGCCTGCACCTCCTTGATGATCGTCAGCTCGGCGAACGACGACGTCGCCGCGAAGTTGCCACCGGGCACGCCGCCGATGGTGAACGGCTCGGTGCGGTTGCCGATCGACTGCTTGCACCACGTCGGGTGCCCGGCGTTGCAGCGGTCGCAGATGCCGCAGTTGGCGACGGTGCCGATGACGATGTGGTCGCCGACCTTGACCCGGGTGACGTCGGCGCCGATCTTCTCGACGACGCCGGCGCCCTCGTGGCCCATGACCGACGGGGCCGGCCACGGGATGGTGCCGTCGACGACGCTGACGTCGCTGTGGCAGACGCCCGCGGCGGCCACGCGCACCAGCACCTCGTTGGGCCCGGGATCCCGGACCGTCACGTCGTCGCGGATCTCCGCGGTCTCCCCGTTGAACACGATCGCGCGCACGTGCGCCCCCTTCGTCGAGCTGTCCCAGTGAACGTATCTACTGGAGGTACGGAACGTACGAGTCGAGGACGGGCAGCACCTCGTCGGCCTGGGCCGCCGGCACCCGCAGCACGCACTCGGTGACGCCGAGCTCCTCGTAGTACGCCATCTTCTCCGGCGTCGGGAACACGCCCATGGGCACGATGTGCAGCTCGTCGGGGTCGCGACCGGCCTCGGCCACCACCTGGCGCAGCTCGGGGAGCTGCTCCTTGAGGCCCGACCCGCCGAACGGGATCCAGCCGTCGCACCACTCGGCGATGTTGGCGTAGAGCTTGGGGCCGGCCGCCCCGCCGAGCAGGGTGCGGACCCGGGGCTGCTGCGCCGGCTTCGGCCACGACCAGCTGGGGGAGAGCGTCACGTGCTCGCCCTGGAACTCGGCCACCTCGTCCCGCCACAGGGCCTGGCAGGTCAGCATCGTCTCCCGGACGACGTCGCGCCGGGCGGAGAACTCGACGCCGTGGTCGCGCAGCTCCTCCTTGTTCCACCCGAAGCCGACGCCGAGGACCACGCGCCCGCCGGACAGCTCGTCGAGGGTGGCGATGGCCTTGGCGTAGGCGATGGCGTCGTGCTGGGCCGGCAGGGCCACGGCGGTCCCGAGCAGGATCGTCTCGGTCACGGCGGCCGCCGCGGCCAGTGAGATCAAGGGGTCACGGGTGCGCTTGTAGCCCTCTTCCAGCTCCTCGGTTCCGGTGGCCGCCGGGGTCTCCCGGCTGATCGGGATGTGGGTGTGCTCGGGCACGTAGACCGAGAAGAAGCCCCGTTCCTCGGCGGCCTTGGCCAGGTCGTGGGTGGGCATCGCCTGGTCGTGGGCGAACATGGTGACTCCGTACTTCATCGCCGTAGTATCGCCAGGCCAGCGACCTCGAAGGGGAAACGAGATGCTCGACCACCTGATCCGCGGAGCCACGATCGTGGACGGCACGGGTGCGCCCGGGGTCGTGGGCGACGTCGGCATCAGGGACGGTCGCATCGTCGCCATCCGGTCCCAGGAGGACGGCGGGGTCGACGAGGACGCCACCACCGTGGTCGACGCGGCGGGGCTGGTCCTGTCGCCCGGTTTCGTCGACCCCCACACCCACTACGACGCCCAGCTGTTCTGGGACCCGTACGCCACGCCGTCGAACGTCCACGGCGTCACGTCGGTGATCGGCGGCAACTGCGGCTTCACCATCGCCCCCATCAAGGCCGAGGACGCCGACTACATGCGTCGCCTGCTGGCCCGCGTCGAGGGCATGCCGTTGGTCGCCCTGGAGAACGGCATCACCTGGGACTGGGAGTCCTTCGGCGAGTACCTCGACCGCCTCGACGGCAAGCTCGGGCTCAACGCCGGCTTCCTCGTGGGCCACTGCGCCATCCGCCGCTACGTGATGGGTACCGACTCGGTCGGCAACGAGGCGTCGGCCGACCAGGTCAAGGCCATGCAGGAGCTGCTGGCGGCCTCGCTCGAGGCCGGTGGCCTCGGCTTCTCCACCACGCTGTCCAGCACCCACTCCGACGGTGACGGGAACCCGGTGCCGTCGCGCTGGTCGACCAAGGACGAGCTCCTCGCCCTCTGCGAGACCACCGGCCAGTTCGAGGGCACCACGCTCGAGGGCATCGTCGAGGGCTGCCTCGACCAGTTCAAGGACGAGGAGATCGCCCTGTTCGCCGAGATGTCGGCGACGGCCAACCGGGCCATCAACTGGAACGTCCTCACCGTCGACGCCGCCGTCCCCGAGCGGGTGCCGCGGCAGCTCAGCGCGTCCGACGCGGCGACGGCCATCGGCGGCAAGGTCGTCGCCCTCACCATGCCGGTGCTGGTGCCCATGAACATGAGCCTGCGCAACTTCTGCGCCCTCAACCTGATCCCCGGCTGGGGCGAGATCCTCAGCCTCCCGGTCGAGGAGCGCATCGCCAAGCTCGGCGATCCTGCCGTGCGCGAGCACATGCTCGAGCGGGCCAACAGCAAGGAGGCGGGCGTCTTCCGCCGCCTGGCCGACTTCAAGCGCTACGTCATCGGCGACACGTTCTCCGAGGCCAACGAGGGCCTCAAGGGCCGCATCGTCGGTGACATCGCCGAGGAGCGGGGCCAGGACCCGTTCGCCACGCTGGTCGAGATCGCCTCCAACGACGAGCTCAAGACCGTGCTGTGGCCCATGCCCACCGACAACAACCCCGACAGCTGGGAGCTGCGGAAGTCGGTGTGGGAGGACCCGCGGGCCATGATCGGCGGCTCCGACGCCGGCGCCCACCTCGACCGCATGTTCGGCGCGTCGTACACCACCCGCTTCCTCGGCGACATGGCGCGGGGTCGCCAGCTCGTCTCCCTGGAGCGGGCCGTGCAGATGATCACCGACGTGCCGGCCCGCCTGTTCGGCCTCAAGGAGCGGGGCCAGATCGTCGAGGGCTGGCACGCCGACCTGGTGCTGTTCGACCCCCAGACGATCGAGTCCGACCCGGCCGAGCTGGTCCACGACCTGCCCGGCGGCACGCCGCGGCTCACGGCCCAGTCCCAGGGCATCTCCGCCGTCTGGGTCAACGGCGTGCAGACGGTCGTCGACGGCAAGGCCACCGGCGCCACGCCGGGCACGGTCATCAAGTCGGGGCGGGACACGGAAACGGTCTCCGCTCGATGACGCTCCGGCCGGAGGACGCCCTCCTCACCGACAAGGTCGTCGTCGTCACCGGTGCGGCCCAGGGCATCGGCAAGGCGACCGCGCTGTCGGCCGCCTCGTTCGGCGCCCACGTCGCCATCTGCGACCGCAAGCAGGAAGGGCTCGAGGTCACCGCGGCCGAGATCCGCTCGATGGGGCGCACGGTCGTCACCGGGCTGATCGATGTGCGCGACGGCGAGGCCGTGGCCGGGCACCTCGACGAGGTGAAGCGCGAGCTGGGCCACGTCGACGTGCTGGTGAACAATGCCGGCGGCGGCTTCGTGTCGAAGTTCCTCGATGTGAACGCCAAGGGGCAGCAGGCCCTGATCGACGAGAACTACTCGTCCGTCGTCCACTTCATCCGCGGCTGCGTGCCCCTGATGCCGGAGACGGGCGGCTCGATCGTGAACATCACCTCGGTGGAGGCGCACCGCGCCGCGCCCGGGTTCGCCATCTACGCGTCGATGAAGGCGGCGGTCGAGAACCTCTCCCGCTCGCTGGCGCTGGAGTTCGCCGACCGCCGGATCCGGGTCAACTGCATCGCCGTCGACGCCGTGCCGACCGAGGGCGACGAGGCCCTGGCCGAAGCGGTGGGCGGGACCCCCGACGAGTACCAGATCCCGTGGCCCGAGTTCGGCGTGCCCGACGACGTGGCCGCCGCCGTGCTGTACCTGGCCTCCGACATGGGCCGGTTCGTCACCGGCTCCACCATCCAGGTCACCGGCGGCACCGACGCCGCGCGGGGCTGGCGCCGCGACGGCAAGGGCGGCTGGAAGCCCTAGGCCAGCAACATCCCCGTCGCCATGGCGACGAGGTTGTCGACGAAGGCGTCGTGGGGGAGCACCGGGTGCTTGTGGCCGGCGCGGTCGGCCAGCAGCGTCGAGGTGGCGAGGATCATGCTGCGGATGCGCACACCCTGGACGTCGTCGGGCAGGTCGAGCCGGTCGCCGAGCAGGTCGAGGACCTGGGCCAGGGCCGGTGGGGCGAGGTCGTCGAGGTCGAGGATCTGCGGCACGATGCGCAGGTAGTTGCGACCCGATGGTGAGCGGAGCTGCTCGGCCAGCGGGGCGAGGACCAGCTCGACCAGATCGTGGACGCTCGGGTCGGCGTGCTTCTCGAGCCGGCCAGCCCGGTCGTCGTCGACGACGTCCTGGTGGCGCTCGACGATGGCCCGGAGCAGGCCCTCGCGGGAGCCGAAGTGGTAGTGGAGCGCGGACGCGTTGCGGACGCCGGCCGTCTCGTTGAGCTCGCGGACGGTGACCCGGTGCACCCCGTCGCGGGCGAAGAGCTTCTCGCCGGCGGCCAGCAGCCGTTCCTTGGTGTCCTTCATGCTGGACAGACTTTAACCGATTCGATTAAAACGTGGGTGTGACCACGACGCTGACCGCACGACGCATCGCCGGCTCCCTCGGGGCCGAGCTCCACGGCCTCGACCTGGCGAACCTCGACGATGCCGGCTACGAGCAGCTCCGAGCCGCGCTCCGCGAGCACATGGTCGTGTTCCTGCCCGACCAGCACCTCACGCCCGGGCAGCACATCACGCTGGGGCGGCGGTTCGGCGAGATCGAGATCCACCCGTTCATCCAGAAGCTCGACGAGGACCACCCGGAGATCGTGCTGCTGCAGAGCGAGCGGGGCATGGTCGCCGACGTCTGGCACACCGACGTGACGTTCTCGCCGACGCCGCCCCTGTTCTCGATCCTCAACATGCTGCAGTGCCCGCCCTCGGGCGGCGACACCATGTGGTCGAACCAGGCGCTCGTCTACGAATCGCTCTCGGCACCGATCCGCGAGCTGCTGCTGGGGCTCACCGCGGTGAACAACGCCGCCGTGTTCGGCCATCCGGAGACGACCGCCGAGCACCCGGTGGTGCGCGTCCACCCCGAGACGGGTCGGGCGTCGCTGTTCGTGAACCGCCAGTTCACCGACCGCATCGTCCAGCTCAGCCGGGGTGAGTCGGACGCGCTGCTCGGCTACCTCTACGCCTTCAGCGAGCAGCCGCAGTTCAACTGCCGCTACTCGTGGACGGAGGGGACCATCGGCATCTGGGACAACCGGACGACCCAGCACTACGTCGTCAACGACTTCGACGGCCCCCGCGCCCTCACCCGGGTCACGATCCTCGGCGACCACCCCACCGCCGCCGGCGACACCGCACGCTGGTCGGCCTACGCCCCCGAGGGGATGTCCGCCGCCAACTCGGTGGCCTGACCGATCAGGGCCAGGGCTTGTCCTTGAAGAGGTCCTGGAGGGCGCGCTTGGTGACCTTGCCGGTGCCGCCGCGGGGGAACTCGCCGACCAGCTCGAGCTGCTCCGGGATCTTCTGCATCATGAGCTGCTCGGCCTTGCAGAACTCGACCAGCTCGGGGAGCGTGAGCGGCTCGACCCCGTCGGCCAGCTGCACCACGGCGCACACCCGCTCGCCCCGGTCGCGGTCGGGGAGGCCGACGACGGCGACCTCCTGGACCTTGGGGTGCTTGTAGAGGAGGTCCTCGACCTCCTTGGCCGAGACGTTCTCCCCCTTGCGGATGATGATGTCCTTCAGCCGCCCGGTGAGCGACAGGTGCCCGTCGTCGCGCAGCTTGCCGAGGTCGCCGGTCTTGAACCAGCCGTCCTCGTCGAAGGCGTCGACGTTCAGCGCCGGGTCGGTGTAGCCCTTGAACACCATCGGGCCCTTGAGCCGGACCTCGCCCTCCTCGCCGACGGCGGCCTCGCCGCCGTCGGGCTTCACCAGGCGGATCTGGATGCCGACGATCGGCGGGCCGTCGGTGTTGGCCAGCTGCTCGTCGGTGGCGTCGGGGCCGTTCTGCACGATCATCGGCACCTCGGTCATGCCGTAGCCGTGGCACACCCCGCGGCCGCCCATCTCCCGCTGCACCTCGTAGTGCAGCTCGGGCGGCTTGGGCCCGCCGCCGCCCGACAGCATCCGCAGCGTCGGGATGATCGGGGCGTCCGGCGTCTTCCGCTGCTCGTTCAGCAGCATCGTGTAGAACGCGGCGCCGCCACCGGCGATGGTGATGCCGTTGTCCCGGTAGAACGGCACCGACTCGGCCACCGAGAACTGCTCGACGAGCACGGCGGAGAAGCCGTGGGTGAGCACCATGATGATGTAGTCGGGCCCGCCGATGTGGGCGTACGGGAAGGCGATCGAGCCCACGTCGTCCGGCGTCGGGTTGATCGCCATGGCCAGGCCGTAACCGCCGGCCAGCAGCGTCTGGTCGGTGTGCTGCACGCCCTTGGGGTCGGCCGTCGAGCCCGACGTGTAGTAGATCCAGCGCACGGGAGCCTCGCCCTCGCCCGACGGGGGAGGGGGGAGGGTGGACGGGTCGCCCTCGGGCAGCCCATCCGACGTGACGAGGACCTCGGGCGGCGAGTCCATGCCGGCGATGGCGTCCTGGGCCAGCTGCGCGAAGTCGAAGCCCCGGAACTCGCCGGGGATGGCGAGCAGCTTGGCCCCGGTCTGGCGGATGGCGAAGCTCAGCTCCCGGCCCCGGTACAGGTGGATGATCGGGTTCTGCACCGCGCCCAGCCGCGACAGCGCCATCGACAGCACCACCGTGTCGATCGACGTCGGGAGCTGCCACGAGACCGCCGTGCCGTCCTTGACGCCCTTGGCGTAGAGGCCCGCCGCCACCCGCTCGGCCAGGTCCTTGAACTCCGAGTAGGTCAGCGACCGACCCTTGTCGTCGAAGACGAACCGCTGGTCGCCCGACTCGGCCGCACGGCGCTCGACCAGCTCCCAGATGGTGCGGGCGTCGGAGATGATGCTCATCGCTACTGGGCTCCTCGGGGGGTGATCTGCTGGATGTCGCCGGTGAACGTGCGGGCATCGATGGCCCACCGCCCGTCCCGGAACGACCAGGTGTCGGAGTACCGGCCCCGGTCGGTGATGTCGACGTCGGCGCCGCGGAGGCACACGGTCACGTAGGTCTCGCTCGTGGCCCGGTCGCCGTCGACGGTGATCAGGATGTTGGTGACCTGGTGCGACGTGCGCTCGAAGGTCTCGTGCACCGGCCACACCCAATCGAGGAAGCCGGCACCGGTGCCCTCGAAGATGCCGCCGTAGGACGCGGTGCCGCCCGGGTGCCAGATGTCGGCCTGGACCCGGTCGAACCGGTCGAGCCCGTGGCAGTACCGGTGCAGGGCCTCGGTGATCGCCTGCTTGGCCCAGAGCTCACCGACGGCGCCGGGCGGGATGCCGATCAGATCAGGCACCGGGCATGGGCGGGGCGCCGGGCAGGAACGGGTTGATGTCGCCGGCCAGCCAGCCGCCGTCGACCACGAACTCGCCGCCCGTGCAGTACGACGCCTCGTCCGACGCGAGGAACAGCACCATGGTGCCGATCTCGGCCGGGTCGGCGGCCCGGGCCAGGGCCAGCTGCTGGTGGCCCATGTCGAAGATGTCCTTCGGCACGTCGCCCACCATCGGGGTGAACACGCCGCCCGGGTGCACCGAGTTGACCCGGATCTTGAACTGCCCGAGCTCGAGCGCCGCGGTCTTGGTCATCGAGCGGACGGCGCCCTTCGACGACGAGTACGACACGAGGCTGTTCTTCGAGCCGATGCCGTCGATGGAGCTGATGTTCACGATCGACCCGCCGCCGGCGGCCTTCATCGGCGCGATGGCGGCCCGGATGCCGAGGAACGTGCCGACCTGGTTGACCATGAGCACGCTCATGTACTCGTCGAGCGTGGTGTCCTCGATCGAGTTGAACTTCAGGATGGCGGCGTTGTTCACGAGGACGTTCAGGGCGCCGAGCTCACCGGCCACGCCGATGACCCGCTCCCAGTCGCTCTCCGACGACACGTCGGTGTGCTGGTAGACGACGCCGTCGCCCAGCTCCTTGGCCAGCGCCTCGCCCTGGTCGTCGAGGACGTCGGCGATGACGACCTTGGCGCCCTCGCGCACGAACAGGCGGGCCTCGGCCTCGCCCTGGCCGCGCGAGCCGCCGGTGATGATGGCGACCTTGCCCTCCAGGCGGCCGGCCATCAGATCACCACCGCGGTGGCCTCGCCCGCGACCTTGGCCTCGCCGTCGGCGTTCTCGAGCGTGCAGTCGAGGGTGGCGACGCCGTCGGCCACGTCGCGCACGACGATCTTCGTCCGCAGGGTCTCGCCCGGCCACGTCTGCTTCACGAAGCGGACGGAGTAGGAGCGCAGGTTGCCGACGCCCACGAAGTCGGTGAGGGCGGTGCCGAGCACACCCATCGAGAACATGCCGTGCCCGAAGACCGACGGGAGCTTGGCCGCCTGGGCCTTGATCTCGTCGTGGTGCATGGGGTTGTAGTCACCCGAGGCCCCGGCGTACTGGACGAGGTCGGTGCGGGTGAGCTTGACCTCCTTGACCGGCGCCTCTGCGCCTGCCGTCATCGTCGCTGCCACTGGCCTGACCCCCTCGTCGACGGACCTGACGGGGCGTCAATCTAGCCAGCTATGGTCCCCGACCATGGCGCTGGATCCGAGCTTCGTAGGTCGCAAGGGCGGGCGGGCCCGCATCGTCATCGAGCGGAGCGCCACGGCGAACTTCGCCCGGGCCGTCAAGGACACCAACCCGGCCTACACCGACACCCGGGCGGCCGAGGCCGCCGGCTTCGACGGCCTCCCGGTGCCGCCCACGTTCCTCATCGGCGCCCTGAACTGGGGCGCCTTCGCCGAGCTCCAGCCCGACGATCCGGGGAAGAACCCGATGGGTGAGGTGGTGGCCGAGTACGCCCGCCAGGGCGGGCTGCTCCTCCACGGCGAGCAGGCGTTCACCTACGAACGGCCGCTGAAGGTGGGCGACGTGCTCGACGTGGAGACCGAGGTCATGGAGACGTACGAGAAGGGGTCGATGACGTTCACCGTGTGCGAGACCCGCTACACCGAGGCCGAGTCCGGCGAGCTGGTGGCCACCGCCCGCTCCAACTTCATCAACCGCCAGTGAGCGCCATCCCGTCGTACGAGCAGATCCGCAACCTGCTCGGGCGCTACACCGAGCGGATGGACCTGGGCGACTTCGAGGGCCTGGGCGAGATCTTCCGTCGAGCGAAGCTGACGACGTTCGAGGGCCAGCCCGTGGCCGAGGGCTTCGAGGGCGTGCGCGACAGCTACACCAACGGCACCCAGATGTACTCGGGGCGCCCGGGCACCAAGCACGTCACCACCAACGTGCAGATCGAGGTCGACGAGGACGCCGGCACGGCGTGGTCGAAGTCGGCCTACGTCGTGTTCCAGGCCACGCCGGACCTGGCCCTCCAGCCGATCATCACCGGCCGCTACCACGACGACTTCGCCCGCGACGACGACGGCACCTGGTACTTCACGACCCGCCGCTTCGCCGTCGACACGATGGGCGACCTGTCGCAGCACCTGACCTACGCACTGGGAGATTCATGACTCGTTTCGCGGGCAAGCGCGTGTTCCTGACCGGCGGTGCCTCGGGCATCGGGGCGGCGACCGTCGAGCTCCTCCGCAAGGAGGGCGCCGAGGTCGTGGCCACCGACATCACGGTGCCTTCGAACGGCGGTGACGACGGCATCGTCCGCTGCGACGTGAGCGACGGCGCCTCGGTCACCGCCGCCATGGACGGGGCCATCGCCCAGCTCGGCGGCCTCGACGTGTGCGTCAACGTGGCCGGCATCAACATCTTCTCCAAGGTCGAGGACCTCTCGATCGACCTCGTGCGCCGCCACCTCGACGTGAACTTCATCGGGTCGGTGCAGGTCACCCAGGCGGCCATCCCGCACCTCAAGGAGTCGAAGGGCAACGTCGTCACCGTCGCCTCGATCTCGGGGATCCAGGGCCAGCCCTACAACTCGGCGTACTGCGCGTCCAAGGCGGCGCTCCTGCTCTGGATGAAGTCGATCGCCGTCGAGCTGGCCGGCGTCGGCGTGCGGGTCAACTGCGTGTGCCCCGGCGGGGTCGACACCCCGCTGTCGCACGCGGCCACCTCGTCGCTGCCGGCCGACGCCAACTTCGACTTCTTCAACCGGATGATGGGCGTGATGCCCGGCTTCATGCCGCCGAGCGACATCGCCGACGCCATCGCCTACCTCGCCTCCGACGCGGCCAAGTCCGTGACCGGTGCGTCCCTGATCGTCGACCGCGGGACCCTCTGGTGAAGGTGGTGATCGAAGGCGGCGACGTCGACCTGGTCGACGTCGAGGACACCAAGGGCTTCCACGTCGAGGTGCGGGGCGACGTCGACGTCGCCGCCGCCCTCGAGGACGCCGGGGCCGGCACCCTGGCCGACGACGGTGAGCACGCCCACATCGGCATCGGCTGGGTCCGCCAGCAGGCCGTCGGCGTCGGCCCCGACTGGAGCCAGCAGTTCGACGCCATGCTCGACTACGCCCGCACCAAGGGCTGGATCGAGGAGGGCTCGTCCTCGATCGTCGCCCACCTGGAGCAGGCATGAAGCAGACGACCATCGGCCTCGTGGCCGACGCGGCCGAGCAGTGGCCCGACGCCGAGGCCCTCGTCGATGGCGACACCCGCATCACGTTCGCCCAGCTCGCCGACGCCGTGCGTCGCTCGACCAAGGCGGCCATCGCGGCCGGCATCGGCTCGGGCGACAAGGCAGCCATGTGGGCGCCGAACATGTGGGAGTGGGTCGTCGCCGCCCTCGGCGTGCACGGCGCCGGCGGGGCGATCGTGCCGCTCAACACCCGGTACAAGGGAGCCGAGGCGGCGTACATCCTCCAGAAGAGCGGGGCCAAGGTCTTGTTCACCGTCGAGGGCTTCCTCGGCTTCGACTACCCGGCCATGCTCGCGGGCGAGGACGTGCCGGCCCTCGAGCAGACCGTCGTGCTGCGCAGCCCGTCGTTCGACGCCTACCTCGACGCCGGCGATGTGGTCGACGACGCCGAGGTCGACGCCCGGGCGAAGGGCGTCGGCCCCGACACGGTGTCCGACCTCATCTTCACGTCCGGCACCACCGGCCGGCCCAAGGGCGTCATGTCGACCCATGGCCAGACGGTGCGCACGTTCGAGGCGTGGAGCGGCATCCTCGGCCTCACCGCCGGCGACCGCTACCTCGTGGTCAACCCGTTCTTCCACACGTTCGGGTACAAGGCCGGCTTCGTCGCCGCCATCATGCGGGGCGCCACCACCGTGCCGCTCCCCGTGTTCGAGGTGCCGGCCGTGCTCGACCTGGTCACCCGGGAGAAGATCACCATGCTCCCCGGTCCGCCCACGCTCTTCCAGACCATCCTCGACCACCCCGACCGCGGCAACCACGACCTGTCGTCGCTGCGGCTGTGCGCCACCGGCGCCGCCGTGATCCCGGTCGAGCTGGTCAAGCGGATGCGAGCCGAGCTCTTCGAGACCGTGATCACCGCCTACGGCCTCACCGAGTCGACCGGGTGCTCGACCATGTGCCGGGCCGACGACGACGCCGAGATCATCGCCACCACGTCGGGCCGGGCCATCCCCGACGTCGAGGTCCGCATCGTCAGCGACGACAACGTCGAGGTGCCGCGGGGCGAGGCGGGCGAGATCGTGGTCCGGGGCTACAACGTCATGCAGGGCTACTTCGAGGAGCCCGAGCAGACGGCCGAGGCCATCGACGCCGACGGCTGGCTCCACACCGGCGACATCGGGACGATGGACGACGGCGGCAACATCAAGATCACCGATCGCAAGAAGGACATGTTCATCGTCGGCGGGTTCAACGCCTACCCGGCGGAGATCGAGTCGCTCCTGCTCCAGCACCCGGCCGTGGCGCTGGCCGCGGTGATCGGCATCCCCGACGAGCGGATGGGCGAGGTCGGCATGGCCTTCGTCGTGCCGGCGTCGGGCCAGTCGGTCGCCGAGGACGAGCTCATCGCCTGGTCGCGGGAGCACATGGCCAACTACAAGGCGCCCCGCCGGGTCGCCGTCGTCGACGCCCTGCCGCTGAACGCCAGCGGCAAGGTCCTGAAGCACGAGCTGCGCGCCCGCGCGCTGGAAGGAACGAAGTGAGCGAGTCTCCCAACCCGATCATCCCGCAGCCCATCAAGCTCGGGACGATGCTGTTCACCATGGTCGAGCCCCGGAAGGGGCACGAGGTGGCGTACAACCGCTGGTACGAGCGCGACCACTTCTACGGTGGTTGCCTCGCCGGCCCGTACCTCTTCTCCGGGCGCCGGTGGGTGGCGACCAAGGACCTGAAGGCCCAGCGCTTCCCGTCCGAGTCGCCGATCACGCCGTCGTCCGACGTCGGTTCGTACCTCGCCGTGTACTGGGTGCTCGAGGGCACGCACGACGACTGGAACCGCTGGTCGGTCGACCAGGTCCAGATGCTCCACCGCGACGGTCGCATGTTCCAGGAGCGCGACCACATCCACACCGTGCTCTACGAGTACCGGTGGGACCTCGGCCGCGACGCCGACGGCGTGCCGGTCGAGCTGGCGCTCGAGCACCCCTACCAGGGGATGCTCGTGGTGATCGGCGAGCGCAACGACGACACCGAGATGGACGCCGTCGACGCCTGGTTCAAGGACAAGCTCCCGGGTGCGCTGGCCGGCACGAAGATCGGGCAGGTCGCCGCGTTCAAGGCCATGCCGCTGCTCGACGACGCCCCGCCGGACGTCCCCCGCGACCCGGCCACGGCCCGGCGCTTCATGCAGATGTGGTTCGTCGAGGACTCGTCTGGGTTCGACGTGCTCCAGTCGGTGGCCAAGGAGTTCGACGCGTCGGGCCTCGGTTCGATCGTGTTCGCCTCGCCGTTCAAGACCACGATCCCCGGCACCGACACCTACACGGACGAGCTCTGGTAGAGCGCGTCCTCTTCCTCTGCACGGGCAACGCCGCCCGGTCCGTGATGGCCGGTGCGGCGCTGTCCGCGCTCGGGGGTCCTGAGGTCGTCACCGCCGGGACGCTGGTGATCCCGGGGCAGCCCATGTCGTGGCGGACGCGGGACTCGATGGCCGGTCACGGCCTGGCCGCGCCGCAGCATCGCTCGACCCAGGTCGACGCCGACCACCTGGCCGCCGCCGACCTCGTGGTCGGGCTCGCCGTCGAGCACGTGCAGTGGGTGCGGCGGGAGTTCCCGCAGCACGCCCACAAGGCGGCGACGTTGAAGCGGCTCGTCCGCGACGGCGTCACCGACGACCTCGCCGAGGTCGAGCTGGACTCGTCGTGGGAGGACGTGGAGGACCCGGGCGGCGGGGAGCTACCCGACTTCCAGCGCGCGGCGGCCGAGGTGGTCGAGCTGGTGGGGAAGCTGCACGCCACCCTTTCCTGACGACTCGTCAGGTATATTTCAGTTCGTCATGGACCTGCGCGACTCGGAATCCGATGCCGCCTTCCGGTCCGAGCTCCGAACGTGGCTGGCCGACGTGCTGCCCTCGATCGGGCCGGAGCCGGACGCGGACGACTGGGCGGCCCGCCGGGCCTACGACACCGGCTGGCAGCGCACGCTGTTCGACGCCGGGTACGCCGGGATCAACTGGCCGGTCGACGGCGGCGGCCGGGGCGCCACGCCGGCCGAGCACCTGATCTTCCTGGAGGAGACGGAGCGGGCCGGGGCGCCGTACGTGGGCGTGAACTTCGTGGGCCTGCTCCACGGCGGCCCGACGATCATCGCCGAGGGCAACGAGGCCCAGCGCGCCTTCCACCTGCCCGGCATCCTGAAGGGCGAGCACGTGTGGTGCCAGGGGTTCAGTGAGCCGTCGGCCGGCTCCGACCTGGCTTCGCTGCGGACGAAGGCCGTGCGCGACGGCGACACCTACGTGGTGTCGGGCCAGAAGATCTGGACCTCGTTCGGCCACATCGCCGACTACTGCGAGCTGCTCGTGCGCACCGACCCCGAGTCGCCGAAGCACAAGGGCATCACCTGGCTGGTCATGCCGATGGACCTCGACGGCATCGACATCCGCCCGCTGCGCACGATGGCCGGCTCGACCGAGTTCTGCGAGCTGTTCCTCGACGAGGTGCGCATCCCGGTCGCCAACCGGGTCGGCGACGAGAACGACGGGTGGCGGGTCACCAACGTCACGTTGTCGTTCGAGCGGGGCACGGCCTTCGTCTCGGAGATGCTCCAGTCCATGGAGCTGGTGCGGCACCTCGCCTCGGTGGCCAAGCGGGTCGACCGGTGGGACGACGCCGGCATCCGCCGCGAGCTCGGCCACCTGGCCGCCGACCTCGACGCCTTGTGGGCGCTGACCAAGCGGAACATCTCGCTGGCCCAGCGGACCGGCACCGTCGGCCTCGGTGGGTCGGTCTTCAAGCTCCACTACGCCGAGAGCCGGCACCGCCTGGGCGAGCTGGCCATGCGCATCCTCGACCGGGCCGCCCTCAGCCTCGACGACGTCGGTGAGCTGGCCTCGGGCCGCCACGTCGAGGGCGAGGTGCACGCCATCTCGATCTCGATCGCGGCGGGCACGTCGCAGATCCAGCGCAACATCATCTCCGAGCGCCTGCTCGGCCTGCCGCGGGAGCCGCAGTGGACTTCGAGCTGACGTCGGACCAGGTCGACCTCAAGGAGGGCGTCCACAAGCTGCTCGAGGGGCGGTTCCCCATCGAGAAGGTGCGCGAGCTGGAGGCGTCCGGCGGCGTCGACCGCGCCCTGTGGGGCGAGCTGGCCGAGGCCGGCGTCTTCGCCCTGCGACTGCCGGAGGACGACGGTGGCGTGGGGCTCGGGATGGCCGAGGCCGTCCTCGTGTTCGAGGAGCTGGGCGCCGCCCTCGTCCCCGGTCCGCTGGTTGCCACCGAGCTCGCCGCCCAGCTGCTGCCGTCGGCGGCGTGGGGCGAGGAGGTCGTGGGCGTCGTCGAGCGCACGTCGTCGCCGCTGCTCGTCGAGCACCTCGACTCGCTCGACCGCCTCCTCGTCGTCGACGACTCGGGCGTGTTCTCGGTGGCCGCGTCCGAGGTGAAGGGCACGCGGCTCGAGCGGCCGCTCGACCCGCTCACGCCGGTGCACCTGGTCGAGTCGCTGCCGGCGGGGGAGCGCATCGGCGACGCCGAGCCGTTCCGGGTGCAGGGCACGATCCTCACCGCCGCCCTCGCCGTGGGCACGGCCCAGGCCGTCACCGACCTGGCCGTGGCCTACGCCAAGGAGCGCACCCAGTTCGGCCGGCCCATCGGCTCCTTCCAGGCCGTGAAGCACATCCTCGCCGACATGGCGGTACGGGCCTCGGTGGCCCAGTCGGCCGTCTACGCCGCCGGCGTCACCTACGACGACCCGTCGGTGGGCGATCCGGTCCGGGCGGCCTCGGCGGCCAAGGTGACCGCCGGCCACGCCGCCGTCAGCAACGGCAAGGGCGCCATCCAGGTCCACGGCGGCATGGGCTTCACGTGGGAGGTCGACGCCCACCTCCACCTCAAGCGGTCGTGGCTGCTCGACACCCAGTTCGGCTCGGTCGACCACCACGCCGAGGCGCTGGCCGCCCTGCTGTAGCCAGTGACCTGAGTCGCTGTTCATGCCGCCTTCTCGACGGCACTGAACGCCGCTGGCTGCGTCCTTCTCCTCACCAGGGGACCCCACCCTGACTCGTCGTCGGTCCTTGCCAGCGACGCCCAGTGCTCGCCGACAAGGCGACGAAACAACGACTCAGGTCACTCGGCGCCGGTGAGCCGGCGCCAGGCCTTGGGGATGCGACCCTCCTTGAACACGCCGGTGGCGACGAGCGTGTCGAGGATGGGGCGGGTGGCCTGCTGGCGGATGGCGACCCGGGCCGGTGTCCGGTTGGCTCGCTTCCACGTGTCGAACGCCGGCAGGCCGACCGTCTTGTAGACGCCTGGGTGCACCAGCATCCGGAACATGTCGCCGATGATCAACGGCACGACGTGGCGCACGAGGAACCGGTCGACGGGGCTGGCCTGCTCCCAGCGCTCGGGCAGGATGGCCCGGCCGAAGGCGAGGTGCCGGGACTCCTCGGCGCGGTGGTAGCGGTTGACCTCGCGGATGAACGGGTCGGTGTCGGGGTGCTCCGAGGCCAGCTTCTGGATGAGGTCGGGGATCTCCTCGCCACCCAGCACGAGCACGTTGAAGGTCGCGGGCCGGCGGATGATGCGCTGGATCATGAACCGCTCGATCACGCGCAGGCGGCTGAGCGGGTTCTTGGCCTCGGGCTGGAGCTGGGTGAGGAGCCGGCTGAACAGCCGGGAGTGGCGGGTCTCCTCGCCCATCTCGTGGAGGGCGTAGACCACGCTCGGGTCGCTGAGGTCGGCGTGGGTGACCAGCTCGAGCGAGAAGCCGGCCATGAGCACGCACTCGAAGCGGATGCCGGCGTCGACGACGGAGGCGATCTCCTCGCGGGAGAGTCGCACCCGCTGCTCCGGGGTGAGCTGTTGGAACTCGGGGAGCTGGTGCATCGAGAGCAGCTCGTCGGGGAGGAGCTGGCCCTCGCCCACGCCGCCCGGCACCGCCTCGTCCGGCTCGATCAGCCGGGCCGAGGCCCGGTTCAGCCGCTCGACCCGTTCCCGCACCGTCGTGGTCATGGGGCCATCGTAGGAGAAAGTGAAGAAAGAAGTCAATCCTTCACTTCCTCTCGCTCTACCATGCGGCCGTGCTGACCAAGGGGGAGCGGACGCGTGGGGCGCTGGTGCAGGCCGCGATCACCCGCTTCGCCCGCGACGGCTACCGGGCCACGACGCTCTCGTCGATCGCCGAGGACGCCGGCATCTCGCCCACCGCGGTCTACCGGCACTTCCCCGACAAGGACGCCATGTTCGAGGCAGCCGTCGATGCCGACGCCGAGGGCATGGTCGGCCTGGCCCGGGACGCCATCAACGGCGACACCGAGGGCGACCTGCTCGCCCTGCTCAACTCCCTCTCCGACGTGCTGGCCGCCGCGGTGACCGACCACCCCCTGGTGGGCCGGGTGCTCGCCGGCCTGGACGTGCTCTCACCCGACCGGATCCTCGCCCTGCCGTCGCTGGCCCAGCTCCGGTCCGACCTCACCGAGCTCATCCGCTTCGGCCAGGCCGCCGACCTCGTCCGCCCCACCCTCGACCCGGCCAACGCCGCCCTCGGGTTGGAGACGCTGGTGCTCGAGCACGTCGCGTACCTCGTCACCGTCGGCGGCCCCACCAACACCTCCGACGAGCGCTGGGCCGCCGTCGTCTCCCTCCTCGAGGTCGCCCTCCGCCCCTAGAGCCGGTTCTCGGGCCCGGACGGTGCGTGATCCGCACCGTTTGGGCCCCAGAAGCTCGTCAGGCGGCCAGTTCGAGCGCGGCAATGGCGCTGCGGACCTGTTG
>JAODBP010000279.1 GCA_025464025.1 Actinomycetes bacterium | reverse complement strand
GCGCCGGGCCTCGTGGGGGTGAACAGCAGCCGACCGACGTTGCCGGGTTGGTTGGCCCGCTTGCCCGGCGTGACGAGCATCACCGGCTCCTTCTCCCGGAGCACGAGCTCGAGGGCGAGGCCGGGGGCGCGAGCCGTGAGGTCGAGCGAGTCGGTGCCGGCGGGCGCCGGGTGGAGGACGTCGATGGTCGCGCGCTTGAAGAACACCGGGTCGAGCAGGGTGACGTGGTCCTTCAGCACGAACCCGGCCGGCACCAGGACGGCCCACCGGAGGGTGAGCTGGTGGAGGGCCTTGGCGCACACCCGCGCCGCCGGGAGGCCGATCGCCAGCGCGGCCGCGCCGGCCACCCACTGGCGCGCGGCGAGCAGGAGCGGTCCGGCGAGGGCGCCGGCGACGACCACCGCGACCGAGAGGGGGATCGGTCCCATGAGGAGGGCGCCGGGGGCTCGGAGGAGGTAGCGGCGCTCGTCCCCGTACGCCGCGCCGTTGACGAACCAGGTGCCGGTCTCGGGCAGGAGCGCCAGCACGAGGGGGACGCCGGCCAGGGCGGCGAGGGCGGCGCCGGTGTCGGCGTCGGCTGCGGCCCAGACGGCACCGGTGAAGGCGGCGGTGGCCGCGACGCGGAGCGCGGTGAGGCCGATCGGTCGGGGGAGGAGGACGGCAAGGACCACCGCCGCCCACGTGGCCCAGGCCAGCACGGCCACGACGAGCTGCACCGACGTGGACCGTCCGTCGAGGGCGTCGGCGACGACGCTGCCGGCGGTGAGGGGCAGCGAGAGCCAGGCGAGGCGGACGATCCAGGGGAGGAGCACGGGCCCGAAGATTTGCGCGTCGGCGGCCCGATGACCAACGTGGTCCCCGTGGCGGCTCAGCGTTCGACCCCTCAGGCGCTGCGTCCCGGTGCGGTCACGTCGATCGGGAGCCTGCCCCACCGCGACGCCGACAGCGCCGCGGCGTTCGTCCTGCGCCACCACGGTTCGCTCCCCGCCGCACCCCAGCTGCCCCGGCGTTCGCCGCTGGAGGGCATGGTCGCCCAGGGCGCCCGAGGCATCCCCGGCGTGACGGTCCGGGCCGACGGCACGCTCGACGTCGACGTGGCGGCCCTCGATCCGTCGGCGCCGACGACGCCGACGTTCGACGGCGCGTCCCACGCCGGGCTGCTGGCCTTCCTCTCGCTGGCCGCCGGGCGCACCGATCCGGTCAAGCTCCAGCTCACCGGTCCGGTCACGCTCGGCCTCGCCCTCATCGGTGCCGGCGCCGACCCGTCCGTCGCCTACCCGGTGGCCGCGGCCGCCGTCCGGGCCGAGGGCGCTGCCCTGCTGGCCCACTGCCGCCGCCGCCTGCCCGAGGCGCCGCTCGTCGTGTTCCTCGACGAGCCCGGCCTCGTGCGCGTCGCCGACGGCGGCCTCGGCATCGAGCCGGAGGCCACCATCGACCTCCTGTCCCACGCCCTCGCCGCACTCGAGGAGGACGCCGTCACCGGCGTGCACTGCTGCGGGCCCACCGACTGGCGCCTGGCCTCGGCCGCCGGGGCGACGATCCTCTCGCTCCCCGTCGACCTCACCTCGTGCCTGGCGGCGGCCGGCCCGCTCAACGGCCACCTCGACCGGGGCGGTTGGATCGCGTGGGGCGTCGTGCCCACCCACGAGCCGCTCGGCACCGACCCCGACCGGCTGTGGCGGCGGCTCAGCGGCGTGTGGTGCGAGCTGGTCCAGGCCGGGTGCGACCCGGTGCAGCTGCGCACCCAGGCCCTCGTCACGCCCGCCTGCGGGCTGGCCGGCCACGGCGTGAGCCAAGCGGCTCGGGCCCTCAAGCTGGCCACCACGGTGGCGGCCCGGGTCACCGACCAGGCCGTCGCAGCGAGGCTGTCGGCGGGCGCCTAAGTTCCACCCCGATGGACCCGGCCGACGAGATCGACGCCCTGCGGGCGGAGATCGCCGAGCACAACCTCCGCTACTACGAGGACGACGCGCCGACCATCAGCGACGCCGACTTCGACGCGCTGCTCCGCCGGCTCCAGGAGCTGGAGGCGGCCAACCCCGACCTCGTCTCGCCCGACTCGCCGACCCAGCGGGTGGGCGGCGTGGTGTCGAGCCTCTTCGCCCCGGTGCAGCACCAGGTGCCGATGATGAGCCTCGACAACGCCTTCTCGCTCGAGGAGCTGCTGGCGTGGGGCGAGCGGCTCGGGCGCCGCGCGGCCGAGGTGTCGTCGTTCGTGTGCGAGCTGAAGATCGACGGCCTGGCCATGTCGATCCGCTACGAGGGCGGGCGCTACGTGCAGGCCGCGACGCGGGGGGACGGCAGGGTCGGCGAGGACGTCACCGAGAACGTCCGCACCATCGCCGCCGTGCCCGACCGGCTGGTCGGCGACGTGCCCGACGTCGTCGAGGTGCGGGGCGAGGTCTACATGCCGTTCGCCGCCTTCGAGGGCCTGAACAAGCGGCAGGAGGAGGCCGGCGGCCGGCTGTTCCAGAACCCTCGCAACTCGGCGGCCGGGTCGCTGCGCCAGAAGGACGCCCGCATCACCGCGTCGCGCGACCTGTCGATCTTCACCTACCAGCTCGGTGCCATCGAGGGTGGGCCGGCGTTCCGCACCCACTCCGACACGCTCGAGGCGATCGCGTCGTGGGGGCTCCCGGTCAACCCCGAGATCAAGGTGCTGGGCACGCTCGACGAGGTGTACGACTTCTGCCGCCACTGGGTCGAGCACCGCCACGACCTGCCCTACGAGATCGACGGCGTGGTGGTGAAGGTCGACGACCTCGCCTTGCGCGAGGAGCTGGGCTCGACGAGCAAGGCCCCGCGATGGGCCATCGCCTACAAGTTTCCGCCCGAGGAGAAGACCACCCGGCTCATCGACATCATGGTGTCGATCGGGCGGACCGGTCGGGCCACGCCGTTCGGGCAGCTCGAGCCGGTGTTCGTCAGCGGTTCGACCGTGCAGGTCGCGACGCTGCACAACGAGGACCAGGTGCGGGCCAAGGACGTGCGACCCGGCGACGTGGTGATCGTGCGCAAGGCGGGCGACGTGATCCCCGAGATCGTCGGGCCGGTGCTCCCGCGCGACGACCCGAAGCGCAAGGAGTGGGCGTTCCCCAAGGACTGCCCCCGCTGCGGCCAGCCGCTGGTGCGGCCCGAGGGCGAGAGCGACACCCGCTGCGTGAACATCGAGTGCCCGGCCCAGCGGGCCGGTCGCATCGAGCACTTCTGCTCGCGCGGCGCCATGGACATCGAGGGCTTCGGCGAGCAGCGGGCCCACCTGTTCACCACCGTCACCCGGGCCGACGGCTCCCGTCTCGTGGAGGACATCGGCGACCTCTACTCGCTCACGCGCGACGACCTCCTCGAGCTCGAGGGCTTCGGCGAGATCTCGGCGCGCAACCTGCTCGAGGCCATCGCGGCGTCGAAGGAGCGGCCGCTCCCGAACCTGCTCATCGGCCTGAACATCCGCCGGGTCGGCCCGGCGGCGTCCCAGGTCCTGGCCCGCACGTTCGGCGACCTCGACCACATCATGGACGCGCCGCTCGAGGCCCTGGCCGCCGCCGAGGGCGTGGGCCCGCTGATCGCCGGCAACGTGCGCACGTTCTTCGACAACCAGCGCAACCGCGACGTGATCGAGAAGCTGCGGGCGGCCGGGCTGAACTTCCAGGGACCCGAGGTGTCCGACGAGCCCCAGGTGCTCGCCGGCATGTCGATCGTCGTCACCGGCACCGTCGAGGGCTTCACCCGCGAGGAGGCCGAGGACGCCATCAAGTCGCGCGGCGGCAAGTCGCCCGGCAGCGTGTCGAAGAAGACGACGGCCGTCGTCGTTGGCGTCGAACCCGGCGCATCGAAGCTCACCAAGGCCGAGGAGCTCGGCATCCCGATGCTCGACGCCGCCGCCTTCCGCCACCTCCTGGAGACCGGCGAGCTGCCCGGATGAGGCGCGCGCTCCTGCTGGCGGCGGTCCTCGTCGTCGGCGGCTGCTCGGTGCAGGTGAAGGTCGGGTCGGAGAAGGAGAAGCCCGAAGGCCACCGGATGAAGTCGAGCACGCCGCACGTCACCGTGGAGGAGGGCGCCGCCGGCGAAGAGCTGCTCCTCACGACTGCCGACCTTCGTGCCGTGGACGGTCTGCCCGGTGACCTCGTCGTGCAGTCGGTCGACAAGACGGAGCTCTACGAGAACCCCGACCCCCGGGTGTCTGTGGCGGCAAGGTCCAGGCGCCGTCGCTCGACGGGGCGGTGAAGGGCATCGGATCCGCGGCGGCGTTCGGCTTCCAGGCGGCCGTCGACCTCGGTGTGGCGGAGGCGTCCGACTACCTCGCCACCGAGCACGCCGAGGCGCGCCCAGGGTGCGAGGACTGGACGAGCAAGACGAACACCGGCTCGACCCAGCGCGGTCACTTCGTCGGCGAGGTCGACATCCCTGACATCGGCGACGACCGGCTCGCCACCCAGCTCCGCATCGAGAACGAAGGGCAGTCGTTCGAGGCGACCTCCATCGAGGTGCGTGTCGGCGGGCAGCTCGTGACGTTCCTCCTGGCGATGCCCAGCCGCTTGCCCTCGGAGGCGGTCGTCGGCCTCGCCGAACGCCTCGGTGCGCGGCTCGACCGCTAGGCCGCAACCAAGGGGCGAAGCCGGTGTCCGCTCACGTTCTTTGTCGGATCACCCGTCGCCACGACTGGAGATCCGACAAAGAAGGGCAGCACGGACGCTGGCGCGGACGGGTCGGCCCCTTGGTTGCGGTCCTTGCACCTTCCGCGGCAACAGGAGGGTGAGCTGTCCGATCAGCGGGGGACGCGGGGCATGCCGAGGCCGGCGGAGGCGACGATCTCGCGCTGGACCTCGTTGACGCCGCCGCCGAACGTGCCGACGATCGCCCGCTTGTACTCGTGCTCGAGCGTGCCGGCGAGGACGGCGCCGGCCGAGCCGTCGCGCAGGGTGGCGACCGGGCCGAGCACCTCCATGAGCAGGCGGAGGACCTCGATCTTGCCCTCGGTGCCGTAGACCTTCATGGCGGAGGCGTCGGCCGGGTTGAGCTGGCCCCGCTCCTGCATCGAGGCCACCCGCCAGTTGAAGAGCTCGGCCGCCTCGGCGATGGCCCGGACCCGGGCCAGGTTCACCCGCACCCACTCCCGCTCGGTGCGCCCCTCCTCGAGGGCCCACGCGCGGACCTTGTCGAGCCACGAGAACATGGCGCCCGACGGTCCGAGCGCCACTCGCTCGAAGTTGAGCTGGGTCGTGATCATCTTCCAGCCGCCGTTGACGTCGCCGCACACCATGTCGGCCGGCACCCGCACGTCCTCGTAGAACGTGGCGTTGGTGTGGTGGCCGCCGCCGATCGTGTAGATCGGCGTCCACGAGCAGCCGGGCAGGGTGAAGTCGACGAGCAGGATCGAGATGCCCTTGTGCTTGGGTGCGTCGGCGTCGGTGCGGCAGGCGAGCCAGATCCAGTCGGTGTCGTGGGCGCCGGTGGTGAAGACCTTCTGGCCGTTGACCACGAACTCGTCGCCGTCGCGCACGGCCCGCGTCCGCAGCGACGCCAGGTCGGTGCCGGCGCCGGGCTCGGTGTAGCCGCTCGAGAAGTGCAGCTCGCCGGCGAGGATGGCGGGCAGGAACTGCTCCTTCTGCGCCTCGTCGCCCCACTGGGCGATGGTCGGGCCGACCGTGTTGAGCGTGACCATCGGGATGGGCACGCCGGCCTTGGCCGCCTCGTCGAGGAAGATGAGCTGGTCGAGCGGGCCCCGGCCCTGGCCGCCGTGCTCCTTCGGCCAGCCCACACCGAGCCACCCGTCGGCGCCCAGCTGCCGCACGACGGCCCGGTAGCGGTTGCCGCCGGCGATGTCCTCGGCGTCGCCCTCGCCCGCCTCGGGCGGGAAGCGCCGGACGAGGTCGGCGAAGTACCCCTTGAGCTCCTGCTGGAGGGCGACCTGCTCGCCGCTCAGTTCGATGTGCACAGCAGGTCCCCCAGTCGGAGCAGCGACGCGGTGGCCCCGCCGAGCTGGTGCTCGAGGGCCTTGGCCCACTGCGTGTAGCGGTGGATCGGGTAGTCGATGTCGACGCCCATGCCGCCGTGCAGGTGCTGGGCGCCGTGCACGACGCGGTGGCCCCCGTCGGCGCACCAGAACTTGGCGATGGCGAGCTGCTCGTCGGCCGGCCGCCCTTCGCTCAACCGCCAGACCGCCGACCAGGTGGTGACCGACGCGGCGTAGCTGTCGATGAACGCGTCGGCCGCCCGGATGGCCACGCCCTGGAAGGCGCCGATCGGCCGGCCGAACTGCTCGCGCTCCGAGACGTAGGCGGCCGTGATGCGGACGGTCTCGTCGAGCACGCCGACCGTGGTGGCGCACACCCCGGCCAGCGCCCGCCGGACGAGCCACACCAGCGCGTCGGGCCCGCCCAGGCGCTCGCCCGGGGTGCCGTCGAGCACGAGCCGGCACTGCGGCTCGAGGTGGGTCGACTCGGCGGCCTGGCGTTCGCCCTCCCGCACGAGGAAGAGGCCGGTGGTGCCGTCGCTGGTCCGGGCGCCGACCACGACCTCGTCGGCCAGCCGGCCCCACGGCACGGCGACCTTCTCGCCGGTGAGGCGCCACGAGTCGCCGTCGCGCTCCGCCGTGGTGCGGGGGAGGAGCGGGTCGCCGTCGGCCTCCTCCAGCGCGGCGGTGAGGAACGTGCCGCCGGTGATCACGCCCGGGAGCAGCCGCTCGCGCTGCTCGTCGGAGCCCAGCTCGGCCACCGGCATGGCGCCGAGCACGACCGTGGCGAGCAGCGGGATCGGCGCGACCCGGCGGCCGACCTCCTCCAGCAGGACGGCGGTCTCCATCAGGCCGTAGCCCCCGCCGCCCCAGCGCTCGGGGAGCGAGACGCCGAGCAGGTCGGCCGAGGCGAACGCGGCCCACAGGTCGCGGTCGACGCGGTCGGCGCCCGACTCCAGCTCGCGCAGCCGGGCCGGCACCGCCTGCTCGTCGAGGATCTTCCGGGCCAGTCCCCTGAGGTCCTCCTGGACCTCGTCGAAGGTGAAGTCCACTACTGCGGCGCCCCGGCCGGGCCGTAGCGCCAGTAGTCCGACAGCAGGTCGACGGCGAACCCGTCGGCCACGGGGCGGCGGTCGGCGAAGAACGGTGACAGCGCGCCGGCCACCGTGTCGGACGTCCACGGGTCGTCGGCCGAGAACTGCCCGGCGATCATCGGCTGCTGCATCACCCGGATCGTCTTGCCCCAGGCCACGAAGAGCTGGCCACTCACGTTGGCGGCGGCGGGGGAGGCGAGGAAGGCCACGAGCGGCGTGACGTTGTCGGGGCCGAGGTGGTCCCACTCGGCGCCCTCGGCGACCGGCTGGGAGGTGAAGGCGTTGTTGTCCTCGGTGAGCCGGGTGCGGGCCCGAGGGGCGATGGCGTTGGCGGTGACGCCGTACTTGGCCATGGCCAGCGCCGCGGTGGTCGTGAGCTGGAGGATGCCGGCCTTGGCCGCCCCGTAGTTGGGTTGGCCGGCGGACTGGCCGATGCCCGACTCCGACGTGGTGTTGATGACCCGGCCATAGACCTCGCCGGTCTCCTTGCCCTTCTCCCGCCACCACTCGGTGGCGTGGCGGAGGGTGCAGAAGTGGCCTTTCAGGTGGACCCGCACGACGGAGTCGAACTCGTCCTCCGACATCGAGAACATCATCCGGTCGCGCATGAAGCCGGCGTTGTTCACCAGGATGTCGAGGGCGCCCCACTCGTCGATGCCGCGGTGGACCATGGCCCGGGCGTCGTCCCAGGAGGCCACGTCGCCGTGGTCGGCCACGGCCTCGCCTCCCATGGCCTCGATCTCGGCGACGACCTGCTCGGCCGGGCTGTCGGCCTCGTCCTCACCGTGGCGGCCCTTGCCGTAGTCGTTCACCACCACCCGCACGCCGTGCCGGGCCAGCTCGAGCGCTTCGGCCCGGCCGAGGCCCCGCCCGGCGCCCGTCACGAGCGCGACCTTCCCCTCGAGTCCCTCGACCACGGTGCCTCCCCTGTAGCGACCAGACTCCTTGCTAGTGGCTGCGGACGAGCTGGTCGAGGAGATCGACGAGGACGGCGCCGTCCTGCGGGTCGTCACCCGGGCCGAGATGCGAGCCGGGCGGCTCCGCCACCGCTGCGTGTTCCTGCTGGTCGTGCACGGTGGGCGCCTCCTCGTGCACCGGCGGGCCGACGACAAGGACGTGTGGCCCGGCCGCTGGGACGTGGCCGCCGGAGGCGTGGTGACGGCGGGGGAGCGGTGGGACGACGCCGCCCGCCGGGAGCTCGCCGAGGAGCTCGGGATCGACGCCGAGCCGGTGCTCGTGGGCAAGGGGGCGTGGGAGGGCGACGAGGCGAAGGTGGTCGGGCGGGTCTACCTGGTCGAGCACCCGGGGCCGTTCCTGTTCGACGATGGCGAGGTGGTCGAGGCCCGGTTCGTCGATCGCCGAGAGCTGGTGGCGCTGCTCGCGGCCGAGGCGACGTGTCCCGACTCGATCGCCGTGGCCCTGCCCTACGTGCTCGCCCGGTTGATCTGACGATGCTGATGGTCTCGCTCCGCAGGCTGCGCTCGACTGCCGCAGGCCCTACGCCCCCCCGCTCCTGACGCGGCGGGCCACCTTGGCCCGGTACATCCGGATGTCGGCCTGCTTGAGCAGCTCGCCGAAGTCGTTGCCGTCGTCGGGGAAGACCGCCGTGCCGATGCTGGTGCTGACCCGCACGTCGGTGCCGCCGAGGAGGAAGCGGTCGGCCAGGGCCAGGGTGATCTTTGAGCCGACCGTCCCGCCGTCGTCGGTGAGCGACGGGAGCAGCACGACGAACTCGTCGCCCCCGAAGCGGGCCACCGTGTCGCCCTCGCGGAGGGTGGTCCGCAGGCGGTCGGTGACGAGCTGGAGGAGGCGGTCGCCCTCGGCGTGGCCGAGCGTGTCGTTGACGTCCTTGAAGTCGTCGAGGTCGAGGAACAGCAGGCCGACGCGGGTGCCGTCGCGCCGAGCCCGGGCGATGGCCTGGCCGGCGTGCACGTGGAGCAGGCGCTGGTTGGCCAGCCCGGTGAGGGGGTCGTGCTCGGCCTGGTAGCGGATCTGGTCGAGGAGGCGGGCGTTGCGCATGGCCGTCGCCGCCTGGCCGGCGAGGCCCCGGAGCCGGTCGGCCAGGTGGGGCTCCTCGAGCAGGCGCTCGGGCCGGTCCTGCACGATGACGGCGATCCAGCCGAGCACCTCGCCACCGGCGTGGAGCGGGACGCTCCCGAGGGCGGCGGCCACCCCGAGCAGCGGGCGCTCGACGGCGTTCAGCGCGTCGCCCCGAACCAGCACCCGCACGTGCTCGTGGTCGAGGAACGTCTCGTCGACCGGCACGATCGTGCCGACCAGGGCGGCGTCGGTCTCCGGTCCGTAGCCGTGCACGGCGGCGACGCGGGCCTGGCGGCCGTCGGCCTCGCGCAGCGACACCACGACCTGGTCGCAGTCGACGATGGCGGGCACGGCGGCGGCGACCCGGCCGGCCATCTCCTCGGTGGTGCCGATCTCGGCCAGCGACCGCGACAGCTCGAGCAGGGCGGTCGCCATGTCGGCCTGGCGCGTGGCCTCCTCGATGACGGCCGTGGAGTCGAGGGCGGCGGCGGCGACCCGCCCGTAGGCCTCGAGGATCAGGCGCTGGTGGCCGACCTGGAGGGGCGCGTCGTAGAGGGCGACGAGCCGGCCGTAGGTGGCGCGGCGCGACCGGATCTCCACGACGGTCCACGCCGGGTCGTCCGGCTCGTCCCCGAGGAGGGCCTCGGCGACGGCCTCGGCGTCCTCGAACGAGAGCCCGTCCCACCACGTGCGCGGGCCGGGCTGCACGGCGAGCACGACGCCCCGGGCGAGCACGGCCTGGGACGCCGCTTCGACGACGCGGCCGAGGACGACGTCGATCGACTCGCCGGAGACGAGCTCGCCGACGGTCTGCTCCAGGGCGATGATGCGACCCTCGAGGGCGCGCGCCCGCAGGTCGAGGTCGGCGATCACGGCGTCGGTGTCGCTCACGGCGTGCGGGTCCCACGTGATGCGGAACGTGCAGGCGTCGGCACCGGTGAGCTGGCACGCCTCCTCGGTGACGTGGCGGGCCGGGTGGCCGAACACGGTCGGCACCTGGCCGACGAGGCCCGACGCGAACGCGCAGTGCGCCGCGAACGGCTCGAACCCGCTGGTGAAGCGGACCCGGACGAGCCAGCAACCCGGCGCGACCTCCTCCGTCTCGGTCTGGAGGAACGGCTCGAGCCGAGCGGCGACCTGGGCCAGCACGCCGAAGGTGGCCTCGGGCGAGCCGAGCGCCTGGAGGAAGTCGCCGACGGTCGACGTGTGGCCGGTGTCCCAGACCGACGCGCCGACCTCGGTGAGCGCGCCGACGCCGCCGAACGTCGTGGCGACCGCCTCGCACAGGCGACGGGCCTGGTCGTGGGTGCTCCACGTGTCGTCCCGGCGCAGCAGCTCCACCGGCCGGGTCTCCCCGGCCAGGCGGCACACCTCGGCCATGGCGTCCGGTCCGCGCCGCTGCTCGACGTAGGAGACGAGCAGGCGCGTCAGCGTGCCACCGAAGTGCCGCCCATCCGCCGGGTCGTGCGCCGCCTCCACGACCACGCGATCGGCACCGATCGGGTCGACATGAATGGTCCGAGGTGGGGGTCCTAGGCCACCTGGAAGGACCAGGTCACCGTGTGGCTGCCCTTCTCGTGGGTCTGGCCCTTGGCCGGCTCCCACAGGAAGGCGGTCACCTGCACGATCCCGGGCGCCAGGGCCTCGATGACCTTGCCCTTGCCCGGCGAGAAGAGGACCTGGTCCTGTGCGCCGTTCAGCCGCTCCTCGTCCTCGGGGATGTCGACCCCGTTGATCCGGAGGTCGGCGTCCCAGCCCGGGGCCAGGTCGACGCCGATCTCGGCCTGGCGGAGCGCGCTGGGCGTGTCCCGGGCCGGGATGAGCTGCTCGATGGCCGAGTCGGTGAGCGACGGCGGCTCGGGCTCGCCCTTGACGCTGGCCGAGAACCAGACCAGGCCGCCGGCCAGGACGAGCAGGGCGGTGATGACCACCCGCCGGACCACCGTGCGGGCCGCATCGGACATGGGGGCATGTTGCCTCAACCGATGTGGGAGGGGGACATCGGGGCCGGGTGTGGTGGGTGGGGTGGGGCCGGGTGTGGTGGGTGGGGCGGGGCCGGGCGTGGTGGGTGGAACGGGGCTGTGCCGTCGGCGCCACGGAGGGTGCGGGGGATGCCACCCATGACCGAAATGAGCCATCGGCGGGGGTAGCCTCCCCACGTGGTCGCCCGCATGACGGACCAGCTCGGCCGCGTCCTCGGTGGTCGCTATCGGCTGATCGCGGCCATCGGCACCGGCGCTTCGGCCCAGGTGTTCCTCGCCGACGACGTCACGCTCCGCCGTCGGGTGGCGGTCAAGGTGCTGCACCCGGCGCTGGCCACCGACGAGGCGTTCCTGCGCCGGTTCCGGGCCGAGGCCCGGGCCGCCGCCGCCCTCAGCCACCCCAACCTCATGGCCGTCTACGACTGGGGCGAGGACGACGGTCCCTACCTCGTGCTCGAGTACCTCGGCGGCGGGAGCCTCCGTGCCCTGCTCGACCGCGGCGCCCTCCTCACCCCGGCCCAGGCCCTCCTCCTCGGCCTCGAGGCCAGTCGGGCCCTCGACGTGGCCCACCGCCGGGGCTTCGTCCACCGCGACATCAAGCCGGCCAACCTGCTCTTCGGCGAGGACGGCCGGCTCCGCATCGCCGACTTCGGCCTGGCCCGCGCCCTGTCCGAGGCGGGCTGGACCGAGCCGGGCGACGGCCTGGTGGGCACGGCCCGCTACGCCGCGCCGGAGCAGGCCCGCGGCGGTCGCATCGACGGCAAGGCCGACGTCTACGCCCTGGGCCTGGTGCTCACCGAGGCCGTCACCGGCACCGTCCCGCTCGTCCGCGAGGGCGCGCTGGAGACGATGATGGCCAGGGTCGACAACGACGTCGACACGCCGGCCGAGCTCGGGCTGCTCGAGCCGATCCTCCGGCGGGTGGGCCGAGCCGACGCCGCCGAGCGCCCCGACGCCGCCGAGCTGGGTCGGGCCCTCGTGGCCGCGGCCCGGGAGATGGAGCGCCCGGCGCCCCTGCCGCTCCCCGGCGTGGATGCCATCGAGCACGGCGACGACGTCACGATGTTCCCCGAGGCCGGGTTCGACCGCGACGAGGACCTCACCGTCTACGGCCGCCAGGACCAGACCGGCGTCCTCCCGGCGGTGCCGGCCCGGCGCCGCCGGTGGCCGTGGGTCGTGCTCGCCCTGCTGGTCGTCGCAGCCGTGGTGGCCGGCGGGCTGGTGGCGAAGGGGCAGCTGGCGACGCCGAACGCGCCCGTCCCCGACGTGGCGACCAAGCCGGCGGCCGAGGCCCACTCGATCATCGAGGCCGCCGACCAGAAGGCCACCGACGTGCAGTGGGACGTCGTCGAGGACCACGCCTTCGACGACAACGTGCCGGCCGGCAACGTCATCCGCCAGAAGCCGGCGGCCGGCACCAAGCTCGACGACGGCCGGACGATCACCCTCGTGGTCTCCGACGGGCCGCACCCGGTCGACCTCCCGCTGATGGACAACGCCACGATCGACGCGGCCAAGGCCGGCGTCGTCGCCGCCGGCCTCACCGTCGGCGCCGTCACCGAGCAGGCCAACGAGACCGTCCCGAAGGGAACGCTCCTCGACTGGTCGGTCGACGGGAAGTCGCGGCCGGCCCAAGCGCCCAAGGGGAGCAAGGTCGACTTCCTCGTCTCGTCCGGCCCGGCGGCCCGGACCATCCCCAACTACGCCAAGCAGACCGTGGCCGCCGTGGAGGCCGACCTCACGACCAAGGGCCTGAAGTTCGCCCACAGCGAGGCGTTCAGCGACACCGTCGACAAGGGGCTCGTCATCGGCACCACCCCGGCGGCCGGCCAGCAGGTGCCGAAGGGCAGGACGGTCACGATCGTCGTCTCCAAGGGGCCCCAGCTCTTCGAGGTGCCCAACGTGCTCGGTCAGCGGTACTCCCAGGCGGTCGAGACGCTCGAGGCCGCGGGCTTCGTGATCGGCGACGTCAAGGGCCGTGGCGGCGATCGCGTCCGCTCGACCGACCCGGCGGCGGGGGCGATGGTGCCGAGCGGCACCGTCGTCAACATCTCGGTCGGGCGCTGACCGCCGCTAGGTTCCCGTCCATGGGTTCCCTGGACGGTCGCGTCGCCATCATCACGGGTGCCGGCCGGGGCATCGGTCGTGAGCACGCCCTCCTCTTCGCCGCCGAGGGGGCGCGCGTCGTCGTCAACGACCTCGACCCGACGCCGGCCGCCGAGGTGTGCGACGAGATCCGCGCCGCCGGCGGCGAGGCCCTGGCCAACAGCGACGACATCACCACCTGGGACGGCGGGTCCTCGATCGTCGATGCCGCCGTCGCCGAGTTCGGCGCGCTCCACGTGCTGGTGAACAACGCCGGCATCCTCCGCGACCGGATGCTGGTGAGCATGACCGAACGGGAGTGGGACGACGTGGTGGCCAGCCACCTCAAGGGCCACTTCGCCCCGACCCGCTTCGCCGCCGCCTACTGGCGCGAGCTGGCCAAGCAGGGGACCGAGGTACAGGCGTCGGTCATCAACACGTCGTCGACGTCGGGGCTGCTGGGCAACCCCGGCCAGTCGAACTACGGCGCGGCCAAGGCGGGCATCGCCGCCTTCACCGTGATCCTCGCCCAGGAGCTGTCGCGCTACGGCGTGCGGGTCAACGCGCTGGCCCCGGCCGCCCGGACCCGGCTGACCGAGGCCACGCCCGGGCTGGGCGACGTCGTCCAGCCCCCTTCCGACCGCGCCGCCTTCGACGTGTGGGACCCGGCCAACGTCGCGCCGCTCGCCGCCTACCTGGCCACGGCCTCGGCCACAGAGACGGGCCGCGTGTACTTCGTGCAGGGCGGCGTCGTCCGGTTGTTCGAGGGGTGGACGATGACGGCCACCATCGAGCGGCCGGGCCGGTGGACGGTGGCCGAGCTGGTCGAGGAGATGCCGAAGCTCCGCTGACGGCCTGCCGTCGCGACGGGCTGCAAGACTCACCGCCCGTGCGTGCCACGTCTGCCTCGCGGGTCCGACCGGTGCTGGGGATCCTCGCGATCGCCCTCGTCGGGGTGCTGGTGCCGGTGGTCCCGGCCGGCGGGGCCGAGCGGGCGTCGAGCCCGCGGCCCATGCGCCCGCTGTGGCCGAGCGACGCCGTGCCCGGCTCGCTGCTGGTGACCCACGCCGACGGCACGGTCCAGCACGTCGAGGTCGCGGCCGGCGCCGAGGCGGTCCAGGCCGCTCGCATCGGGCGCCGGGCCGGGGTGCTGGCCGTGGAGCCCGACATGGTGCGCCACGCCTACAAGGTGCCGAACGACCCGCTCTACGGCCAGCAGTGGGCCCACACGATGACCAACGCCCCGGCGGCCTGGGACATCACCACCGGCGACCCGACCGTCACGGTCGCCATCGTCGACAGCGGCGTCGACGGCACCCACCCCGACCTTCGGCCCAACCTGGTGAACCAGGTCGACGTGAGCTCGGGCGTGGCCGTCCCGAAGCCGCTCGGCGCGAACAACGACCCGTGCGCCGTGGGCCACGGCACGTTCGTCGCCGGCGTCGTCGGTGCCGTGGGCAACAACAGCACGGCGGTGTCGGGCGTGGCGTGGAACGTCGGCATCGTCGACGTCGCCGCCGGCGACCAGCAGCGGTGCGGCACGTTCGACGACAGCGCCATCGTGGCCGGCATCCAGTACGCCACGGCCCAGGGCGTCGACGTGATCAACCTCAGCCTGGGCGGGCCGGGCGACACCTGTCCCACGGCCTTCCAGACCGCCATCACCGCGGCCCGGGCGGCGGGTGTCGTGGTCGTGGCCGCCGCCGGCAACGAGGAGCTCCAGTTCCCCGGCCTCACCTCCATCCCGGCGTCGTGCAACGGCGTCATCTCGGTCGGTGCCGTCGGCGATTCCGGCGCCCACTCGTCGTACAGCAACGTCAACGCCGAGGTCGACCTGGCCGCCCCGGGCGGCGACTCCACGACCGGCCACGGCAAGATCACCTCGACGGCTCTCGGCGGGGGCACCGCGGCCGAGGAGGGCACGTCGTTCTCGTCGCCCTACGTGGCCGGCACCGTCGCCCTGCTCCGCTCGGTGAACCCCGGGCTCACACCCGACGCCGTCGAGTCGATCCTCGAGAGCACGGCCGTCCGGACCAGCGGTCGCACGGCGGCGCTCGGCTGGGGGCGGGTCGACGTCGGCGCCGCGGTGGCCAAGGCCAAGGCCGGGGGCGCCATCACCGCGCCAGCGGCCGACCCGGCGTTCCCGGTGGGCCTCGTCATCCGGGTCAGCGACCAGTCGGGCACCACCGGTGCCGTGCGCCAAGCCGTCGCCATCTCGAAGTACGTGTTCTCCGATGCCGGCGCCAAGCACGCGGTGATCGCCCGCAAGGACGACTTCGCCGACGCCCTGGCCGGCAGCACGCTCGGCTACGGCGCCGGGCCCGTGCTCTTCACCGGCTCGACCGGCGCCCTCGACCCGCTGACCGCCAACGAGCTGGCCCGCATCCTCCCGCCGGGCGGGCGGGTCTACCTCCTCGGCGGCACGGCGGCGATCCCGGCCCGGGTCGAGAACGACATCCGGACCCTCGGCCTGGTGCCCGTCCGCCTCGCCGGCACGACGCGCGAGGCGACGGCCGCGGCAGTCGCCGCCGAGGACCAGAAGCGGGCCGTCGAGCTCAACTACCCGGCGGCCGACCGGGTGATCCTCGCCACCAACCACCAGTGGCCCGACGCCGTGACGGCCGGCGCCATGGGCGGCATGTTCGGGTACCCGATCCTGCTCACCGACCCGAACACGCTCTCACCCGCCACGCGGGACGCCCTGGCCTCGCTGCAGCCGGAACGCATCTACGTCGTGGGCGGCACCACGGCGATCTCCAGCGCGGTGGCCACCGCGGCGCGCGATGCCGGCGGCTCGACGACGGCGACCCGGCTGGCCGGCGTCGACCGGGTGGGCACGGCCGTCGCCGTCGCCCAGCAGGCCATCACCGAGTTCCGGGGCCAGTACGGCTTCGACCCGCTCTACGCCGTGGCCGTGAACCTCCGGCGGGCCGACGGCTTCTCCCACGTGCTGTCGGCGTCGTCGATCCCGGCGGCCGGCTCGGGGATCTTCCTGCCGCTGGAAGGGGCGAAGGGCGAGACCGTCAGCCCCGGCACCAAGAGCCTGGCCTGCGCCATCGACCCCTACCTCGGCATCGTCGCCGGCGAGCCCGACATCGTCACCGACGCCAGCAAGGACAAGCTCGACGACGAGCTCGAGCACAAAGCGGGGGCGTGCTGATCAGGCGCTGGTGATGTCGCTGATCCGGCCCGCCACCTCGAGGGCGACCGGGTCGGCGGCGCCCATCTGGCCCTGGAGGACGATCAGCTTCGTCATGTCGCCCTGGACCTTGATGCGGCCGCCCATGAACGCCGACATGGCGACCTGCGGGTTCTGCTCCACGAGGATGGCGCGGGCCGTCTGGTAGTCGAGCGTGAGCGTGAGGTCGGTGGCGTCGAGGTGCCCGGTGTCGATCTCGAGCTCGCCCGAGGACGTGTCGACGTGGGCGTCGAGCGACCCCGAGCCGAACGGCACGTCCGTCACGACCAGGTTGACCCGGACCTCGGCGGAGACGGGGGCCGTCTTGCCCCGGTACTCGTCGTGGATCCGTCGGGCCTCGTCGATCCACTCCGGGCTCAGGAAGGGGTGCGTCGCCACCGGGGCAACGTACCCTGTCCCTCGATGTCGACCCCCGGGCGCGACCAACGGATCGCCGGTCGCGCGCGGCACCCGAACTGGCGGCTGGCGCCGTGGCTGGTGCAGTCGTCGAGCTGCATCAACTGCGACGCGTGCATCAAGGCGTGCCCCGACGAGTTCGGAGCGGTCGTGCAGCGCCGGTTCAACGTGGTGATCGTGCCGGAGCTGTGCTCCGGGTGCGGCCGTTGCGCCCCGGCGTGCCCGGTCGACTGCATCGTCGAGGACCCCGACTGGACCCCCGCGCCCGACGCGTGGTGGGACGACGTGAAGGTGAAGGTGGACGCCCGTGTCTGAGCCCGAGATCACTGTTCCCGGTGCGGAGCCGCAGTTCCACGACGGCGGTCCCGCCGGCGCCCTCGTGCTCCACGGCTTCACCGGGAACCCGGTGACCATGCAGCCGGTGACGGACGCCTTCGTCGCCGCCGGCTTCACCACGTCGATGCCCCGACTGCCCGGCCACGGCACGACCGTGGAGGACATGCTGACGACGGGCTGGGCCGATTGGTCGGCCGAGGCCGAGCGGGCCTACCAGGAGCTGGCGGCCAAGACCGAGCGGGTCGTGGTCGTCGGCCTGTCGATGGGCGGCACGCTCACGGCCTGGCTCGCCGCCAACCACCCGGAGATCGCCGGCATCGTGCTGATCAACGCCGCGGTCAAGCCCTACGACCCCGATGCACGGGAGTTCATCCAGGCCATGATCGACGCCGGCGACGTGATCGCGCCCGGCATCGGCGCCGACCTCGCCGACCCCGACGCCCACGAGCCGGCCTACGACGGCAGCCCGCTCCCGTCGCTGCTGACGATGTTCGACGCGGTCGAGGGACTCCAGTCCCGCTTCGGAGACATCACCTGCCCGGCCCTGGTGATGCAGGCCCCGCAGGACCACGTCGTCGACCCGACCTCGGCCGACCACGTCGCCGCCCTGCTGGGCGGCCCGGTCGAGCGCGTCTCCCTCGACCGCAGCTACCACGTGGCGACCCTCGACTACGACAAGGCGCTCATCCAGGAGCGCTCGGTCGAGTTCGCCAAGAAGGTCACTGCCTCCTAGCCCTCCGCGAACTGGCGACGGATCGTGCACACATCTGTGCACGATCCATCGCCGGTTCGGGATCAGCGAGGGAGCTCGGCGAGGACGGCGAGGGTCTTCCGGCCGTTCCGCACGCGGAGCTCGACGGGTGCGCCGGTCTGGATGCCGTCCCCGAGCGGTCGGGTGATGTGGGTCTTCAGCCCGGCCTGGAGCTCGATGGGGGCATCGCCGCCGGTGAGCGTGAGCGTGCCGGCAACGGTCGACTGCACGTCGATCACCAGGGCGCGGCCCTCGTGGCGGTACTCCAGCACCTGGAGCGCGTCGCTGGTCACGCCGGTGACGTACCAGATCTTCGTCTTGTCGTTCGGCGCCGTTCGACGGAGCTGGACCACGCCGGACGAGCCGTCGCTCAGCGTGTAGGGCACCTCGCCGCTGTTGGGGTCCCCGAGCTGGAAGTCACCGAGCGAGTAGCTCGTCGACGTCTCGCTCCTCGGCAGCAGCTCGTAGAGGGCGTTGCCGGCCACGGCGACCGGGTCGAGCAGGTCGGGCCGCCGGTCGTTGTCGGCCTGCTGCTGGAGGGAGGCCAGGCCGACGGCGTCGGTGGCAGGCCAGAGGGCCACGTAGCTGCCGACGACGGCGGCCGGGTCGCGGAGGACGGTGGCCGGCTGCTCGGCGATGGCGATGGTGCCCTCGTCGTTCACGAGCACGACCCGGATCACCACCGACTCGGCGCCGCTGACCGGATGGCCGAGTGGCAGCGACTCGTGCGTCACGTGGTTCGTGCCGCCGGGGACCTCCTCGCCGTCGACGACGAAGGTCGTGGTGAGCTGACCCTCGACGGCGGGGATCGCCTCGGCGACGATCTCGGTCCCGTCGTAGGTCGGGTTGTCGATCAGCACCAGGTCGCTGCTCGCCGACGCCACCGACCAGCCGGTCGGCGCGCCCGACATGCGGAGGAAGAGCTCGGTCGCCACGTGGCCGTCGGTGAACCGCATGGTTGCCGTGCTGCGCGAGGTGGCCGTCACGTGCCGGGTGCCGGCGTCGACCCCGGGGGCGTAGGCCTTCAGCCAGTTCGTCACGACGCCGTCGATGGCGAAGGCGTCCACCGGGTTCAGCGCGACGGCCGTGCTGGTCGTCGTGGCCTGGGTGGCGGGGCCGTCCGTCTCGGGCCGGTTGGCCAGCACCACGATCCCGGCCACGGCCGCGGCGGCCACGCCGACGAGGGCGAGGCGGCGGGGGAGCTGGCGCACCTTCCGCTCGGTCTCGTCCAGGCGGACGGCGATCTTGTCCC
>JAODBP010000265.1 GCA_025464025.1 Actinomycetes bacterium | reverse complement strand
TCGACAGCGACGCCCCGCTCGTCCGCGGCTACGAGGTGCCCGGCACCTTCCACTACTGGCAGCTCAAGGCCCATCGGGGCGACCAGGGCCACGCCGCCCGCCACAACGACCGGCCGTGGTGGCTCGTCGTGCACGCCCTGCTGCGCCACCTCGACCGCTTCCTCGCCGACGGCACCCCGCTCCCCCGAGCGCCTCGGGTGGAGCGGGACGGCGATGGCGGTCTGGTCCGGGACGAGGTCGGCAACGCTCTCGATGGCGTGCGGTCACCGTGGCTCGACGTGCCTGACGGTGCCTACCTCGCCCGGTGCACGTGCAGCCCGGGGACCGGCGCCGTCGAGCCGCTCGACGTCGCGGCGCGGTACGGGTCGGTCGAGGCGTACCGCGCTGCCTTCCGCACCCGCGCCGCCGAGCTGGCCGGCGAGGGCTGGCTGCTACCGGAGGATGCCGCGACGCTGGTACCACCGGCATAGGGGGGCGGCTTGCCGCCCAAAGAAGCAGTGCCGGGAGGCCGGAGGCTCGATCTCGCGGCCTCGGCCGCCGCTGAAAGCTCCGCTAACGCCCCACCGGCAGGTCGCCGCCTTCGAAGGCGGCACCGGCCTCGATCAGGGCGTCGACCTGGTCGTTCGTGAAGCCGAACTGCGCCAGCAACTCGCGGGTGTGCTCGCCGACCTTGGGGGCGCGACCCACGACCCGGGCCGGTGTGGCCGAGAACCGCCAGGCCGGCTGGTCGGCGTCGGACCGCTGGAAGTCGGGCGACGACACCTCCACCGGCACGCCGGCGGCGTCGAGGTCGCGGAACCAGTCGGCCGCCGGCCGGGTCGCGAACGTGCGCTCGAGGAGGTCGGCGAGGGCGGCGTCGTCGGCGGGGAGCTCGAGGCCGAGGGCCGTGCGGAGGGCGCCGAGCTCGGCGTCGGTGAGGGCGGCCACGCACAGCCAGCCCTCGGCCGTCTCGTAGAGGCGGTAGCGGGCCGAGTAGCCGAGCTGCTTGCCGTCGAGGTGGCCCCGGGCCATCGGGGTGCCGTCGGGCAGCACGAGGGCGTTCGACGAGGTGGCCAGGCACGCGTTGAGGATCGACGTCCCGATGTACTGCCCCTCGCCGGTCCGGTCTCGGTGGTAGAGCGCCTGGACGCAGCCGATGGCGAGGAGGAAGCCGTTGCCCAGGTCGCCCATCGAGGTGCCGAAGAACGGTCGACCGCCGCGGTCGCAACCCCCGTCCTCCCACTCCTGGCCGCCGAGGGCCGAGCCCATCTGGTCGGTGCCGGGCAGGTTGCGGGCCGAACGGCCCCGGTCGAAGCCCCGGCTGTGGCCGTAGATGATCGCCGGGTTGTGCGTGCGGAGGTCGTCGTAGCCGATGCCGATGCGCTCGGCGACGCCCCAGCGCATGTTGTGCACGACGATGTCGGCCTGCCTCACCATCTGGTGCAGGGTCTCGAGCCCCTCCTGGGTCTGGAGGTTGAGCGCCACGCTCCGCTTGCCCCGGTTGGCCATCTGGCCGATGGCCGTCTCCAACCACCAGTGGTCCCACGGCGCGTTGACCTTGACCACGTCGGCGCCCATGTCGGCCATGAGCGAGGCCGAGAACGGGCCGGCCAGGGCCAGCCCGAGGTCGAGCACGGTGACACCAGCCAGCGGTGCCGCAAGGGTGGCACCGGGCCGCGACGCCGGAGGCGGCGCCATCAGCATGGCTTCGGCCCGGACCTCCGCCGTGTGCTCGCCCCGCCGCGGGGCCGGCCCCCGGACGGCCCCCTGGGTGACGCTGAAGTCGGTGATCACGCCGAGGTGGCGGATCGGCCCGAGCTCGGGGTCGTCGACGGTGACGACGCAGCCGTCCTCGACGAGCGTTTCGTCGCGCAGCGCCTCCTCCGGCGCCCGCACCACCTGCACGCCCTCGTTGACCCGCTCGGCCCAGTCGGCCCACGCCTGGGCCGGGAACTTCTTGAACGCGGCCTGGAGGAGCGGCAGCCAGTGGAACAGCTCGATGATGACGTGGGCCTCCATGCCCACCCGGTTCGGGTCGTTGCGCCGCGACTCGTAGCTGGGCGGCGGGGCGTCCTCGAGCCGGTCGTGCTCGGCGGCCTGGAGGATCGTCAGCGGCTTCAGGGCCCAGTGGTGGACCCACCGGCCGTCGCCACACTCGAACAGGCCGCGGGGCGCGCCCTTCATCTGCATCCACCCGCCTGCCAACGGGTTGTCGCTGTCGGCACCCGGCCGAGCCGATCGGGGCAGCAGCGACGTGGCCACGTGCTGCCCGAGCCCGGTCCGCTCGCGAGCGACGAGGGCGGCGGCGATGCCGAGGCTGGCCTGGTAGAAGCCGTTGAGGCTCATCCACGGCGAGGCGACGAACAGCGGGCCGTCGGACCGGGCCGCCTGCTCTGCCCCCTCGGGGATCTCGACCTCGGGCAGCTCCATGGCCGATGTGCTGAGGATGCCGCCCCGCTGGGCCCACTGACCGCCGGTGCGGGCGGCGACGAGCGCCTCGTAGCCGGGCCGGTCGGCGTGCTCGTTGGTGGTGCCGTACGGCGTGATCGTGCAGTGCACGAGCCGGGGGTTGCGGGCGAGGAGCGTGTCGGGGTCGATGCCCAACCGGGCCGTGGCCCCCGGGCGCAGGTCTTCGACCACCACGTCGGCCCGGTCGACGAGGGCGAGGAACGCGTCCTTGTCGGCGGCGACGGTGAGGTCGAGCTCGGCGCTGCGCTTGCCCCGGTTCCACACCGTCGACCCGGGCTGGCCGGCCAGCACGGTGGCCCGGGGCCGCTCGATGCGGGTGACCCGTGCCCCCTGGTCGGACAGCAGCATGGTCGCCATCTGGCCGGCCATCCCGGCCGTGAGGTCGAGCACCTCGAGCCCGTCGAACTGTCCAGCCATGGCGCGCCCCCAAGTCCTTAGCCTTGGCGAAGGATCCTACTCGTGGACGCGGTGCCAGCGCCGGCGCATCGCCTCACCCCAGAGGCGGAGGCCCTCCGACGCCTTGGCCCGCTCGTCGTCGTCGAGCTCGGCCGCCATCGTGTCGAGCACGGCGTCGATGGCCAGCTCGGCCTTCTTCAGCATGGCCGTCCCGCTCCGGGTCAGCACGTGCACGCTGCGCCGGCCGTCGGTCGAGTCGGGCCGGCGAACGACGAGGCCCTTCTCGACCAACCCGTCCACCAGCCGGGTCACCGTCGGCGGCCGCACCGAGAGCCGGTCGGCCAGGTCCGACGGCGACGCCGGACCGCGCGCCAGGTGGGTGAGGACGCGGTACTTCTGGATCGTGAGGTCGAGGGTGTCGAGGCTGACCTCGACGATGCGGGCCAGCCCGGCGATGCTCGGGTCGTAGTGCGTCGGGCGCGTCACGCGTCCCGGACGGTAGCCGTCAGACGACGGGCCACTCCCCGGATGACAGCCCGAGCACGAACAGGGCGACGGCCTGGTGGAACTCGTCCTCGCCCCCGCCGGCCCGGGCGAACCCGACCACCGTGGCGCTGAACACCTGGTGGGCCACGGCCACCTGCGGTTCGGTGAGGCCGAACGACCGCAGCGTGGCCCGCACCGGCTCGGCGAGGTGGAGCCCGGCGGCCGACAGCTCGGGGTCGCCGCGGTGGCGCTCGGCGGTGAGCGACGCCGTCCGACCGGGGTGGTCGATGGCGAAGTGGCGGTAGACGTCGGCGATGGCCTGGAGGGCGTCGCCCTTCACCTTGCCGAGGGCGGCCCGCCAGACCAGGTCGCTCAGCTCCCCGAAGCTGACCAGGGCCACCGCCTTGCGGAGGGCGGCCAGGCCGTCGACGTGGGCGTAGAGCGAGCTGACGTGGCGGTCGACCTCCTTGGCCACCTGCGACAGCGTGAGGGCCGACCAACCCTCGCGGTCGGCCAGGTCGGCGGCGGTGCGGACGAGCGTCTCCCGATCGAGGTAGCGGCTGACCGTCCTCGCCGGGCTCACAGGTTCCAGACGCGGGCGGCGTTGCCGGAGAGGATGAGCTCGCGCTCGTCCGCCGGCACGCCTTCGAACTGCTCCTCGATGATCCGCTGCGAGTTGGGCCAGCTCGTGACCGGGTGCGGGAAGTCGGTCGACCACAGCATGTTCTCGACGCCGATGACGTCGCGCAGGCGCTCGAGGGCGATGCGCTCCTCGATGAACGTGAGGAACACGTTGCGCTTGAAGTAGAAGCTGGGCAGCTCGGTGATGGCCGGGTAGGCGTAGCCCTGGCGCAGCTTCATGTCGTCGACGATGTGCAGCCACCACGCCACCCAGGCCAGACCGGGCTCGACGAAGACGACCTTGAGCTCGGGGAACTTCTCGAAGACGCCGCCCATGATCCACATGCCGAACGCCTCGGCCGTCATGAGCCCGGTGACCGGCACCATCACGCCCTTGTTGGGGGTGGGGTCGCGGCGCATGAGGTCGTCGAGGTTGGTGTTGAGGCCGATGTGGCAGCAGATGGGCAGGCCCGATGCCTGGATCTCCTCGAACAGCGGGTGGTAGCGCTCGTCGAAGTACTCGGGCAGGCCGAACTCGCTCGGGAAGACGGGCATCTGCAGCGACTTGGCCCCGAGGCCGACGACCCGCTTCACCTCGGCCACGGCCAGGTCGATGTCGTGGATCGGGATCTGGTAGCTGACGATCAGCCGCTTCGGGTCGGGCTCGGCGAAGGCCTGGAGCACGTCGTTGAAGGCGCGCACCGACTCGCTCATGCCCTCGGTCATGTCGGCCAGGTACCGGAACGCGCTGACCTCGGAGTAGAGGACCTCGGCGTCGACCCCGTCGAGGTCCATGTCCTTCAGCCGCTCGACCGGATCCCAGTAGCCGTCGCGGTTGAACGCGGCGTTGCCGTCGGCCGCCTTCATGGCCGCGCCCGCGGCGTTGGCCGCGCCGGCGCCGCGCGACATGCGATCGGCGAAGGCGGCCACGGCGTCGTCGTAGGCCTGGTGGTACTTCGGGTCGAGGTTGGCCTTGATCTGCTCGTGGGTGACCTTCACGTGCGAGTCCGCCGAGATGATGCGCTCTGCTGCCTGTCCCTGGGCCATAGGTGCATGGTCGATCATCCAAAGGCTTTTGGCAACCCCTTCCCGCGCGAACCTGGGGCCGTGCCGACCACCACCGAGTCCTGGGCCCGCTCCGGCCTGCTGGCGTTGACCGGGTGGCCCGATCGGCCCCCGGTGGCCGGGCCGGCCGGGGTGGCCGACGGGATGCGCCGCCTGGCCGACCAGGTCGGCCGCCACGGGGGTCCGGCCCTCGACGGCCCGGCGCTGGCCGGGGAGCGGGCCGCGCTCGCC
>JAODBP010000242.1 GCA_025464025.1 Actinomycetes bacterium | reverse complement strand
GTGGTGATGAGGTTGCGGGTCGTCTCGCTGCCGGCGTTCTGGAGGAGCATGAAGAACGAGCTGACCTGGAACTGGGTCAGATGGTGGCCCTCGATCTCGGCCTACAGCAGCAGGCTGAGCAGGTCCTCGGACGTTGCCGCCTGGCGCTCCCGACTGAGGGCGTCGGCGTACAGGAACATGTCGACCATGGCCTGGTTGCGGTCATCGGGGCTGAGCTCGGGGTCGAAGCCGAACGTCTTCTCGGTGTAGCCGAACACCAGGGCCCGGTCGTCCTCGGGGATGCCGACCATGTCAGCGATGACGTGCAGCGGCAGCCACAGGGCCAGGTCGTGCACCAGGTCGGCGCTGCCCTTGTCGACCAGGGCGTCGATGAGGGAGTCGACCCGGGCCCGCAGCCGATCCTCGAGGGCGGCCACCCGCCGGGGGGTGAAGCCCTTGTTGACGATCTTGCGCATCTGGATGTGGGCGTGGCCGTCGAGGTTGATGAGCAGGTCCATGTCCGGCTCGGGCGGGGCGCCGGGGGGGATCTCCACGAACGGGCCGGGCGCGTTGCGCCACACGTCGGCGTTGCGGGACACCGCCTGCACGTCGGCGTGGCGGGCCACCACCCAGTAGCCGCCGTCGTAGTCCTCGTGCTCGTGGTGGGAGACGGGGTCCTCGTCGCGCAGCTGCTTGAACCGCTCGTACGGGAACCCGGCGTCGTACAGGAGCGGGTCGTGCAGGGCCAGTTCGCTCATGAGGACAATCCTTTCGCGGCGTCGAGCGCCATGCTCGCCAGCTGGCGGACGGAGGCATCGACCTGGGCCAACCGGTCGGTCTCGCCCGAGCCGGCGATGCGGGCGTGGGCCCCCTCGGTGATGACGGCCAGCTTGAACGTGGCCAGGGCCCGGTAGAAGTCGATGCCCGACAGGTCGCGCCCGCTGGCGGTGGCGTAGCGCTCGAGCAGGTCGTCGACCGACGGGAACCCGGCGTTGGCCCGGTGGGGCTGCGGGTGCTCCCGCTTGGCCCACATCATCTCGCCGACCTCGGTCCAGTACATGGCGACCATGCCCACGTCGGTGAGCGGGTCGCCCAGCGTCGACATCTCCCAGTCGAGGACGGCCTGCATCCGCGCCGGCTGGTCGCGACGGAACATGGTGTTGTTGAACGAGTAGTCGCCGTGCACGATCGACGCCGCCCCCTCGGGCGGGATGGCGGCGGCCAGGATGCGCGCCACCTCGTCGATCTCCGGCAGCTCCCGCTGCTTGGACTTCTCCCACTGCGTCGACCACCGGCCGACCTGGCGGGTGACGAACCCGGTCGGCTTGCCGAACGACCCGAGCCCCACCGCTTCGGGGTCGACGGCGTGGAGCCGGGCCAGCACGTCGACCAGCTCGTAGGTGGCGGCCAGCGACTGGGCCTCGTCGAGGTGGGCCACGTCGCTGGCGTCGTTGAAGACGATGCCGTCGAGCCGCTCCATCAGGTAGAAGGGCGCGCCGAGCACCGAGGTGTCGTCGCAGAAGCGGATGACCTTCGGCACCGGCACGTCGGTGGCGTGCAGCGCCGCCTGCACGGTGTGCTCCCGCTTCATGTCGTTGGCCGTGGCCAGCACGTGGGAGAGCGGCGGCCGCCGCAGGATCCAGTCGTCGTCGCCGTGGCGGACCCGGTACGTGAGGTTGGACGAGCCGCCCGACACCTGCTCGACGGTGACGTCGCCGCCGAGCCACTTCGAGAGCGCCTCTTCCATCCGCTCCTCGGCCATCAGCGCTCCCCGTTGGTGCGCCGGGCAGTAGCGGCTGCGCCGCGCTCGGCGCAGGGCGCCTCGCCGAGGACATCGATGGCTCGCTCGCTGCGCTCGCTCATCACGAGTTGGCCGTGGCCAGGTCGAGGAACTCGGCGAAGCGCTGCTGGGCATCGGCCGTGCGCGTCGGCACGTGCTCGGTGGGGTAGCCGTCGACCGGCTTGTACTCCTTGAGCACCCGGCGGGCGATGAAGCTCTTGTGGGTCTCGTCGGCCCCGTCGGAGATGCGGAAGTTGCGAGCCGTGCGGTACATGCGCTCGAGCGGCAGGTCGGTGGAGAAGCCCATGGCCCCGTGCACCTGGATCGACCGGTCGATCACGTTGTAGAGCACCCGCGCCCCCCAGTACTTGATCTGGGCGATCTGCATCCGGCTCTTCTCGGCGCCGTAGGTGTCCCAGTGCCAGGCCGCGTGCATGGTGAGCAGGCGGGCGGCGTCGATCTCGGTGCGGGACTCGGCGATGAAGTCCTGCACGAACTGCTTGTCGCCCAGGGGGCGGCCGTTCATGGTCCGGCTCACGGCTCGCTCGCACATCATGTCGAAGGCCCGGTGGCAGGTTCCGATCCAGCGCATGGCGTGGTGGATGCGCCCGCCCGACAGCCGCTTCTGGGCGAGGAGGAAGCCCTCGCCCGGGTTGCCGATCAGGTTCTCCTTCGGCACCCGGCAGTCCTCGAACACGATCTCGGCGTGGCCCCCGAGGTGCTGGTCGCCGTGGCCGTCCCACGGGTGGTCCATGGTGTGGACGTTGCGGACGATGTTCATCCCGGGCGTGCCCTTCTCGATGCAGAGCATCGAGGCCCGCTCGTAGGGGCCGCCGTCGGGGTTGGTGACGACCATGGCCAGCACGAAGTCGGCGACGGCGGCGTTCGAGGCGAACCACTTGTGGCCGTTGACCACGTACTCGTCGCCGTCGAGGAGGGCGGTGGTCTGGATCTGGGTCGGGTCCGACCCGGCCGTCTCCGGCTCGGTGAGGGAGAACGACGAGGTGAGCTTCCCCTCGAGCAGCGGCCACAGCCACTTCGCCTTCTGCTCGTCGTTGGCACCGATGGCCAGCAGCTCGCCGTTGCCCGAGTCGGGCGCCTGGTTGCCGAAGACGTTGGGGGCCGACTGTGTGCGGCCGAGGAGCTCGTGCATGAGGGCGAGGCGCACCTGCCCCATGCCCTGGCCGCCGAGCTCCTCGTCGAGGTGTGCGGCCCACAGGTTGCGGTCCTTGACCTCCTGCTTGATCGGCTCGACGGCCGTGGCCCAGGCCTCCTTGCTCATCTGGTGCTTCACCAGGTCGAGCGGCTCGATCTGGTGGACGACGACGTCGCGGATCCAGTCGAGCTGCTCCTGGAAGTCGGCGTCGGTGCGGAAGTCCCAGGCCATGCGTCCCCCAATAGTTCACGTTGTGAACTGCTACCGTACGCCGCGATGTCGAAGGCCGCCACCTACCGCCGGTTGAACGACGCCATCAGCGGGCTGCGCCGGTTCGCCACCAGCCGCAAGCTCGACCCGCTGCACGCCGAGCGGGCCGGCGTCGACCTCAACCTGGCGGCCTACGGCGTGCTGGGCCGGATCGTCGAGCACGGCCCGATCTCGCTGGGCGAGCTGTCGAAGCTCTCGCACATGCAGCCGTCTGCGCTCAGCCGGCAGGTGAAGCTGCTCGACGACGGCGGGCACATCGAGCGGACGTCGGGCGACGACGCCCGCATCGCCCTGGTCGAGGCCACGGCCCGCGGCCGGGAGGCGCACCGCAAGCTCCGCGCCGCCAACGAGGCCCTGCTGTCGCGCCAGCTCGTGGGCTGGACCGAGGCCGAGCTGCTCGACGTGGCCGAGAAGCTCGAGCGCCTGGTCGCCGACCTGCGGCGCTGAAGTCGATGCCACTGGGTTCGGGGCCTTCGATCGCTTTGCCCCGATACCGCTGGTACGAGCCCTACTTCCTGCTCGGGGGGCGGAGTAGTTTCGCCCCCTTGTGCCTTTGACCGAGGGCTCCCAGGGAAGGCATCGCCACATGGCCAGGCAGTACACATCCGGAGCTCGTCGTTCGGCCCCGCGCACGCTGGGGGCCCTCGCCGTCGTCGCCACCGCGCTGCTCGCCACGGTCGTCGGCGCGACCCCGGCCTCGGCGGCCACCGTCGCCGCTGGCACCTATCCGAACGCCGTGGCCGTGAACGCGACGACCAACAGGATCTACGTCGCCAACCGCAACAGCAACACGGTGACCGTCATCAACGGGACGACCAATGCCACGGCGACCGTCTCGGTGGGTGTCAACCCGGTCGCGGTCGCGGTCAACAGCACGACGAACAAGATCTACGTCGCGAACAGCGGGAGCAACAACGTCACCGTCATCAACGGTGCGACGAACGCCACCGTGACGGTCGCCACCGGCGCGTTTCCGAACGCACTCGGCATCAACGCGACGACCAACAAGATCTACGTCACGAACCGCAACGCCAACAAGGTGACCGTCATCAACGGGGTGAACAACACCACGGCCTTGGTGTCGGTGGGTGCTTCGCCGAACGCCGTGGCCGTGAACGCGACGACGAACAGGATCTACGTCGCCAACAGCGGGAACACGAGCAACGTGACGGTCATCAACGGGGTGAACAACACGACGGCGTCCGTGTCCACCGGGTTGATCCCGTGGGCGGTGGCCGTGAACGCGACGACCAACAAGATCTACGTCGCCAACCGCAACAGCAACACGGTGACCGTCATCAACGGGGCGAACAACACGACGGCTTCGGTGCCGGTCGGCACCACACCCACCGCGGTTGCCGTGAACGCCACGACGAACAAGATCTACGTCGCCAACAACAACGGCAGTCCGATGGTCCCGAACGGCGGGACCGTCACGGTGATCAACGGGGTCAACAACACGACGGCCACAGTGCCGACCGGGTTGTATCCAGTGGCCGTTGCCGTGAACTCGGTGACCAACAAGATCTATGTCGTGAACTCCAGCGCGTTCACGGTCACCGTGGTCAACGGGGCCAACAACAGCACCACGTCGGTCCCCACGGGGACCAGCCCCAACGCGGTCGCCGTGAACTCGGTGACGAACAAGACCTACGTGTCCAACACCGGGAGCGCCAACGTCACGGTCATCTAGCTGTTGATCCCAAGGACGTTCGTCAGTGCCACGTTGCGCCATGGACATCGGGCGTTCGCGGCAGGGGTGAAGGGCAAAGGACGCTCTGAGGCGAGTTGGGCGCGCCCGAGTCCCGCGCTCGAACTGGCGACGGATTGACAACAGAAACGTTGTCAATCCGTCGCCGGTTCGGGAAGCACCAGGTCCGG
>JAODBP010000232.1 GCA_025464025.1 Actinomycetes bacterium | reverse complement strand
GCCTGGTTGACGAGGGCGAACGACGCCGGGGGGCGGACGCCGGCCACCGCCGCGGTCACGATGTACCCGCCCGGGAGCCGGTTGGCGGTGAAGGTCGGCGCCACCGCGATGCCGTTCGCGTTCGTCGTGACGGTGGCGGTGGTGCCGCGGCCGGCGAACGATCCCGTCGGTCCGCTGGTGGGGGCGTGGAAGGTGACGACCGCACCGGACACCGGGTTCTTCCCGCTGTCTGTGACCCTGACGGCGAGCGGGACCGTGAACGGAGCGCCGGCCGGGGCGGATTGCCGGGCGCCGGCACCGGACGTGATGGCGTAGGGCCTCCCCGCGACGTTGGTCAGCTGGAAGGTCGCGGCCTCGGTCGTCCCGCTGGTGGTGGCGGTCGCGGTGTAGGTCCCGGTCGTGGTGTTGGCCGTCAGCGTCGGGCTGGTTGCCTCGCCGGCGCTGTTCGTCACGGCGTTCGCCGTGGGAGCGCCGGTCGCGAACGCCGCATCTGCGCCGTTCCTGGCGACGATGGCGAACGTGACGGTGGCACCAGCGACGGGGCCGCCACGAGCGTCGGTCAGTCGGGCGCGGAGCGGACTGCCGAACGCCGCGCCGACGGGGGCGGACTGGGGGCTGCCGCCTGTGGCGGCGATCGCGACGGCGACACCGGTCGCCGTGTTGGTGAGGGAGAACGACACCGACCCGTACGCCGACGTCGCCACGACCGTGTAGCTGCCGGAGCTGTCGTTGGCGGTGAACGCCGGAGCGACCGCCGCGCCGGAGGAGGTCGTGCCGACGGTCGCGGTGCTGGTGCCGGTGGTCGAGAAGGTGCCCGTGGCGCCGCTGGACGGCGCGGTGAACGTGACGGCCACGCCCGCGGCGTTCGTCGTGACGGGACAGCCGCTGCTGCTCTGCAACGCGACGGCGAGGTTGGTCTGGAACGGCGTCGCGAGCTTGGTGGTCTGGGGTGTCCCGGCGCTGACTGCCATCTCGTCGGGAGGGTTCGAGTCCGGACAGGTTGCCGCGCCGGCGGGCTCGACGCCGAAGGATCCACCGATGACGGCGATGGTCGCCATCGTGAGCGCCGACCAGCCAGCGGCGAGCGTTCGGATTCGCATGGTCACACCGTCCTCAATGCGTCAGTGGGCGACAGACGAGCAGCGCGCAAGGCCGGTAGCAGCCCGGCGATGGCACCGATGGCCAGCGCCGCGCCCAGCCCACCGGCCCAAGCGAGGGTCGGGACCGTGATGGCCCAGTGCTTGGCGCTGGCGTAGACGGCGGTCGCCGCCACGCCCAGCCCGACGCCGGTCGCGCCGCCGGCGACGGACAGCAGCACCGCTTCGGACAGGAACTGGGCGCGGATCTGGCCCTTCGTGGCGCCGAGTGCCCGGCGCAGTCCGATCTCGGAGCGCCGTTCGAGCACGGAGATGACCATGATGTTCGCCACCCCCACGCCGCCGACGAGCAACGCCACCGCCCCCAGTCCCAGGAACAGGCCCGTCAGCGCCCCCTTGGCCTGAGCGCGCGCGACGAGTGCGTCGGACGGTTGGCTGACCTTGACGGCGTCGGGATGCGCGGGGTTGGCGGTCGCGCCGAGGACCTCCTGCACGGCCGCGGTCTGATCGGTGACCGACCGGACGTAGATCTCGGTGGGGTGACCGTCGAAGCCCAGGTACGTCGCCGCCGCGGGGAAGCCGACGAGGATCGAGCCGTCGATCTGGGGGGCGAGCACGGCCGGTTCGAGGATGCCGGCGACGTAGAACCACTGGTCGGCGATCCAGATGCGCTCACCGGGCAGGACCAGGTCGATCCCGAGCCGCTGGGCGGCCGCCGCGCCCAGCACGCACACGGGCTTGGTGGCGGTGGCGGCGTTGAGCCAGCGGCCCTCGGCGACCGTGGTGCCCACCGTGGGCAGCAGGTCGAGGGTGGCCGCCTGGACGTCGAGGGCGTTGGTGTGGACGCGGGGGATGTACGGGCTGCGGTAGGCGTTCACGTCCACCTTCCCCGTGTCGGCCACCGCGGTGACCGGTGCGACGCGCCGGATCATCGCCGGGGCGACGAGCGGGAGCTCTTCGTTGTTGCCGAGGACGCCGGTGCCGTTGTTGACGGTGAGCAGGTTGGTGCCGAGCTTGTCGATCTCGGCCAGCAGCCCGGCCTGCGACGAGGCCGACAGCCCCAGCACGGCGACCATCGCGGCCACGCCGATGGCGATGCCGAGGGCGGACAGCGCGGCGCGCATGCGACGCGTGCGGACGCCGACGCTCGCGACGCGCGCCACGTCGCCGAACCGGAGCCGGGCCGGCGTGAGCACCTCAGCGGTCACCGACGATGCTCCCGTCGAGGATCTCGATGCGCCGAGGGAAGCGGCCGGCCAGGTCGTGGTCGTGGGTGATCACGACGATGGTGGCGCCCTCGGCGTTGAGCTCCTCCAGCATGGTCACGATGGCGGCGCCGGATCGGCTGTCGAGGTTGCCGGTCGGCTCGTCGGCCAGCACGATCGCCGGCCGGCCGGCGAGGGCCCGGGCGATGGCGACCCGCTGGCGCTCCCCTCCGGAGATCTTGGTGGGACGGTGTCGGGTGCGGTGGCCGAGACCGACCCGTTCGAGCGCCTCCGCAGCGCGCCGCTGGCGCTCCCGCCGGGGCACGCCCGCGTACAGCAGGCCCTCGGCGACGTTGTCCAGCACGGTCTCGTGCTCGGAGAGGAAGAACTGCTGGAACACGAACCCGATCCGCGTCGCCCGCAGCGCGGAGAGCTGGCGGTCCTCGAGCCCGGCGATGTCGATCCCGGTCACCCGCACGGTGCCCGACGTCGGCCGGTCCAGGGTGCCCATGATCGCGAGCAGGGTCGACTTGCCCGACCCCGACGGGCCGACGACGGCGACCAGCTCCCCTTCCCGAACGGTGAGGTCCACCGCGTGGAGCACCTCCAGCGGTGAGTCGCCCGGGTAGGTCTTGGTGACGTGGTCCAGCTCGAGGACCGGCGGGCCCGCCTCTCCCGCCGGGCAGGTGGAGCTCATGACGCCACCACCACCCGCTGGCCGGCCGCCAACGCCGCCCCGTCGACCTGGACCAGCCCGGACTGGTCGTCGAAGATCCCGGTCGTCACGGCGACCAGCTCGTGGGTGCCGCCGGGCTCCACGACCTCGACCGCGTAGCCGCCGCCGGCGAGGGCCAGCAGCGCGGTGGTCGGCACGGCGAGCACCTGCTGCGCCGAGTCGTTGGTGATGTTCACGGTGACCGGCGCCTGGTCCAGCGCACCGGCCGGTGAGGCCTTGGTGAGCGAGACCGCCACGTCGACCGTCGCCGAGGTGTTGTCGTTGCCGCTGTCGGACGGCGTGGTGTTGGTGGCCACGGTGCCGACCGCGGTGATCGTCCCTTCGCCGGTGGTCCCGTCCGGGAGGTTGACCGTCACCGGGTCGCCGACCTTGACGCGCGACGTCTGGCCGACCGGCAGGGCGACGTTCACCACTGGCGTGGTCGAGGTGACGTCCAGCACCGGCTGGTCTCCGACGACCGTGTTGCCCACCAGCGGGTGGACGGTGGTCACGCGCACCGCGGTCGGCCCGAAGACCACCGAGCCGAGGGGCAGCGTCCCGGTCCGGGGAACGCCGAGCGACGTCTGGAGGCGGCGGATGGCGGCGGCCGTCGCGGCCGAGAAGGCGTCCGCCGCCCGCAACCCGTTGCCGAAGCCGAGCTGGACGAGCGCCCGGTGCAACGCCGCGACGTCGGCGCCGGGCGGCATGCCGGGAACGAACGCCCGCCACGCGGTCACCGACCCGGGCAGCAACGGCACGGGCCGCCCGTCCACCGACCACAGCGACTGCCCGGGTAGGACCACCTGTCCGACCCGAGGCAGGGCGGTGTACTTCGACGTCGGGTGGTAGGCCGTGGCCGCGGTCCCGGCGGTCGCCCGGGCGGTCTGCGCGTTGGCCAACGCCAGCTGCGCGGCGGCGACCTCGTCCTGGTCGGCGGTGACCTTCTGCTGGTCGGCATCCACCGCCTTCTGGGCGGACGCGACCTCCGCGGTGTCGGATGCGCACGGCGTCGACCCGCTCGACGAGCTGTCGGCGGCGGCGTCGCCCTGGCAGTCGTTCGCCTGCTTCTGCCGCGCCGCGGCCAGCGTCGCTTGATCGGTCCGGAGCAGCGCGGTGTCCGACGCGAGCATCGCCTGCGCCTGGGACAGCCCCAGTCCGGCGAGGGCGACGGCCTGGTGCGCCTGGGTGACGTCCTGGGGCCCGGTGCCGGCCGGCTGCACGATCGTGTACCGGCTGGCGAACCCGACCGTCCCGCTCACGGGCGTCGTCTCGGCCAGGTCGGTGAGCTGCACGGTGGCCGTGGTCGTGGCCGTCGAGCTCGCGGCGCGCCGCGACCCGGACCCCGACGTCGACCTGGCCGTGGTGATCGCGCCAGCGGCGAGCACCACGACGGTGACCCCCGCCACCGTGAGCCGGCGCCGAGACCAGCCGCCGGCCCGGCCGGTCACCCGCCCAGTCCGCCGGTGGTCGGCATCTTCGACTTGCAGTCGGCCATCGCCGATTGGAGCTGGGGGGAGTCCCCGTCACCCGAGATGTGGACCTCCTGGCCCGAGAAGGTCGGGTCGGCGAAGTCGGGCACGCCGTGGGTGCGGATGCACCTGGCCCAGTCGAGCCACTCCTGCTGGTCGGCGGGCGTGAGCGCCTTGCCGGGCTCTCCCCAACCCCCCGGCACCAGCTCGTCGCACGCCTCCGACGCCGACTGGAAGGCGGACGACTTCGGGTCGACCCCCTGCGTCCGGAACCCGTAGCCACCACTGGGGGTCGCGACCGGGTCGGGGAAGTTCGCCACCCCGTGACTGCGCATGCACTTCGCGTACGCCTGGGCCTTCTCGAGCGGTGTCGTGGGGGCGGAGGTCGTGGCGCTCGACGAGGTCTCCCCCGTCTGGGCGGCGGCCGTGGTCGGCGTGGCGGCGACGGTGGGGATGGTCGGCGACTCGGATCCGCTGGAGCAGCCCGCGACCGCGAGCCAGAGCACGACGGCTGCGGCGGGCCACAGCTTCGACGAAGTCGATCCTCGTGCCGGTGCGCGGGAGGTCATGCGGCCATCAAGGCAGCCGCGGTGTCACCCGGGCGTACGCGGTTTTCGATACGCCGGCGATAGGTGCCGGTACCGGCTAGCAGCCGAGGGCGCGGGCGATGACGAGGTGCTGGATCTCGTTGGTGCCCTCGCCGATCTCGAGCACCTTCGAGTCGCAGTAGAAGCGGGCGACCGGCGTCTCGAGCATGTAGCCGACGCCGCCGTGGATCTGCACCGCCTCCGACGCGGCCCACGTCGCCACGCGGCTGGCCTTCAGCTTGGCCATCGCCGCTTCCTTCTGGAACGGTTGCCCGGTGTCGCGGAGGTGGGCCGCCCGGTAGGTGAGCCAGCGGGCCGCCTCCAGCTCGGTGGCGATGTCGGCCAGCTTGAACTGCACGGCCTGGAACGACGAGATGGGCTGGCCGAACTGCACCCGCTCCTTGGCGTAGGCCAGAGCCAGGTCGAGGACGGCCTGGGTGAGGCTCAGCGACAGGGCGGCGATCGAGATTCGCCCGACCTCGAGCGTGCGCAGGAACTGGCCCAGCCCGAGGTCGGGATCGCCGACCAGGTGCTCGTCGGGCACCCACACGTCGTCGAAGAACAGGTCGCGGGTGTCGAGCCCCTTCCAACCGATGCCGCGCATCTTCGGTCCCATGGTGAAGCCCGGCGTGTCCTTCTCGACCACGAGGGTGGCGAAGCCCGACTCGGTCCGCGCCAGCATCGTCACGCCGAACGACATGTCGGTGCCGGCGTTGGAGATGAACGTCTTCCGGCCGTTGATCCGCCAGCCGCCGTCCTGGGCCACGGCCTTGGTCTTGATGCCCTTGGCGTCCGACCCGGCGTCGGGCTCGGTGAGCCCGAACGCGCCGAGCACCCGCCCCTCGGCCAGCGGCCGCAGCCAGCGCTCCCGCTGGGCGTCGTCGCCGAACAGGAGGAGGGGGAGCGACCCGATCGTCACGTGGGCCTGCCAGGCCGCGGCGAGCGACTGGTCGGCCCGGCCGATCTGCTCCATTGCGGCGACGAAGCCGACGGTCGACATGCCGATGCCGCCCCACTTCTCGGGCACGAGCATGCCGAGCAGGCCGAGCTCGCCCATCTCCCGGAGGAGGGCGGTGTCGCAGCGCGCCTCCTCCCACGCCAGCGGGGCGCGGGTGGCGATCTCCTTCTGGGCGAACTCGCGGCAGAGGTCGGCCAGGTCCTGTTCGGCTTCGGTGAGCGAGAGGTCCATCAGCCGTCCAGGTGCGATCGGAACGCCTTCGACCAGCGCACGAGGTCGGCCGGCACCTCGTAGCCGGCCTCGTCGTTGATCGCGGCCCAGTGCTCGGCGACGTCCTCGATCGTGGCCTTCGGGTCGACCCAGCCCTCGGTGACGGCGATGAAGAAGCGCTGGAACCGGCCGGCGCCGGCCGAGTAGGCCTCGCCGCTGACCGGGCACGACTCGTGGGCGAGGTAGGCGACGAGCGGGGCGACGAGCTCGGGCGCCATCTGCGCGTCGTCGGTGTCGCCGCCCATGCGGGTCGCCGCCGCCGGGGCGATGGCGTTGACCTTGATGCCGAGCTTGCGGCCGGCCACGGCGAGGCTGCGGGTCATCCCGAGCACGCCGCCCTTGGCCGTGGCGTACGAGAGGTTGGTGGGCAGCCCGAGCATCCCCGTCGAGGTGGTCTGCACGATCCTTCCGTAGCCCTGCTCGACCATGTGGGGCCAGGCAGCGCGGGTGGTGTTGAACGCACCGGCGACGTGCACGGCGAGGTGGGCGTCGAGGTTGTCGGCGTCGGCCTCCGGGAAGCCGGCCCACCGCACGATGCCGGCGTTGTTGATCAGGATGTCGAGGCGCCCGAACCGCTCGACGGCGGTGGCGACGAGGGCCTCGGCACCCTCGACCGTGGCCACGTCGCGGGTGTCGGCGACCCCACCTACGGCGGCGGCGACCTCGGACGCCGGACCGGCGTCGGTGCCGTCGCCCTCGATCGAGCCGCCCCGGTCGTTGACCACGACGCTGGCGCCCCGCTCGGCGAGCAGCTGGGCGTAGGCGCGGCCGATCCCGCGGCCGGCGCCGGTCACGATCGCGACCCGCCCTTCGAAGCGGAGCTCGGTCAGGCCGGCACCTTGGAGAAGCCCAGGAGGCCGCCGAGCGTGCCGCCGAGGATGGCCTTGCGCTCGTCGTCGGGGACGCCGGCGAACTGCTGCTCGATCAGCTTGCGGCTGCCCCGGAACGTGCCCTCGGCGTGCGGGTAGTCGTTGCCCCACACGATCGTGGATAGGCCGGTGATGTGGCGGCAGGCGACGGCGACCGGATCGTCCTGGAACTGCACGTGGAACTGGCGCTTCACGTACTCGCTCGGCATGAGCGGGTAGAGCCACTTCTCGTTCAGCTTGAACAGCTGTGCCATGTCGGGCTGGTCGTTCGCCGGGCGGGAGTCGTCCCACTTGCCCAGCCACCAGTCGGCGTCCTGGCCGATGCCGGTGACCCAGCACTTGTCCATGGCGCCGACCAGCGACGACAGCCAGTGGGCGTTGAACTCGATCAGCGAGAAGTGGAGGTCGGGGTGGCGCTCGGGGACGCCGCCGCCGATGAGCTGGCAGATGAGCTGCTGGGGGGTGATCGTGCTCATCACCGCCTGGGTGACCATCCGCTTGGCCGCCGCCTTCTCGGTCATCGGCTGGTTGACCTGGGCCGCGTTCTCCAGGACGACCTTCAGGGTGATCGCTTCCTTGTCGTCGACCTTCACCCCGCCGGTCTGGGTGTGGAAGAAGATCTGCACGCCAGTGGCCGCCGCCGCCGACCACACCGGGTCGAGGTCGCGCGTGTAGTAGTTCCGCGGCGGCGTGGCCGGCAGCAGGATGGCCCGGAAGCCGGCGGCGGCAACCCGCTCGATCTCGGCCACGGCATCGTCGACGTCGGTGAGCGGGATCGGCGCGGTGGGGGCCAGCCGGTGGAAGTAGGGCGAGAACCGCTCGATGACGTAGTCGTTGTAGACCCGGGCGTGGGCCATCGACAGCTCGTGGTCGTCGGAGTAGAGCCCGAACAGCGACAGGTTCGGGTGCAGCACCTGGGCGTCGACGCCGTCGAGGTCCATGTCCTCGAGGATGAGCTCGGGGTCGCCCTCGGGGGTGCGGCCGCTGGTCTGGCGGTAGCGGGAGATCGTCCAGCCCTCGTAGCCCGGCGTGTGCAGGCGCCGGAAGTTGCGGGCCCCGCCCTCGACGAGGGGCTCGATCTCGAAGTCCTCCTCCCAGACGCCGCGGTCGCGGAGGTGCTTGGGGAGGCGGGTCTTGAACAGGTCGATGGGCTCGAGCAGGTGGCCGTCGCCGGAGACGACGAAGTCGGGTGTCCTGGGAGCAGGTTCGACCATGTCGCAACAGTAGACCGATCGGTACAAGAATGACCAGCGTGTCAGAACGATGGGTGCGACGACCGGACGGCTCGACGTGGGGTGACTGGGGTGACGACGACGAGCTCGGTCGCATCAACCTGCTCACGCCGGAGAAGGTGCTGCA
>JAODBP010000196.1 GCA_025464025.1 Actinomycetes bacterium | reverse complement strand
TCGGGGAGCATCAGGTCCGGCGCGCCCAGGTCGTCCCCTCGGAGCGTCCTTCGTCTTTCCGCGGAAACAGGAGGGAGGGGCGATGTCCGCAGGCCCGTGGGTGCGTCGTGGTCTCTCGCGTCAGGCCCAGAGGCCGCGGGACTCGAGGACCTCCTTCAGGACGAGGGGACGGTCGGTCATGATCCCGTCGACCCCGAGGTCGACGAGCCGGTGCATCTCGGCCGGGTCGTCGATCGTCCAGACGTGGACCTGCACGCCCCGTCGGTGGGCCTCGGCGACGAAGCGCTCGGTCACCACCGGGACGCGGCCCTGGTTGGTGGGCACCTGGGCGCACGGTGCCGGGATCCGCCCGACCGGGACGCCTCGGCTCGCCGCGACCAGTCGGGCGATGTTGGACGGCCCGAGCGACGTGCAGAGGCGGGGGCCGCAGAGCTTGCGCATGTCGGCCAGGCGCCGGTCGGAGAACGACCCGATCCCGACCCGGTCGACCGCGCCCATCCGCAGGAGGAGCGCGGCCAGCGGACGCACGGCGCCGTCGTGCTTCGGATCGATGTTGACCCGGGCGTCGGGGAAGGCGGCCAGCAGGTCCTCGAGCAACGGGATCGGCTCGCTGCCGATCCGGGCCTCGGACACCTCGGCCCACGTGAGGTCGCGGATCACGCCGGTCTTGTCGGTGACCCGGTCGAGCCGGTCGTCGTGGAAGGCGACGAGCACGCCGTCGGCGGTGACGTGGGTGTCGGTCTCGAGGTACCGGTAGCCGAGCTCGACGGACCGGGCGAACGCCGGCAGCGTGTTCTCCGGCAGCTCGCTGGCCCCGCCCCGGTGGGCGAACGGCAGCACGCCGGGGTGGTCGAGGTAGGTCCAGGTCGAGACAGGCACTGGCGGCGACGCTACCGCCGCTGGGTACGGTGGCCGGGTGGACCCGACGGCGCGCTTCACCGACCTGGTGGCCGGGCCGGAGGCGGCGCTGCCGCTCGACGAGGTCGGCCTGCTGATCGCGGCCCACGCCCGCCCCGGCCTCGACGTCGACGTCGAGCTGGCCCGCTTCGACGAGCTCGCGGCGCAGGCCGCCGAGCCCACCCTCGACGGGTTGCGCCGCCTGCTCTTCCGCGACCTCGGCTTCACCGGGAACGACGCCGACTACTACGACCCCCGCAACTCGTACCTCGACGCCGTGCTCGAGCGCCGCACCGGGATCCCGATCAGCCTGGCCGTGGTGATGCTCGAGGTCGGGCGCCGGCTCGGGGTGCCGCTGGCCGGCGTGTCGATGCCCGGTCACTTCCTCGTGCGCGACAAGGTCGACCCGGAGGTGTTCGTCGACCCCTTCGCCCAGGGACTGGTGCTCGACCGGCAGGGTTGCCGCCTCCGCTTCCACGGCGTGCACGGGCCCGAGGCCAACTTCGACGACGCCTACCTCGACCCGGTGGGCAAGCTGCTGATCGTCGACCGCCAGCTCGCCAACCTCGAGAACATCGCCAACGTGCGGGGCGAGACGTTCACCCTGCTGTGGGTGCTCCGGCTGCGGGCCGCCATCCCCGATGCCGACGACAACGTGCGGCGCCGGCTGGCCATCACGCTCGGTGCCTCGGGCCGGCCCGACGAGGGCGCCGACCTCCTGGAGAAGCTGGCCGCGACCACCGGCGACGAGGCCTCGGCCCGGGCAGCCCGCGCCATGCGGGCCCGGATGAACTGATCGGATGCACGGGTGATCGACCGCGACCTCAAGCGCTCCATCGGGCAGATGATCAAGGGCGTGCAGGTGATCGGTGCGGCCGACGGCGAGGTGCGGCGGCTCTACACCTCGCACTGGTTCAGCCAGATCGCCTTCGAGGAGCCGATCGTCATGGCCTCGGTGTCGCCCAAGCACGACACCCACGCCGTGCTGGCGGCCACCGGCCGCTTCTCGGCGTCGCTCCTGGCCGGCGACCAGATCGCCGAGGGCCAGTACTTCTCCTATCCCGGCCACCGGTTCGAGTACGTGGCCGAGGAGTACGTCGAGGACTGGGACGGTCTGCCCGTCGTGCCCAACTCGATCGCCTGGCTCCGCTGCGAGGTGACCAAGCACGTGCCGGCCGCCGACTACGGCGGTGACCACGACCTGTTCATCGGCACCATCGCCGCCGCTCGCGAGGGCCGGTTGAAGGAGCCGCCGCTCCTCTACTCGTCGCGGCTCGGCTGGCGGATCACCGGCGACCCGGCTCGGGAGAAGGGCGTGTCGGTCCGCGACCAGCTCCTCGCCCGGCTGGGCGTGTCGGGCGGCAGCGGCGACGACGGGGACGAGGACGACGGGTGAAGCAGCACCACGTCGACGTCCACGGCCTGGTGAAGCCGCTCCTCCGGGGCCGGCTCCACGTGGCCGCCGCGGTGGCCGCCGTGCCGGCCGCCCTCGTGCTCGTCTTCGTCGCCCGATCGAACCTGGCCACGGTGGCGGCCGCGGTCTACGGCTCGTCGCTCGTGACCCTCTTCGGCGTGAGCGGCTCGTACCACCGCCTCGGTCACACCGGGCGGCTCCAGGTGTGGCTGCGCCGGGCCGACCACGCGTCGATCTACTTCCTCATCGCCGGCTCGTACACGCCGGTCGCGCTCGTCGCCATCGGCGGGTGGGAGGGCTGGGCCATGGTCGCCGCGGTGTGGACGGCCGCCGTCGCCGGGGGACTGATGAAGCTCGTCTGGTTCGACCGGACCCGCGTCGCCGGCTGGGTCCTCTACCTCGGCATGGGCTGGGTGGTCGTGCTGGCCACGCCGGTGCTGGTCAGCCACGTCGACGGTGGCCAGCTGGTGCTCCTCGCCGCCGGTGGCCTCGCGTACACGTTCGGCGCCGTCGTGCTCGGGCGCCGCTGGCCCGACCCGCTGCCTCGCGTCTTCGGCTACCACGAGGTGTGGCACTCGCTGGTGATCGTGGCCGCCGCCCTGCACTACGCCGCCATCCTCACCATCGTCCGCGCCGGCTAGCGACCCCGCTTCCGGACGTACATCTGCTCGTCGGCCCGGCGCAGGGCGTCCGCCGCCGACTCGCCCGGCACGGTGCGGACGACGCCCACGCTGGCCTCCTGCTGCCAGAGGGCGCCGGCGACCGCGATCGGCGCGGCGAGCGCGGCGGCGATGCGGGAGACCACGGCCCCCTCGTCGCCGGGGGCCAGGCCCGAGCAGAGGAGCACGAACTCGTCGCCGCCGTAGCGGCCGACGAGGTCGTCGGGCCGCACGACCGCACGCAGCCGGGCGGCCACCTCGACGAGCACGGCGTCGCCGGCCAGGTGGCCCCAGGTGTCGTTCACGGCCTTGAAGCCGTCGAGGTCGACGAAGACGAGGGCGGCGTCGCCCTCGCCGTCGGCCAGCGCCTCGGCCGCCTGCCGGTCGAACCCGGGCCGGTTGGCCAGCCCGGTGAGGGCGTCGACCTCGGCTCGGCTCCGCAGCTCGTGGGCCAGCGCCAGCTCGACCGACACGTCGTCGAGCGTGCCGATGACCACGACACCGTCGCGCCCGGGCACGGCCCGGCCTCGGACCCTGAGGGTGCGGCCGTCGGCGCAGGCGACGTCGGCTTCGACCGACTCGCGACGACCCTCGACGAGGTCGGGCCAGGCGCTGGCGAGTGCGCCGGCGGCGTCGAGGTCGAGCACGCTGGCCACGGCGCCGCACGGCACCAGCAGCTCCTCGCACCGGGCGTTGGCGTAGGTGAGGGTGCCGGTGGCATCGGTGCGGAACACGGCGACCGGCACCCCTTCGGCGAGGGCCCGGAAGGCCCGTTCGCTGGCCCGCAGCGAGGCCTCCTGGCGCATCCTGGCCGAGACGTCGTGGGAGACGGCGACGACGACGCCGATGCTGTCGAGCTGGTTCATCACGGTCGACTCGAGCCAGACGTCGGGCCCGTCGGTGCGGACGACGCGCTGGCGGATGGTGCGCGTCGCCCCCGGCGTGGCCAGGACCTCGAGCCACATGGCGATGGCCGCGTTCTGGTCGTCGGGGTGCAGGGTCTCGAGCATGATGCGGCCGACGAGGGTCTCGGCCGGCCGGCCGAACACCTCCTCGACCATGCCGTCGGTCCGGATGACCGCGCCGATGGCGTCGAGGTGCTGGATGATCCAGGTCGGCGCCTCGAACGACGCTGCCTCCTCCTCGACGATCGGCTCCTCCGGCTCCTCGGTGGGCCCGAGGTCGCGCGGGACGATGAGGACGGCGCCGATGTCGGGTCGGTGCAGGAGGTTGAGGTAGCTCGTCTCGAACAGCCGCCAGGTGACGCCGTCGACACGGGAGCGGGCCCGCACGACCACCGGCTCGCCTGGCGTGTTCACCGACTGCCACCAGGCGCCGACGACCAGGGGTCGGTCGTGGACGTGGACGTGGACGACCTGCTCGTCCCACGGGGGCGGCGGTTCGGCCGCCGGTCCGAGCCAGGCGGGAAGGTCGACGAGCGCCGCGCTGGCGTCGCGGCCGTAGACGATCGCGTCACCGACGAAGGTCCGGATCTCCTCCGGCTCCCACCTCACGGCGCCATGATCGCCGCTCCGCGGGGTCGGCCGCGGCGATGCACTTCAGGCGGCCGTGGGGTCGACCAGGGCGTCGGCCGCGGCGACGTCCTTGTGGAAGCGCTTGTTGATGTAGAGCGTCTCGCCCAGGGCGTCGGTCTTGTACCAGACCCCGTGGGCCGGACCGATGAGCGTGTTGCGGGGCTTCTCGGTGAGGACGCCCTTGACGGGCGTCGTCCGGAAGCGGCCGGACCGGGCCACGATGATGCGACGGTCGGTCACCACGATCACGCGGTAGGCGCTGGTGATGACGATGATCCAGATCGACAGGAGCGCGAACCACCCGCTGGTCCGCTGGGCGCCGAAGACCGACTGGATGGTCTCGCCTGGCTCGAGCAGGTGCTGCGCATTGGCTCGGAACGTGTCACGGAGGGCCATCGGGCGACGGTAGGTGGGTCGGGGCTACCGTCGCCACCGTGACCATCGACGCCGGCACCATCGAAGCGAAGGTCGAGGAGCTCCTGGCCGGCCACCCGCCGGCCGACACGAAGCCAGCCGACTTCCTCGGCGCCCAGTTCGACGCCGGCCTGGCCTGGGTGCAGTTCCCCGAGGGCTTCGGTGGGCTGGGCGCGTCGCCGTCGCTCCAGCGCACCGTCGACGAGCGGCTGAAGGCGGCGGGCGCGCCGAGCCCGTTCCCTCGCAACCCGATCGGGTTCGGCATGGGCGCGCCCACGGTGGTGACCCACGGCTCCGACGAGCAGAAGGCCCGCTACCTCCGGCCGCTGTTCACCGGCGAGGAGATCTGGTGCCAGCTCTTCAGCGAGCCGGGCGCCGGGTCCGACGTGGCGTCGCTGTCGACCCGGGCCGAGCGCGACGGCGACGAGTGGCGGGTGAACGGTCAGAAGGTCTGGACCACGCTGGCCCACGTCGCCCGCTGGGGGATGCTCCTCGCCCGCACCGACCCCGAGGCGGTCAAGCACAAGGGCATGACGTACTTCGTGGTCGACATGCACGGCCCCGGCGTCGAGGTCCGGCCCCTGCGCCAGATGACCGGCGACGCCGAGTTCAACGAGGTGTACTTCACCGACGCTCGCATCCCCGACGCCGAGCGCCTCGGTGACGTGGGCGAGGGCTGGGGCGTCTCGCTCACGACGCTCATGAACGAGCGGGTCGCCCTGGGCGGGACGATCCCGGCCAAGGAGTCGGGGCCGATCGGCGACGTGCTGCGCATCTGGCGAGAGAAGGGCGGCACGCCCATCCAGCGCGATCGCATCGTCCAGGCGTGGATCCGGGCCGAGATCTCCCGCCTCACCAACATCCGGGCCTCACAGGTCCGCCAGGCGGGCACGCCCGGTCCCGAAGGCTCGGTCGGCAAGCTGCTCTCGGCCGAGCTGAACAAGGACATCACCGAGCTGGCCAACGACCTGCTCGGCGCCGAGGGCATGCTCTACGGCTCCTACGACTTCACTCGCTCGGCCAACGCGCTGCACTTCACGTCGACCCAGCAGATGTTCCTCCGCATGCGGGCCAACTCGATCGAGGGCGGCACGTCGGAGATCATGCGCAACATCCTCGGCGAGCGGGTGCTCGGCCTCCCCGGCGACGTCCGCGTCGACAAGGCCCTCCCGTGGGCCCAGGTGCCCCGCTCGTAGGTCAGCCGGTGGGCGTGAGCTCGCGGGTGCCGAAGCGGGCGCGGAGGCGGTCCCAGCGGTCGGGGACCTGCTCGAGCGGCAGGAACACCACCAGGCAGGCGAGGTGGGGCCAGAACGCGATGGTGAGGCAGGCGAACGTCACCACGTGGAAGCTCACGTAGAGGAGCAGCACGGAGCGGCCGACCTTGCCCCGGACGAGCAGGAGCGGCGACGCCAGCTCCATGGCCACGATCAGGTACTGCGTGACGTGCAGCGTCCACGGGTGGGCCAGCAGGGGGTCGGCGAGGAACGTGCCCCGACGCACCACGGCCCGCACCAACGTGGTCGAGTCCATCCACGTGAAGATGCCGTGGCCGTACCGCGCCTTCGCCACCACGGACAGGAAGTACGTGCACACCACGCCCACCTGGATGCACCGGATGGCCCAGCCGGCCCGCTCGTCGAGCCGGCGGTCGTGGTGGAGGGCGATGCCGACGGTGGGCAGCACGGCGAGGGCGACGAGGAAGCCGAACCGGTCGTGGTCGACCTTGCCGTAGGAGAAGGCGATCACCATCCACTCGAAGTAGAGGGCGAAGACCGTGGCGCCGAGCAGGCGGGGGAGCACGCCGGTGGCCGCGACCAGCGACGCGGCCAGCAGGCCGTACATCACCACCGTGGTCAACAGGTGGGTGGGCGTGGGGAGGTGGAGCAGGTCGGCCGCGGCGAGCGGCTTGTAGAAGCGGGCCGGCACGTCGCCGTGGTCGCGGACCCACGGCCGCATCACCAGCACGTCGAGCCAGATGAAGGCGTAGAGCCACGTCCGCAGCCAGGCCACCCGGGCCCGGGGCATCGGCGTGAACCACCAGCTCGTGCTCATCGCGGCCGCTTCCAGACGACGAGGACCTCGGAGGTCGACTTCCCCACGCGCTTGCGGTTGCGGAGGCGGCGCACCCGCTCGACCAGGCGGAGCTCGTCGAGCTGCACGCCGGTGCGCCGGTAGGCCCGGGCCAGCGTGCCGAGCAGGCGCGGGTCCTGCTCGAACCGGTCGTACTGGCCCTCGAGCTCGGCCCGACGGACGCCGATCGCCTCGGGCTGGATCGTGAACGCCCGGCCGCCCACGACGCCGACGAGCGAGGCCGTCCGCACCGCGCCGTTCACCCGGCCGCTGGTGGCGTACATCCGGAACGGGCCGAACGGGAAGTCGTGGTCCGAGCCCCACAGCGACCCGCCCGCGAGGAGGGTGAGGACGACGACGACCGCGGCCATCCGGACCCGTCGACCGGTCTCGGTCATCAGCCGGCGGCCACGTCCGTCGTCCGCAGGTGGGCCTGCTCGTTCAGGCTGTGGAGCATGAGCCGGTCGCTGTAGTCGCCCACCTTCACCCGGCTGATGCTCGTGTAGCCCGGGTTGAAGAAGAACATCGTGTCGAGCTTCAGGAACGTGCTGAGGTAGGCGTTGATCACGCCGCCGTGGGCGAAGAGGGCGATGCGCTCCCCGGGGTGCGCTTCGATGACGCGCTGCACGGCGAGGGCGGCGACCTTCGACCACGTGTCGATGTCGACGTCGCCGTAGAGCGTGCCGTCGAGCAGCTGCTGGTAGCGCGGGTCGCCGGTGGCCTTGAGCTCCTCGACCGGGACGTAGAAGTGGTGGCCCCGGTCGAGCTCGGCCAGCTCGTCGTCGACGACGACCTCGAGCCCGAGGCGGTCGGCGAGGGGTCGGGCCGTCTCGACGGCCCGGCGCATCGGGCTCGAGTAGACGACGTCGAAGCCCTCGGGGGCGAGCCAGTCGGCCACCCGCCGGGCCTGCTCGTGGCCTTCCTCGCTCAGCGGCGGGTCAGCCGGCGTGCCGGGCTCGTTCTCGACTCGCATCGGCAGCCCGTGCCGGATCAGGACCAGTTCCACGGACGGCAGCCTAGGAGGCGAGGGCGTCGGCGATGGTCCCGACCTTCTCCGCGGTGTGGGGCTGGGGCACGTAGACGATGGCCATGTCGACCACCCCCTCGAGCGTGGCGCAGGTGTCGACGAGCTGCTGGGTCCCGGCCGCGGGGTCGTAGCGCACGTGGCACGAGGTGAGGATCTCGCTCGGGTCGCGCCCGATGTCGGCGCAGTGGGCGTGCAGCACCGCCTTGGCCTCGCCGATGGCCTCGGGCGTGCCGCCCGGGTGGTTCCAGTGGTCGGCGAACCGGGCCGCCGCCTTCAGCGTGCGCTTCCGGCCCGCGCCGCCGATGGTGATCGGCACCCGCGGCCGTTGCGGCCCCTTCGGCTCGCACCGGCCGCGGGTGATCGTGAAGTGCTTGCCCTCGAAGTCGGTCCACTCGTTGCGCAGGAGCGAGTCGATCACGGTGAGCCCCTCGTCGAGCCGATCGAAGCGCTCGGTGAGGGAGCCGAGCTCGATGCCGTAGGCGGAGAGCTCCTCCTCGTTCCACCCGGCGCCGACGCCGAGCTCGAGCCGCCCCTCGGAGACGATGTCGAGGGTGGCGGCCATGTTGGCCAGCACCGCGGGGTGGCGGTACACCATGCCGGTGACGAGGCAGCCGACGCGGATGCGCGAGGTGCACTCGGCCAGGGCGCTGAGGGTGATCCACCCCTCCATGCACGGCCCCAGAGGGTCGGAGAAGATCGGGTAGAAGTGGTCGAAGGTCCAGGCCGACTCGAAGATCGGGAGCTCGTCGGCCGCCTGCCACACCGCCTTCATGGCGTCGTAGGTGGTCTCCTGGGGTGACGTCTTGATCCCGTAGCGCACGCCCGACGTCCTACCACCTCGAAGGAATACGGTGCCGGGCAATGGACCTGAACGACGATCCCTACTACGTGCTCGCCCAGACCGGGCCCTACGCACCCGTCATCGGCTCGGCCCTCATCACCATGGTCGAGCCCCACGTCGGCCACGAGGCGGCCTACAACCGCTGGTACGAGGACGACCACTACAACGCCGGCGCCATGGCCTTCCCGTGGATGTGGGCCGGCCGGCGCTGGGTCGCGCCGGTCCGCTACCAGGAGAAGCGGTACCCGGCCGACTCGACGATCGCGGTGCCGCTCGAGGCCGGCAAGTACATCTCGACCTACTGGATCACCGACGGCCAGTACGAGAACCACCTGCGCTTCGCCGTCGGCACCAACCACCGGCTCTTCGCCGACAAGCGGGTGTACCTCGAGCGCGACCACACGTTCACGTCGTTCCAGAAGTACCGCGGGCCGATCTACCGGGACAGCGAGGGGCCGCGCGACATCCACGCCCTCGACTACCCGTACCAGGGCCTGGTGCTCGAGGTCATCGACTCGCCGACGTCGGAGGCCCGGGAGCAGGTGCTGCAGTGGCTCCAGACCGAGCGCGTCCCGAAGGCATCGTCGCCCGTCGCCATCGGCACGGTCTTCCAGCCCATGCCCCTGCCGGCGGACAAGCAGCCCTACGTGAAGGACGTCGAGGGCGTCGACACCCGCCTCACGATCCTGTGGTTCACCGAGGGCGACTCGCTCGACGCCTGGTCGGAGTTCGAGGACGTCGGCCTCGACCCGGCGCTCGGCCGGGTGGAGCTGATGGCCCCGTTCACGCCGACGCTGCCCGGCACCGAGAAGTACGTCGACGAGCTGCGGGCCTGAGCACGTCGTGAACGAGTCGTGAACACCAGCGGGGCACGGGAGGCGCACCGGTAGCGTCAAGCCCGTGCCCCGCAGGACGAAGATCGTCGCCTCGATCGGTCCGGCCTCCGACAGCCCCCGCGTGCTCGCTGCTCTGGCCGAGGCCGGGATGGACATGGCCCGGGTGTCGCTGGCCCACGGCCCGGTCCAGGGGAGCCTCGACCGCATCGCCGCCATCCGGAAGGCGACGGCGGAGGGCGGCCGCGTCGTCGGCATCCTGGCCGACCTGCCCGGCCCCAAGGTCCGGGCCGCGTCGTTCCCCGAGGGGGGCGTCACCCTCGATGCCGGGCACCGCGTGGTGCTGGTGCCGGCCGAGCCCGGCGACCGGAGCTCGCTCGATCGGTTCGCGGTCGACCACGAGCGCCTGCTCGACGACCTCCGCGCCGGCGACAAGGTGGCGCTCGGCGACGGCGGGGTGGTGCTCGGCATCGAGTCGGTCGAGCCCGACGGTGCCCGGGCCGTGGTCTGGTCGGGCGGGCGGCTCGAGGGTCGGCCCGGGGTGAACCTGCCGCCCGATCGGTTCAGCATCACCACCCCCACCCCGGACGACCTCCGGATGCTCGACGCGCTCTGCGAGGTCGGCGTCGACGCCGTCGCCGTGTCGTTCGTGCGCGACCACCTCGACGTGCGGACGGTGAAGCGGGCCGCCGGGCCCGACGGGCCGATGATCGTGGCCAAGATCGAGACGCAGTCGGCCGTCGACGACATCGAGCGGATCGTGGCCGAGTCCGACGGCGTGATGGTGGCCCGGGGCGACCTCGGCGTGCGGTGCGCGCTGGAGGACGTGCCGCACTACCAGAAGCGCATCATCCGGGTCGGCGTGGCGTACGGGCGGCCGGTGATCACCGCCACCCAGATGCTCGAGTCGATGATCCACGCGCCGACGCCGACCCGGGCCGAGGTGTCCGACGTGGCCAACGCCGTGTTCGACGGCACCAGCGCCCTGATGCTCTCGGGCGAGACGGCGATCGGCACCGATCCGGTCAACGTCGTGCGGACGATGGCGAACATCGCCCAGCGGGCCGAGCGCGACTTCGACTACGCCGGCTGGGGTGGCCGGCTCGGCCGGCTCCAGACCCGCACGTCCCAGGAGCTCGAGACGCACGACCGGATCACGGCGGCCATCTCGGCCGCGGCGTGGCGGGCGGCCGCGGAGTCCGACGCCGCCCTGATCATCGCCTGCACCAACAGCGGCGCCACGGCCCGGGCCATCTCCCGCTTCCGGCCCACCGCCCCGATCCTCGCCGCCACCACGTCGCTGGTCACGGCCCGTCAGCTCTCGGTGGCGTGGGGCATCCGGCCGCTGGTGGTCGACCCCCAGGGCTCGGCCGACGACATCGTCTGGTTCGCGGTCAAGGCGGCGCGCGACCTCGGCCTGGTCAAGGCCGGCGACGTCGTCGCCGTCCTCGTCGGATCGCCGACCGAGCCGGAGCCCACCACCGACGTCCTCCGCCTCGTCCGCGTCCACTGACGGTTCTCGGTCCCGGAGACGGCGGCGCGCGCCGTCGCCGGGACCGAGAACGGGTCAGAGGTCGGTGTCGAGGTTCTGGCCGAGGAGGTCGTTGAGGGACGCGCCGGGCTTGGTGGTGGCGTCGGCCGGCGGGGGGCCGTGGTGCCCGTGGTGGCCACCCTTGTGGTCGGCGATCCGCAGGGCGGCGCCGTCGGGCGCGTCGCTCGGGAGCGCGTCCTTGATGGTGGCCAGGAGGTCGTCCTTGGACATGCCCTTGGCCTCGGCGACCTCGGTCAGGCTCTTGCCGCTGCGCAGCTCGCCCATGAGGTCGTCCTTGCTCATGCCCAGCTTGTCGGCCACGGCGTCGAACACCTTGTCCATGCGCTTGCGCTGGGCGGAGCGATCGACCTGCCCCGTGGCGGACGTGGTGGTGGAGGTGATCCCGTTGATCGTCACGACCGGCCCATCGGCCAACCGGCGCGTGGGTCGAGCGGACCGGTGCCCTTCACACGAGCTTCAGGGGGTGGTCCCAGGGTTGTGAGCGGATTGCGAGGTCAGCCTTGCGGGAGACCGGGTACCTGGACGTCGAAGCCGAAGAACTGGCACGTCGCGCCGGGCGTGCACTCCTTCAGCTGGTCACGCTCGTAGTACACGTAGACGCCGAGGCCCACGAGGGCGCCGAGCAGGATCACCCGCAGGACCATCTTCTGGATGAAGCGCATCACGAGGAAGGCCACGAGCAGGAGCACCACCAGGACGGCGATGGCGAGGTTGCGGAGGTCGTCGGGTCCGAGCGACTTCGGGAGCATGTCGAGACGCTACGGCGGCAGCGTCGTACGGTGGCGGACATGCCAGAGAGCACGGACCACGGCGGGAGCCCCGTCAGCCTCACGCCCACCGGTCCACCCGAGACGATCCTCGACGCCGAGCCGGCCGACGCGCGCAAGGCGCTGGCCCAGGCCCTCGCCGCGCCCGAGCAGAACCGGCGCGACGAGGTCTCCAACGTGGTCGCCCTCTGGCCCCGCTACCTCGACGCCTGGGCCCGTCTCGGCGAGCTGGCCCGCGACGAGGTCGAGGCCTACGCCTACTTCCGCGTCGGCTACCACCGCGGCCTCGACCGGCTGCGCCAGTCGGGGTGGCGGGGCTCGGGCTACGTGCGCTGGGAGCACGAGACCAACCAGGGCTTCCTGGCCGCGCTGCAGGGGCTGCACCTGATGGCGGCGGCCATCGGCGAGCAGGACGAGGCCGAGCGCTGCGCGCTCTTCCTGGCCCAGCTCGATCCGACGCTCCGTCCGCGCTGAGCCCGGTGCGGCGGACCCTCGCCGTCGTCCTGGCCGTCCTCGGCCTCGTCGCCTGCGTCGAGTCCGACCCCTCGACCATCGACGTCCCGGCCACCTCGTCCACCGCGCCCGCGGGCCAGCCGGCCACCCCGACGACGGCCACCACGGCGCCGCCGACCCGCCGCACGATCATCGTCGGCGGCACGGATGCCGTGCCCGACCCGCCGACCACGGCAGCGGTGGCACCGAACCGGTCGGCCAACGGCCCGGGCAGCATCGCGGACCTGATCCTCGGCCCGAAGGGACCGCCCCGGCTCGCCCTCCAGGTGCTGACCCAGGACGGGGCCGAACCTCGGCAGGCGACGCTGAACCGGCTGGTCGACGTGCTGGAGACGGTCTCGGGCAAGCCGGTGCGCACCCTCGGCGGCACGATGCCGACTCGGGGGACCTGGGGGAGCGAGCTGCGAGACGACGCCGATGCCCAGCGCCCCGCGCTCGCCGCCGACACCCTCCTCCTGCGGTTCGCGTTCGTCCACGGGCAGTCGTCCCAGGGCCGCGACGTGCTGGGCATCTCGCAGCGGGGCGACCTCTCGGCCGTGTTCGTCGACCAGGTCGACGCCGCCGCCACCGGGCTGGTCAGCTCGGCCACCATCGAGCGGGCCGTCGCCGTCCACGAGCTCGGCCACCTCCTCGGGCTCGTCGACCTGTTCCTGGCCACCGGTCGGGCCGACCCGGCCCACCCCGGCCACTCCACCGACCGGCGGTCGGTCATGTACTGGGCCGTCGAGTCCTCCGTGGTCGGCGACCTCCTCACGGGCGGCCCGCCCCAGGACTTCGACGCCGCTGACCTGGCCGACCTCGACCGGATCCGTCGTGGGTGACGATCTGTCCGTGCCCGGGCTGGCTGGAGCCGTGCTGACCGGCGGGGCCAGCCGCCGGATGGGTCGGGACAAGGCCCTCCTGCCGGTCGATGGCGTGCCCCTGGCGGTTCGGGTCGCCCGGGTGCTGGCCGAGGCCGGGGCCGACCCGGTCCTCGCCGTCGGCGGCGACCTCGACGGGCTCCGGGCCGCCGGGCTCACCGCCGTGCCCGACCCCCGCCAGGGCGCCGGCCCGCTGGCCGGCATCGCCGCCGCCCTGCGGGCCCTCGACGCCGACATCGTCGTCGTGCTGGCCTGCGACCTCCCGGCGGCTTCAGCCCTCGCCGTCCGGGCGGTCGTCGACGCCCTCGCCGCCGATCCCGACGCCCACGTCGCCGTCCCCGTCGTCGACGGCCTACCCCAGCCCCTGCACGCCGCCTGGCGGCGCTCGGCGCTCCCCGTCGTGGAGGCCGCCCTGGACGCCGGCCAGGGTGCTGTCCGCCACGTCCTGGACGCCTTGAGCGCCCGCCCGGTGGCCGGCCTGGACCCTGCCTGGTTCGCCAACGCGAACCATCCCGGCGACCTTGCGGCAGACTCGGGGGCATGACCGACGCGTCCGTACCCGAGATCGACGTCGCCGAGCTGGCCCGGCGCCATGCCGAGGGTGCCTACGTCCTCGATGTCCGCCAGCCCGACGAGTACGAGGCGGGCCACGTGCCCGGCGCCGTCCTCGTGCCGCTCGACCAGCTCGAGGCTCGCCAGGCCGAGGTGCCGACCGACCGCCCGCTGCTGGTGATCTGCAAGAGCGGCGGCCGCAGCGCCAAGGCCGTCCAGGTGCTCTCGGCGGCCGGGCTCGACGCCACCAACGTGGCCGGCGGGACCATGGCCTGGATCGACGCCGGCAACCCAGTGGCCCAGGGCCCCGAGGCCGGGTGAGCGAGGGCGACGCCACCCCCCACCGCCTGATCGAGGACGCCGAAGCCTTCGGGGGCGTCGTCGAGGCCCTCCTCGACGCGCCCGAGTACGCGGTCGACACCGAGTTCCACCGGGAGAAGACGTACTTCCCGACGGTTGCCCTGGTGCAGATCAAGTGGGCCGACGAGATCGTGCTGGTCGACCCCCTGGTGGTCGACCTCCGACCCCTCGCCCCCGTGCTCGACGGGCCGGGCCTGGCGATCATGCACGCCGCCAGCCAGGACCTCGAGGTGCTCCAGCGGGCGTGCGGCACCGTGCCGTCCCGCCTCTTCGACACCCAGCTGGCGGCCGGGTTCCTCGGCTTCACCACGCCCTCGCTGGCGTCGCTGGCCGACCGGATCCTCAGCATCGACCTGCCCAAGGCCAGCCGGCTCACCGACTGGCTCCGGCGGCCGCTCGGCGAGGACCAGCAGGTCTACGCCGCCGCCGACGTCGACCACCTCCTCGTCCTGACCCACCTGATCCGCGACGAGCTGGAGTCGGTCGGCCGCCTGGCCTGGGCCGAGGAGGAGTGCGAGGACCTCCGGGCCCGCGGGTGGGGCCCGCCCGACCCGAACGACGCCTGGCTCCGGCTCAAGGAGGGCCGCTCGCTGAAGGGCAAGGCCCGGAGCGTGGCCCGCGAGATCGCCGCCTGGCGGGAGCGCCGGGCCGCCGAGCTCGACCAGCCCGTGCGCCACGTGCTGTCGGACCTGGCCATCGTCGGCATCGCCACCAACCCGCCGAAGACGCTCGAGCAGCTCCGGCGGATCCGGGGCATCGACGAGCGCAACGCCCGCGGGCGCCTGGGCGAGGAGGTGCTGGCCGCCGTCGACCGGGGCCGGGAGGCACCCGACGACGGCACCCGCCCGCCCCGGCGCGACGACGTCGACCGCGACCAGCGCCCGGCCGTGGCACTCGTGTCGGCGTGGCTGAGCCAACTCGGCCGCGACCTGCGCATCGACCCGATGCTCCTGGCCACCCGGTCCGACCTCGGCTCGTTCCTGGCCGGCGACCCGACCGCCCGGCTGGCCAACGGCTGGCGTCGCGACCTCCTCGGCGAGCCGGTGCGGCGGCTGCTGGCCGGCGAGTTCGCCCTGGCCTTCGACGGGAACGGCGGGCTCGCGCTCGAGCGCCGGTCGGGTGAACCGGTCACGGTCGACCTCGCCGTCCCCGAAGCGTCCTGGGCCCCTCGCTGAGCCTGAGGTGAACGTCGGCGAAGCACCCTAAGAAGTGCCTCTGGCCTGCCGATCTACTGGCTCGTGCGGACCTCCCGACGTGCAGCCGTCGGCGTCCTCGCGTCCGTCCTGGCCCTCCTCACCGTGCTGGTGGGGCTGCCCGCGCCGGGCGCCGCCGCCGGGCCCCGCTGGGACCTCGTCCGCATCAGCGGCGACGACCGCTACGCCACCGCCGCGGCCCTCTCCAAGCACACCTTCCGCAACCGGGCACCCCAGGTGCTGGTGGCCAGCGGCGAGCAGTTCGCCGACGCCCTCGCCGCCACGCCCGCCGCGTCCCGACTGGGTGCCCCGCTCCTGCTCACTCGGAAGGCGTCGGTCCCGCCCGCGACGCTGACCGAGCTCCGGCGGCTCCGTCCCTCCGTGATCCTGCTGGCCGGTGGTGAAGGCGTGGTCGCGCCCGCCGTCGAGCGCACCCTGGCGGGGGTCGCCCGCGTCCAGCGGATCGCCGGTGCCGACCGGTTCGACACCGCGGCCAAGCTCTCGGCCATCGCCTTCGGCACCGGCGTGCCGGTCGTGTTCCTCGCCCAGGGCCGAGCCTTCCCCGACGCCCTCGCCGCCGGCGCCGCGGCCGGCCGGCTCGACGGCCCGGTGCTGCTGGTCGAGAAGGACCGCATGCCGGCGGTCGTGGCGGCCGAGCTGGCCCGGCTGCGTCCGGCCCGCATCGTGGTCGTGGGCGGCAAGCAGGCGGTGAGCGACGCCGTGCTGCGCTCGATCAAGCACCGCCACGTCGACCGGATCTACGGCGACGACCGGTACGCCACCGCGGCCGCCCTGGCCGCCGAGGTGCCGGGCGACGCCCGGGTGGCCCTCCTGGCCTCCGGCACCAGCTTCCCGGATGCCCTCGCCGCCGGGCCCAGCGCCTCGGCCGTCGACGGCACGTTCGCCCTCACCGGCCGGAGCTGCCTCCCGTCGGACTCGGCCCAGGGCATGGTCGACGCCGGCGTCGAGCAGGTGCTGGTGATCGGCGGCCCGTCGGCCGTGCCCACGTCGGCCACCGAGCCGTGCGACCCGGTGACGCCGTCGCCGACGACCACCAGCCCGCCGGCCACGACCACCACGACGACGGCCCCGGCGCCGACCACGACCACGACGACTCCGCGGTCGTCGTCGCCGACCACCACGCCCCGCCCGACGACCACCCTGCCGCCGACGTTCCAGGTGCCCGAGCTGTCGGCCACGGCGACGTTGCCCGAGGACGTCGCCGATCCGACGGTGCTGAAGGTCGGTGACCGCTGGTACGCGTACTCGACCCAGGTGTACCTGACGAAGGTGCCGGTGCGGTGGTCGAGCGACCTGCGCACCTGGTCCCGGCCCCAGGAGGCCATGCCCACGCTGGCCGTGTGGGCCCAGTTCGGCGCCCACTGGGCACCGTCGGCCGTCTTCGCCGGTGGCCGCTACGTGCTCTGGTACTCGGCCCGTGATCGGGCCAGCGGCCTCCAGTGCGTGTCGCGGGCGACGTCGCCCCGGCCCGAGGGCCCGTTCGTCGACGAGCTGTCGAAGGCGCCGGTGTGCCAGTCAGAGCTGGGCGGCTCGATCGACCCCCAGGTGTTCACCGATGCCGACGGCAGCCGCTGGTTGTCGTGGAAGAGCGACGAGAACGCCATGGGCGCCCCGTCCCGGCTCTGGGTCGCGCCCCTCTCGGCCGACGGCCGGACGGTGACCGGGCCGGCGACGGTCACGGTGGGCCAGGGCGCGGCGTGGGAGACGTTCACCATCGAGCAGCCGGCGCTCGTCCGCAGCGGGTCGACCTACTACCTCTTCTACAGCGGCGGCTACTGGGAGTCCGATACCTACGCCATTGGCTACGCCACCGGTCCGTCACCCCGGGGTCCCTTCACCAAGCGGACCGCCACGAAGCCGTGGCTCGGGTCGTCGGCCGGCGTGGGCGGGCCGGGCGCCCTCGATGCCTTCACCGGCCCCGACGGCCGGCTGTGGGCCACCTTCCACGCCTGGGCCGGCCCGATCGGCTACGTCAACGGCGGCATGCGCACCCTCCGCGCCGGCCGCCTGGAGCTCTAGGAAAGAAGAGTGCCGGGAGGCAGCCTGGCCGCGAATCCGGTTCTGGGGCCCAAACCGTGCGGAATCCGCACCGTTTGGGCCCCAGAACGGCAAATGGCCCCGCGGCGGCCGGTGGCTCGGCACGCGCCGCAGGCGCCCCTAAGCAGGCCGCAGCACGACGGCCTGGTCGGGGCCGAGGACGCCGGTCCACGTGTCGTGGCGGCCGGTCGACACCTCGACGGCCCACTCGCCGTCGAGGGCGAGCGGAGCCTCCACGTCGGTGAAGTTCACGGCCACGACCCGCTGGTCGTCGCCGTCGGTCCGGATCCAGGCCAGGACCGCGTCGTCGGCCTGCACGACGGCCAGGTCGCCGACCGAGAGGGCCGGGCTGGCCCGCCGGGCGGCCAACAGGCGCCGGTAGAGGTGCAGGATCGACGTGGGCTCGTCGCGCTGGACCTCGGGGGAGCGGACGCCGGCGTCGGGCGGCCAGGGCAGCCAGGGCTCGGCCGGCCAGCCGTGGCCCTCGTCCGCCGTCCAGGGGACCGGCGCCCGGCAGCCGTCGCGCTCGCCCGGGTCGACCACCCGCTCCTCGGGGATGACAGCGTCCTCCAGACCCAGCTCCTCGCCGGCGTAGAGGAACGGCGTGCCCCGGAGGCCGAGGAGCAGCACGGCCGCGGCACGAGCCCGGGCGTCGGAGCCGTAGCGGGTGCGGTGCCGGGGGTTGTCGTGGTTCGACAGCACCCACGTCGGCCAGCCCCTCGGCACGATCGACCGCTCCGTCGTCTCGAGCTGCGCCTGCCAGGCCGCCGCGGTCCACTCGGCGTGGAGGGGCGGGAAGTTGAACGAGAGGTGCAGCTCGTCGCCGTCGCCGTAGAAGCGAGCCACCTCGTCGGTGTCGAGGATGTAGACCTCGCCGACCACCATCCGGTCGCCCTCGTAGCCGTCGAGCAGCGTCCGGATGCGCCGGAGGAGGGCGTGGGTCAGGTCGGTCGGGTCGGGCCACGCCTTCGGGGCGGTCGGGAGCGCCTCCTGGCGGACGTCCTTGCCGATGAGGTGCACGACGTCGGCCCGGAACCCGTCGACGCCCCGGTCGAGCCAGAAGCGGAGCACGTCGTGCATGGCCGCCTCGACCTCCGGGTTCGACCAGTCGAGGTCGGGCTGCTCGGGCAGGAACAGGTGGAGGTACCACTGGCCGCGGCCCTCGTCCCAGGTCCAGGCGTCGCCGCCGAAGGCCGCCTTCCACCCGGTGGGCGGGGTGCCCGGCGCCGGCCCGTCCCGCCAGACGTACCAATCGTCTCGTTCGGCGAACCACGGGTGCCGGTCGCTGGTGTGGTTGGGCACCCAGTCCATGAGGACCTTGAGGCCCCGCTCGTGCGCCTCGGCGACCAGCCGGTCGAAGTCGGCGAGGGAGCCGAACAGGGGGTCGATGTCGCAGTAGTCGCTGACGTCGTAGCCGAAGTCGGCCATGGGGGAGCGGTTGACCGGCGAGAGCCAGATGGCGTCGACGCCGAGCCAGGCCAGGTGGTCGAGCCGCCGGCGGATGCCCTCGAGGTCGCCGACCCCGTCCCCGTCGGTGTCCAGGTAGGACCGGGGGTAGATCTGGTACACAACGGCAGATTTCCACCACGGTCCGTCCATGTGACCGATCGTAGGGAAACCGCCGTTGGGCCCGCCGGGCGGTAGAGTGTCGGTCCAGTACGCAGAACGACGTCCCGGGAGAGCCCGTGGTCAAGAAGGGTCGCCATCGGCGCTACGAGGAGGCGCGGGCTGTGAAGCACACGTCCGCGCCCATCCAGCTCGACGACGTGGGCTTCGTGGCCCAGGTCGAGCCGTGCCCCGAGTGCGAGGCACCCCCCGGGGAGCCCCATGCCTCGTGGTGCCTCCACGAGGATGCGGCCGAAGAGGACTAGCGACTCCGCCCGAGTCGTGCTCCGGGGCTCCGCCCCCGTAGGCTCAACCCTTCGTGTCTGAACGCCCCTCCCTCCGCAACGTCGCGCTCGTGGCCCACGTCGACCACGGCAAGACCACCCTCGTCGACGCCATCCTCAAGGCTGGCCACACCTTCGCGGCCCACCAGGCCACGGTCGACCGAGTCATGGACTCCAACGACCAGGAGCGCGAGCGCGGGATCACGATCCTCGCCAAGGCGGCGTCCATCCACTGGAAGGGCGTCAAGATCAACCTGGTCGACACCCCGGGCCACGCCGACTTCGGTGGCGAGGTCGAGCGGGCGCTCACCATGGTCGACGGCGTGCTGCTCCTCGTCGACGCCGCCGAGGGCCCGCTGCCCCAGACCCGCTACGTGCTTTCGAAGGCGGTCGCCGCCGACCTGCCCGCCGTGGTCGTCATCAACAAGGTCGACCGCCAGGACGCCCGGGCCGAAGAGGTCCTCGACGAGATCTACCAGCTCTTCCTCGACCTCGAGGTGCCCGACCACCACATCGAGTTCCCCGTGATCTCGGCCGTGGCCCGCGAGGGGCGGGCGATGGTCGGTGTGGGCATGCCGGCGGAGGACGCCGACCTCTCGGCGCTGCTCGACACGCTGGTGAAGTACATCCCGGCGCCCATCGGCGACCCGGAGCAGCCGCTGCAGGCGCTCGTCACCAACCTCGACGCCAGCGAGTACCTGGGGCGCCTGGCCATCGGCCGCGTCGTGCGGGGCACGCTGCGAGCGGGCCGGCCGGTCGCCCTGCTCAAGGCCGAGGGCTCGACCAACGTCACCCGCAAGCCGGGACAGGTGCTGGGCATCGAGGGCATCGGCCGCACCGAGCAGACCGAGATCGTGGCCGGCGACCTGTTCATCCTCGCCGGCTTCCCCGAGGTCGAGATCGGCGACACGATCGCCGACCCGTCGGACCCCGACCCGTTGCCCCGCCTCACCGTCGACGAGCCGGTGCTGCGGATGACGTTCGGCCCGAACACCTCGCCCCTGTCGGGCAAGGACGGCGCCTACGTCACGTCCCGCCACATCCGTGAGCGCCTGCAGCGCGAGGTCCTCGGCAACGTGGCCATCAAGCTCGAGGACACCGAGTCGCCCGACATCATGCAGGTGGCCGGTCGAGGCGAGCTGCAGCTCGCCGTGCTGATCGAGAACATGCGCCGGGAGGGCTACGAGCTCGAGGTCAGCCGGCCCGAGGTCGTCACCAAGGACATCGACGGCAAGAAGCACGAGCCGCTCGAGGAGGGCATGGTCGACGTGCCCGACGAGCACGTCGGCACCGTCACCCAGACGCTCGCGCCGCGGAAGGGCAAGGTCATCGACATGCGCCCCGGCGACCCGGGCCGCACCGTCGTCACGTTCGAGGCACCGGCCCGCGGCCTGCTCGGCATGCGCGGCGAGCTCCTCACCGCGTCCCGCGGCACCGCGCTGATGCACACCCGCCACCGGGGCTGGATCCCGTGGGTGGGCGACCTGCCGACCCGGAAGGGCGGCGCCATGGTCTCCGACCGCATCGGCGTCACCACCGCCTACGTGCTCGACAACCTCCAGCTCCGTGGCGAGCTGCTGGTCGGGCCGGGCGAGCAGGTCTACGAGGGCATGATCGTCGGCGAGAACGCCCGGGCCGGCGACATGGTCGTCAACGCCGTGCGCGAGAAGCAGAAGACGAACATCCGCACCCACGCCGCCGACGACGCGGTGAAGCTGGTGCCGCCCCGCGAGCTCACCATCGAGACGGCGATCGAGTTCATCGCCGACGACGAGCTGCTCGAGGTCACGCCCCGGTACCTCCGGGTGCGCAAGCGGCTCCTGCGCGAGCAGGACCGCCGCCGCCTGGGCAAGTAGCCCCTCTCAGGTCTCCTCACGTTCGGCCGACAAGCCGACGTGCACGGGCATTGGAGGTGGGCGATCGTGGGCGCGCTCGCGTACCTGCTCGCCCTGGCGGCGGTCGGGGCCGATGGCCGCGTCGTGCTCAGCAACCTGGCCCAGGGCTCGGCCGCGGCGTGGGCCGCATGGTCGTGCTGGCGGGCCCGGAGCAGCGGCGGCCAGGCATCGCGGAAGGCGTGGACGCTCTTCGCCTGGGGCGTCCTGAGCTGGGGCGTCGCCCAGGTCGGCGTGGCGCTCAACGACCTCGTCGTCCACGACATGGCGGAGCTGGCCAACGCCTTCTTCCTGCCCTGCATCCCGCTGTGCGTGGCCGGCATCCTCCAGTTCGTGGAGACGCCGGCGAGCCGGCCGGCTCGGATCCTCGGCGTGGTCGAGGGCCTGATGATCGTCAGCGCCGTGCTCACGCTGGCCTGGGTCGTCGAGATCGGCCCGTACTACGACCAGGGTGCCCGGCCGGCCGGGTCGGGCTCGTTCAGCCTCGTCTACCCCCTCGGCGACATCGTGGTGGCCTCCGTCGTGCTCTTCGTCTGGAGCCGGTCGCGGTCCAGCACGCGCACCCAGCTCGCCGTCGTCGCCTTGGGCCTGCTCGGCTTCGTCATCGGCGACACGGGGTGGGCCGTGCTCAACCTCCACGGCACCTACCGGACCGGGCAGTGGCCCGACCTGCTGTGGGTGGCCGGCTGGCTCGTGGTGGGCCAGGCGGCGCGGGTGCGGGCGCCCGAGTCGTCGGAACAGGCGCGGGTGCGGGCGCCCTCGTCGTCGGAGCAGGTGCTGGGCGAGGGGGCGGCTGCCCGGTGGGCCCCCGTGCTCGTCTTCGGCCCCGTGGCTGCCGCCCTGGCCGTCGGGCTGGTGTCGCTGGCCGCCGGCCCTGACGACGGTCCGCTCTGGATCATCCTGGCCGTGCTGCTCACCGCCGTCGTCGCCCACGCCGCGGTGTCGGGCTGGGAGCGGTTCGAGCTGACCGCCTACCTCGAGGAGGAGGTGGCCACCCGGACCCGCTACTTCCGCTCGCTGGTGGCCCAGTCGTCCGAGGTGGTGATCGTGCTGGAGCGTGACCTCAGGGTCCGCTTCCTCACCTCGCTGGCCGTCGCCCTCGGCTACCCGGGCGACGCCTTCGTCGGCCGCTACGTGAGTGATCTGGTGCTGCCCCAGGACCGATCCGCCCTCGAGGCCTCGCTCGTGCGGGCCGTCGAGTCGCCCGGGGAGTCGGTCACCGGCCGGGCCCGGACCCGGCACGCCGACGGTTCGGTGCGCACCTTGGACCTGACGATCGTCAGCCTGCTCGAGGATCCGGCCATCGAGGCCATCGTGGTCAACGCCGTCGACGTGACGGAGCGTGACGCCCTGCAGGAGGAGCTGGCCCACCGCGCGTTCCACGACGAGCTGACCGGCCTGCCCAACCGAGCCCGCTTCCGGGCCCGCCTCGACTGGATACTGAGCCACGGCGAGGACGTCGGCGTCCTCTTCGTCGACCTCGACGGCTTCAAAGGCGTGAACGACGCCCTGGGCCACACCGCGGGAGACGCCCTGTTGGCGACGTTCGCCCGGCGGCTGCGCCAGGCGGTCAACGATGTCCACGTGGTGGCTCGGCTGGGCGGCGACGAGTTCGCCGTCCTCGTGGAGGAGGCTGGATCCGAGGCGGCCTGCGCCATCGCCGACCAGGTCATGGCCGCCCTGGCCGAGCCGCTGATGGTCGATGGCCGGGAGCTGCCGGTGACGGCGAGCATCGGCGTGGCGACCACCCTCACGGCATCGTCGACGGCCGAGCTGCTCCGCGACGCGGACGTGGCGATGTACCAGGCCAAGGCCCGGGGCCGGGCCCGGTACGAGGTCTTCACCCCGGCCATGCACAGCGACGCCCTCGAGCGGCTCGAGCTCGAGGCCGACCTGCACCGAGCCGTCGCCCGGGGCGAGATCCACCTCGTCTACCAACCTCTCGTCGACCTGGCCACCGGTCGCACGGTCGGTGCCGAGGCCCTGGCCCGGTGGCACCACCCGAAGCGCGGGCTCGTGCCGCCGGTCGAGTTCATCCCGCTCGCCGAGGAGACCGGCGCCATCGTCGAGATCGGTCGTTGGGTCCTGGGCGAGGCGGCCCGCCAGGCCCGGACGTGGCACCGCGAGCTCGGCGCCGACGCCCCGCCGATCAGCGTGAACGTGTCGGTCCGCCAGCTGGCCGAGGAGGGGTTCCCGGACGTCGCCCTGGAGACGGTCCTCGCCGCCGGCGCCCGGCCCGAGTGGCTCGTGCTCGAGCTCACCGAGAGCATGCTGGCCACCGCCGCCGGCGATCCGGTGGCCCAGCTCGGCGCCCTCCGGGCTGCCGGCTTCCGCCTGGCCATCGACGACTTCGGCACCGGCTACTCGTCGCTCAGCTACCTCAGCCGGCTGCCGGTCGACGAGCTGAAGATCGACCGCTCGTTCGTCCAGGCCCTCGAGGCCGGGGGAGAGGAGGCGGCCCTGGTGCGGATGATCATCGAACTGGCTCACGCCCTCTCGCTGGTGACCGTGGCCGAAGGCGTCGAGACCGAGGCGCAGATGGCCACGCTGCTCGCCATGGGCTGCCAATGGGGGCAGGGGTACCTGTTCGCCCGCCCCGGCCCGCCAGAGCAGGTCGTCGGCACCGGCGCCGAGATCACGGCGTGACGCTCACCCCATGACGTTGCGCCAACGGGCCTCGACGAACGAGTAGAGGCCGTAGCAGCCGAGCCCCAGGGCGACGGCGCCGAGGGCCACCGGGCCGTACGAACGGGCCGCGACCTGGTGGAGGGCGCCATCGACGCCGACCGCCGCCTGCGGTTCGAACCGGACCGCGGCCCGGACGAGGAAGAGCCCGATGAGGGCGAGCACCAGCCCGCGGGCCGCGTGGCCGACCGTCCCGAGCCAGGGGAGCCAGCGACGCTGCGCCGGCGTCATGTCGCCGAGGCGGAGGTGCTTCTCGAACCGCTGGTGGACGCCGCGCCACGCGAGCACGCCCCCCGCCACGACGAGCCCCACGCCGATCACGACGACGAGAGGTCGGCCGCCGGTGTGGGCAAGGAGCCGAGCCGACCACGTCTTCGCCTGCTCGTCACTGCTCCCGCCGCCGCGGCCGCCGAGGACCAGGCGGGCCGACGTCACCGTGAACGCGGCGTAGAGGACGCCCCGCGCCGCGTGGAGCAGGCGCTTGGGCGGGTCGTCGTCGCCGAGAGCGGCCTCGGCGAACCGCCAGAGCGCGTAGGCCGCGAAGCCGACGGTGAGAGCGGCGAGCAGCACCCGCCCGAACGGCTGGCGGGCCAGCGCCCGGAGGGCACCCTGCCTGTCGACCTCCTGCCCGCGCTGGCCCGCCGCGACCTGCGCGGCGACGACGGCGAGGAGGCAGTAGACGATGCCCCGGGAGACCAGGCCGACCCGGCCGGCGACCTCGGCGCCCTGCTCGGCGCTCCGGGTGTCGGTCATCGGAGGGCCTCGGCCGCTTCGGGCTCGATGCCCTCGTCGAGCGGGCGCGTCGGCCGGTGCCTCTCGTCGACCCGCCAGGTCTCGAACGCGGCCACCGCGCCCGAGAGCCAGGCCAGTCCGAGCACGTAGCCGCCGACGACATCGCTGACGAAGTGGACGCCGAGGAGCAGGCGGGAGGTGCCGATGGCGAGGACGAGGACCGTGGTGGCGACGAGAGCCAACCGGCGGCGGGCCGGGGCCAGGACGGGCAGGAAGACGAGCAGGAGGGCGCCGTAGGTGACGGTCGCAGACATGGCGTGGCCGGACGGGAAGCTCTTGCCGAGCGCGGTGACGACGGGGTGGTCGACGACGGGACGGGGCCGGTCGACGAGGGCCTTGACCAGGGTGTCGACGATGCCGCCGCCCAGAGGCGTGACGAGGAGGAAGGCGACCAGCCGGCGCCGGCCCTGGTGCCCGACGTAGGCAACGGCAGCGAGCACCCACACGGCCAGGAGCGGCGGTCGGCCGAGCCAGCTGATGCCCTCGAGCACGACGACGGCCCAGTGGTGGCCGTGGACGGTGTGGTTCATGGCGTTGGCGACGCTGCCGTCGGCCCGGGTCAGCGGGCCCTTCGCCAGCACCTGGAAGAGGAGCGTGCTGAAGGGCACGGCGACCAGCACGATGGCCAGGCCGACGAGGGTGAGGCGGAGCCCGTACCGCTCGCCGGGGTCGAGGTGCCGGCGCACGGCGTTGGGTAGACCGGCACGCATGTCGGAGCCTGTACCCCGTTGACCGTCACCACCCGCACCCGATCGGCAGCCGGTGGACCACGGTGGTCGGCGTGGCGATGCTCGGGCGCTGGCTGAAGCGTCAGTCCGGCGCGTCGTCCCGCTCGGGCACGTAGACGGCGAGGGGCTGGTCCTCCTTGCACACGAGGACGTCGGTGCCACCGTCGAAGGTCTCGCCGTCTCGCGCCAGGCGGAGCGGCCCCTCGAGGCTGCGGAGCTGGAGGCGCTCGACGGCCCGCTCCTCGTAGACGGCGGTGCGACCAAGGGTGCCGGTCAGGACCGCGAGCACCAGCCGGGTGCGGGCCCACGGGCGCTCGGCTCCGACGAGCCGCACGTCGAGCACGCCGTCGTCGAGCCGCTCCCGCCAGGTCGGGGCGAAGCCGCGTGGGTGGTACCGGCAGTTGCCGATGAAGATCATCCAGAGCGACCGGGCCTCGCCGTCGAGCTCGACCAGCGTCGGTTCGCCCCGTCGGAGCACCCGGACCAGCGCCACCACCATCGCCGGCCACTTCCCGATCTGCCCCTCGAGGCGCTCCCGGGCGTCGACCAGGTCGCTGTAGCTGCCGAAGCTCGCCGTGTTGAGGAACGGCTTGCCGTCGATGCTGCCGAGGTCGACGGCGACCAGGTGCCCGTCGCGGACGGCGGCGATGGTGTCCTCCGGCCCGTCGAGGCCGAGGTCGCGGGCCAGGTGGTTCAGGGTGCCCGCCGGCACGATCACGAGGGGCTTGCCGCCGGCGTGGGCCACGGCGGCGGCGGCGTTGATCGTGCCGTCGCCACCGGCGATCCCGATGGCCGCGCCCTCGGCCGCCTCGGCCAGGGCCTCGTCGAGGTCGTCGTCGACCACCCGCACGCGCGCGGCGGGCAGCTCCTCGGCCAGCAGCTCGGGCAGGTCGAGCTTGTCGACCGACCCGGCGCCCGGGTTGACGACGAACGTGATGCCGCCGCCGTCGGGGCGAGCCTCGCCGTCGACGGGCGTCAGGGCCGGGCGGATCCGAGCCGGTGAGCGGGGGGCGACGGGCCACACGCGGGTGCTGGCCACTGCCGTCGCGCCGGCTGCCCCGGCCGCCACCACGCCGGCGACGACCGGGCCCGAGCGCCGCCGGACGGCGAGCCCGGCGGCCGCGCCGCCGACGCCGGCCCAGGCACCGCGGAGGAGGGCACGACGGACGAAGCGACGAGGCACCCCGAGGGGGTACCCGGGGCACGATGGCCCTGACCATTGGCAGAAATGGTTCGAAAGGTGCACGGACACGCGGTCGGGCCACCGATACCCTCCTCCGACCATGCGCCCGTCGCGGAAGCACCTCGTCGCGGTGTGGCTCACGGTCCTGCTGCTCGCCGGGCTCCTCGCCCTGAAGCACGCGACCACCCCGATCGGCCCGATGCAGGAGATCGCCGACGCCGCGCCGACCACCACGGTGCCGGTCCCGACGACCCTCCCACCCACGACGGTGCCGCCCACGACGGTCGCCCCGACGACGACCACGAGCACGGCACCGCCAGCCCCGCCGACCACCTTCAAGGCGGCCGAGGCACGGTCCCTGGCGCCGTACCAGGGCCTGGGCACCTGGATCGACGTCTACGACTGGAGCATGACGTTCAACCGGGGCACCGAGCAGGTGGGTCTGGCCGACATCGACCGGATGGCCGCCGCCGGGGTCCAGACCCTCTACGTGCAGACGTCGAAGTGGGACGCGCCGACCGACGTCCTCGAGCCCGAGCGGCTCCTGCCGATGATCGAGCGGGCCAAGGCCAAGGGCATGGCCGTGGTGGCCTGGTACCTGCCGACCTTCGTCGACCCCCAGGCCGACATGGCCCGCCTGATGGCGGCGACGAGGATCCCGGGCGTGGACGCGCTGGCCGTCGACATCGAGTCGCTCAAGTTCCCGGACGTGGCCGAGCGGAACCGGCGCCTCGTCGAGATCAGCACGAACCTCCGCCGGGTCCTGCCCGACGTGGCCCTCGGCGCCATCCCCTACCCGCCCGTCGTCACGGACGTGATCAACCCGAAGCTGTGGCCCGCCTTCCCATGGCCGGCGCTGGCCCCGCTCTACGACGTGTGGCTGCCGATGAACTACCAGTCGGACCGCAAGCCGGAGTCGGGCTACCGCGACGCCTACCGGTACACGGCCGAGAACATCGACCGCATGCGGGCTCGACTCGGCCGGCCCGACGTGCCGGTGCACGCCATCGGTGGCATCGCGGATGCCACGTCGCCGACCGACGTCGCCGCCATGCTGCGGGCCGCGGCCGAGCGCCGGGCCATCGGCGGCTCGCTCTACGACTGGAAGACCACCGGGCCCGGCCTGTGGCCCGCCCTCCAGGCCTTTCGCCAGTAGCGGCTACTTCTTCCTGAGCTTGACCGGCACCGCGGCGGGGTGGGGCAGGGGCGAGGCGACCCGCTCGGCCACTGCGGTCAGCAGGAGGTCGTAGGCCTTCTGCCCGATCATCTCGACGATCTCGTCGGCCATCGACGAGAGCACGGTGCGGTCGCCGACGAAGGCCTCGTGGGAGTCGGTGCACCACCAGGCGAACTCGAAGCCCCCTTCGCTCCAGTCCCGTCGCTTCCACTCCCGGAGGGTGGTCGTGACGTGGCCGATGTCGTCGGTGCTGTCGATCCGGCGCAGGGGGAGCTGCCAGCACACCTCGGGCTTGAGGTCGAGGTGGCGGAGCCCTCGGTCCACCGCGGCCACGTGGAGGGCGCACCCGGCGCCGGCCGGGAAGCCGGGCCGGTTGAGGAAGACGCAGGCATCGTCGACGAGGAGGGTGGTCCAGGCACCGTCCTGCTGCTGGACGACGCCCTTCTTGCGGCCGACCTTGGCGAACTGCCACTGCTCGGACGTGAGGGTCTTGGCCACCTCGACCGTGCGGTCCTTGTCGGCGTCGTCGGTGAAGTGGGCCCCGTAGGAGCAGCAGCCCTGCACCAGCTCGGGCGCCGGCTCGGTGAGCACGCCCTGGCAACCGCGCCCGAAGATGCACGTCCACCGGCTCAGGAGGAAGGTGAGGTCGAAGAGCCAGGTGCGGTCCTCGTCGGGGTCCTCGAACGAGAGCCACTCGTGGCGGTCGATGGGGGCGTCGGCCTTGGGCATGGGAGTGCAGAGCGTAGGGGAGTCGGGCCCCACAACTGTGCGACAACTCGGGGGACGGCGGTGGAGTCGGGGACCGGTCGTGCCGATGGCAAGGACGTGCGAGGCGGCGGGGAGCGACGTTCGGCCGCTCCAGCCGCTCGGTCGACGGGCGAGGCCGGCTACCAGGCCGTCCTCCGGAGCCGGATCGACCGCGAGCTGCTGATCTCCCGGCTCCGGGGCTGGGCCCTGGCGCTCAGCGTCGTCCAGTCCGCCATCGCCTCGGGGGACAGCTTCGCGCTCACCTGGGGCGTGGCCGGCCTGCTGGCCCTCGACTTCCTGGCGACGCGGTGGATGCTGGCCCGCGACGCCGATCGGTTCCACCGGCGGGTCGGCGTGGTGGGGATGGTCGCGGACACGGTGGTCTGCGCCCTCGTGCTGGCGAACAACCTCCACGACCCGGCCGACCCCGTGTTCCTGATCGTGGTCTTCCTGGCCCTCGAGGCCGCGCTCCGCTGGGGTCGGTACGGCGGGATCGTCGGCGGGTTCGGTGCCGGCGCGATGGCCGCGGCGTGGGGCTGGGACGTCATCGGCCAGTTCGAGCACCTCACGATGCGGTTCTTCACCATCGGCATCGTGGGGGCGGTCACCGGCGGCCTCGTGCACCGGCTCGACGAGGAGCGGGCCCGCATGGCGCGGCTGGCCTACACCGACACCCTGACCGGGCTCTTCAACCGACCGGCGCTCCAGGAGGAGCTGCGGGCCGCCCTGGCCAGCGACGACGACGTCGCCCTGGTGTTCCTCGACCTCGACGGCTTCAAGTCGGTGAACGACGAGCTGGGCCACACCGCCGGCGATGTCGTCCTCGCCGAGGTCGCTCGACGGATCCGCGCCACGGTGCGGACCGAGGACGCCGTGTCCCGGCTCGGCGGCGACGAGTTCGTGGTCGTCGTGCAGGGCGAGGCGACGGCCGCGGTGGACGACCTGGCGGTGCGGCTGCGGGCCGCCGTCGAGCGCCCCATCCAGGTGCAGGGCGTGTCCGTGCAGGTCGGGGCCTCGTGCGGCGCCGTCGTCGCCGGCTCGCGCGACCACGTCGACAGCCTCCTCCGCCGGGCCGACCGGGCCATGTACGAGGCGAAGCGGGCGTCTCGCCTCTAGGTGGTGGCCGCCAGCTCGTGCCAGAGCTCGCCGGCGGCCAGCAGCCCCTTCCAGAACTGGTCCATGACCATGCGCTCGTTCGGGGCGTGCAGCCGGTCGCCCGGGAGGCCGACGCCGAGGAAGAGCACCGGCGCGTCGAGCACCCGGCCGAGCGCCTCCTCCGGGCCGCTGCCGCCCTCTCTGGTGAAGAGCGGGGCCGTGCCCCACACCGTCTCGATGGCCCGGCAGAGGGCGGCGACGGCGGGGTGGTCGACCGGGGTGAGGGCCGGGGCGACACCGCCCTCGGGCGTCACGGTCAGCTCGACGCCGGCGGGGATGCGCTCGTCGAGCCAGGCGCGGAAGGCGGCCGTGACCTCGTCGGGGTCCTGGTCGGCCACCAGTCGGAACGTGATCTTGCACCCGCCCTCGGCCGGCACGATCGTCTTCATGCCGTCGCCGGTGTAGCCGGCGCCGAAGCCCACCACCTCACAGGTCGGCCGGTAGCCGATGCGGGCGAGGGTCGACTGCCCGACCTCGCCGTCGAGGCGCCGCACGCCGGCGTTGACCATCCACGCCGCCTCGTCGAAGGGGAGGGCGGCCAGGCTGGCCTCCTCCGACTCGGTGAGCGGGCGCACCCGGTCGTAGAAGCCGGGGATCGTCACCCGGCCGTCGTCGTCGTGGAGGTCTGCGACGACCTTGGCCAGCAGGTGCACCGGGTTGGGGACGGCGCCCCCGAACATGCCGGAGTGGAGGTCGCCGGTGGCCGTGCGCACGTGGACGTCGAAGGCCACGAGGCCGCGCATGCCCACGCAGGTCGACGGCACGTCGGGCGCCCACATGCCGGTGTCGGAGACCACGACGACGTCGCACCCGAGCAGCTCGGCCTTCTCCCGGAGCAGGGCCTCGAAGTTGGGGGAGCCGACCTCCTCCTCGCCTTCGACGAGGAACTTCACGTTCACCGGCAGGGCACCCTCGGCCTGGAGCAGGCCCCGCACCGCCTCGATCTCGTAGAGCACCTGGCCCTTGTCGTCGATGGCACCCCGGGCGAGGCACTCGCCGTCGACGATGGTCGGCTCGAACGGCGGGCTGGTCCAGAGCTCGAGCGGGTCGGCCGGCTGGACGTCGTGGTGGCCGTAGACGAGGGCGGTCGGGGCGTCGGGCCCGGCGTGGAGCCAGTCGGCGTAGACGGCCGGGTGGCCCGGCGTCTCGAGGAGCTGCACGTGCTCCATGCCGGCCTCGGTCAGGAGCCGGGCACACAGCTCGGCCGAAGCCCGCACGTCGCCGGCGTGGTCGGGGTGGGCCGAGATCGAGGGGATCCGGAGCCAGTCGAAGAGCGTCGCCGTGATCCGGTCCCGCTCGGCGTCGACGTAGGGGGCGAGGCGCATGGGCCCAACGCTAGGTTCGCTTCATGGCAGGCGAGTTCGAGGACATCCGGGGCCGGCTCGAGGCCATCGCCGAGGAGCTGGCCGACCTGGCGATCGTCCGCCTGCGAGAATCGATCGACGCTGGCGGCACCGAGCTGCCGGTCGACGAGAAGCGGCTGGCGAGGGCACGACGGGCGGTCATCAAGGCGGCCCACATCCTCGACGAGGCCGACGACCACGACTGATCTTGGGGGACCCATGACCGACACCGCTGCCCGACCCGTCGCCCAGCGATGGGGGGCCGACGACGAGCGCGGAGCGCTCAACCTCCTCACGCCCGAGGTGGTGCTGGCCGCCACCCAGACGCCGAAGACCGGCGTGGTCTACAACCTCGGCCTGCCGGTGCAGCGCTACGGGGTCCCGGTGTTCGAGTACCGGGGTGCGCCCCAGCGGCTCACGCTCACCGGCGCCGGCGAGATGGGCGCGTTCGCCGACTACGGCGCCCCCGACGACCTCGGCGCCAACGAGGACACCCTCGTCATCCCGGCCCACAACGGCACCCACATGGATGCCCTGTCGCACGTGTTCGCCGACGGGAAGATCTACAACGGCTTCGACGCCAAGACGTTCACGGCGTCGGCCGGCGCCGCCCACTGCGGCATCGAGAAGACCGGTGGCTTCGTGGCTCGGGCCGTGCTGCTCGACGTCGCCGGGCACCAGGGCGTCGACTGGCTCGAGCCCGGCACCAACATCACGGGCGACGACCTCGAGGCCGTCCGGGCCGCCCAGGGCGTCGAGATCCGCAAGGGCGACATCGTGCTGGTGCGCACCGGGTGGCTCGACCTGTTCGCCTCGCTCGGCCAGGGCGAGCCGGCCCCGTTCGCCCAGCCCGGCCTGGGCCGGACGACCGTGCCGTTCTTCGACGATCACGACGTCTGCGCCGTCGGCGCCGACAACGCGGCGATCGAGTGCATCCCGTTCGACAACAACGAGTTCCTGGCCGTCCACATCGAGCTGCTCGTCAAGCGGGGCGTCACCCTCATCGAGCACCTGGTCCTGTCGAAGATGGCGGCCGACGGCTGCCACGAGGCCCTCTTCGTCGCCGCCCCCATGCTGGTGACGGGCGCCTCCGGCTCGCCCCTCAACCCCATCGCCATCGGCTGATCTCGTTCTCGGGCCCAGACCGTGCGGAATCCGCACGGTCTGGGCCCGAGAACCGGTCAGTCCGCGTCTTCCTGCTCGTCGCGCTCGCGGACGGAGGCGGCTTCCTCCCGGACCGTCGGGGGCTTGGCGCCCGGGGCCGGGGCCGAGGCCACGTCGTTGAGGTCGTCGATCAGGCGGCGCAGCGGGCCGAAGCTGCGGCGGTCGAACTGCATGGCGATGCGGGGCAGCTCGACGTGGTCGTTCGAGCTGACCTCGGGCGGGAACGGCCGGGCCGCCTCGATGGCGCCGCCCTTGAGGATGGCCTGGTACTTCTCGGTGAGCATGGCGAGCTCGTCGGCCGTGGGCTCGGCGTGCAGGCGGATCACCAGCCGGTCGCCCACGTACCGGAGCGAGTGGTAGTTCCGGTAGAACTCCTCGACCTCGTGGAGCGCCTCGTCGACCGAGTCGGTGATGCAGTAGAGCGAGTCGTCGCCGGCGGAGATCCAGCCGTTGCGGGCGACCTCGTCCTGGATCCAGGCGTCGAGCCCCTGCCAGTAGTTGCCGCCCGGGGTGTCGAGCAGCACGATCGGCGTGGGCACCGCCTTGCCCGTCTGGACCAGGGTGAGGAGCTCGAAGGTCTCGTCGAGCGTCCCGAACCCGCCGGGCAGGGCGATGAAGGCGGCCGACTCCTTCATGAGCATGAGCTTCCGGGTGAAGAAGTACTTCATCTCGGTGAGCTTCGGGTCGCCGGCGATGATGTCGTTGGCCCCGGCCTCGAACGGGAGGCGGATGAGCACGCCGATCGACATCTCGGGGCCGGCGCCCTCCATGCCGGCCTGCATGATCCCCGGGCCGGCCCCGGTGACGATCATCCACTCCCGCTGGGCGAACTGCTTCGCCACCTCGACCGTCTGGGCGTAGAGCGGGTCGGTCGGCTTGGTGCGGGCCGAGCCGAAGATCGTCACCTTGGGCACGTCGCGGTACGGGGCGAACATGTTGAACGCGCCGCGCATCTCCTGGAGGGCGGCGTTGGTGATCTTCAGGTCGAGCCGGTCGGTGTGGTCCCCAGCCAGGGCCACGCCGGACACGAGGATCTCGAAGAGCTGGTCGCGGTCCTCGGTCGCCCCGGCGTCGTCCAGCAGCTTGTTGATCTCGGCGTCGAGCTTGTCGTCACCGGTGCTGTAGCGCTGGCGGGGGCTCACCCCACAGACGCTACGCGGCCGTACAGGGTGGTCCGCTGCTCTAGGGGCCGACCGGTGGCGGCGACCAGGTCGGCGAAGTCCTCGCCCCGCATGTGCTGGCCGTGGCTGGCACCGGCGGCCCGCGAGATGTTCTCGTTGATGAGCGTGCCACCGAGGTCGTTGCACCCGGCCTGCAGGGCCTGGCGCACGCCGTCGAGGCCGAGCTTCACCCACGAGGCCTGCACGTTGTCGATCGTGCCCCGGTAGGCGATGCGGCCGACGGCGTGCATCAGCATCGCCTCGCGGAACGTCGGGCCCCGCCGGCTCATGCGCCGGTGGTAGATCGGCGCCTCCATGTGCACGAACGGCAGCGGCACGAACTCGGTGAAGCCGCCGGTCTCCTTCTGGAGGTCGCGAGTCACGATCATGTGCTTGGCCCAGGAGCGAGGGTGCTCGATCGAGCCGAACATGATCGTGACGTTCGAGCGGAGGCCGACCGAGTGGGCGACGCGGTGCGCCTCCAGCCACTCCTCGGTGTTGACCTTGTCGGCGCAGAGCACCTTCCGCACCTCGTCGTCGAGGATCTCGGCCGCGGTGCCGGGGAGCGTCTTGAGCCCGACGGCCATGAGCCGCTTCAGGTAGTCGGCCAGGGGCTCACCGAGGCGCTTGGCGCCCTCGGTGACCTCCAGGGCGGTGAAGCCGTGGATGTGGATCTGGGGCGCCACGTCCGACACGGCCTGGGCCACGTCGATGTAGTAGTCGCCGTCGAAGCTCGGGTGGATGCCGCCCTGGAGGCACACCTCGGTCGCGCCCAGCTCGACGGCCTCGAGCACTCGGCCCTGGATGTCCTCGAGCGTGAGCAGGTAGGGCTTGCCCCGGAGGTTCTCCGACATCGGGCCCTTGGAGAAGGCGCAGAACTTGCACTTGAACGTGCAGACGTTGGTGTAGTTGATGTTGCGGTTCGACACCCACGTGATGGCGTCGCCCACGATCTGGCGGCGCAGCTCGTCGGCCACCTCGGCCACGGCGGCGACCTCCCGGCCCCGGGCCGAGAACAGCGTGACGATCTCGTCCTCGCCGACCTCCTGGCCGAGGAGGACACCGTCGAGCACCTCCTGGACGGCGCCCCGGGCCGTGGCGGTGCCGGGCAGCAGGGTGGGCGGGTCGTCATGCCCACCCGGGCACCAGGTGTGGTCGCGGGCGAGGCCCTCGGCATCGCTCACGTCCTGCACCGGGAACCGCAGCTTCGGGTCGAGCCAGCGCTCGGGGGTGGTCGCCCACTCGGGGTAGATCGTGAGCCGGGGCGCCAGCTCGAAGCCGTGGGCCTCGGTCACCTCGCGCAGCCGGTCGACGGCCGGCCACGGGCGCTCGGGGTTCACGTGGTCGGGCGTGACGGGGGAGACGCCGCCCCAGTCGTCGATGCCGGCGGCGAGGAGCTGGCCGAAGTCCTCGCTGAGGTTCGGCGGGGCCTGGAGGTGGATCTCGGGCGGCAGCACCAGGCGGGCGACGGCGATCGACCACAGGTACTCGTCCTCGGGGCACGCCGGCTGGTTGTGCATCGCCGTCCCCTCCTTGGGGAGGAAGTTCTGGACGATCACCTCCTGCACGTGGCCGTGGCGGCCGTGCGACTCGGCGATGGCCTCCAAGGCGTCGAGCCGGTCCTGCCGGGACTCGCCGATGCCGACGAGGATCCCCGTCGTGAACGGGATGGCCAGCTCACCGGCGGCCTCGAGCGTGACGAGCCGGCGGGCCGCGGTCTTGTCGGGCGAGCCGCGGTGGGCGTCGAGCCGGTCGTTGAGCGACTCGAGCATCATCCCCTGCGAGGCGGAGACGGCCCGCAGCCGCTCGAGCTCCTCGGCGTGGAGGGCGCCGGCGTTGGCGTGGGGGAGCAGCCCGGTCTCGGTGAGGACGAGCTCGCACATGGCGACGAGGTAGTCGACCGTCGTCTCGTAGCCGTGCTCGCGCAGCCAGTCCTGAGCCACCGGGTAGCGCAGCTCGGGGCGCTCGCCCAGCGTGAAGAGCGCCTCCTTCACGCCAGCCTCGGCGCCGGCCGTGGCGATCGCCAGCACCTGCTCGGGCGTGAGGTACGGCGACTCGAGCCGGGCCGGCGGCTGGGCGAACGTGCAGTAGCCGCACTTGTCGCGGCACAGCATCGTCAGCGGGATGAACACCTTGGGCGACCACGTGACGCGGGTCCCGTGGCGCTCGTCCCGCACGGCCGCCGCCGCGGTCAGCAGATCGGCGAGCGGAGCAGAAAGCAGGTCGGTCATGCGGTCCTCTTGTCGCTCTTGATCTGGAGGGGGGTGATCGTCTGGTCGCAGGTCCAGCACACGAAGGCCTGGTCGAGCGGGTTGCCGCACCGGTCGTGGATGAGGCTCACCGGTGGCTCACCGTCGGCGAGCCACTTGTCGCCCCAGCGCATCAGGGCGACGAGGGCGGGGGAGAGGTCGACGCCTCGCGGCGTGAGGCGGTACTCGTACCGGGGCGGGTGGGCCTGGTAGAGCTGCTTCTCCAGGATCCCGTGGCCCACCAGCTTCGTGAGGCGGTCGGTGAGGAGGTTCCGCGCGCACCCGAGGTCGCGCTGGAACTCGTCGAAGCGCCGCACCCCGCGAAAGGCGTCGCGCAGGATGAGCATCGTCCAGCGGTCACCGATCGCCTCCAACGTGCCGGCGATCGAGCAGCTCGGGTTCCCCTCCTCCACCCGGGGGACCCTACACGGTGAGTTGAAAATGTGAACCCACTTCGCGGGGCGCGTCCGATCGAGCATGATCGGCGCCGTGCGCCGCTACTTCCTCCTCACCGGCGCGCTCTCGCTCGGGTACGGCTCGATCTACACCCTGCTCGCCGACCTGCGCGACACCTACGGCTTCACCGAGGCCCAGCTCGGGATCATCACCGGCGCCGGCTTCTTCGCCGGCTTCCTGGCCCAGGTCGTGCTCGCCCGGCAGGCCGACCGCGGGCACACGGCGACGATGGTGCGGGGTGGCCTGCTGTTCGCCGCGATCGCCATGTTGAGCTGCGCCCTCGCCACCCAGCTGTGGGCGTTCATCGCCGGCCGCGTGCTCCTGGGCCTCGGGAGCGGGATGGCCGGCCCCGCCCTCCGCCGGCTGGTGATCCTCCGGGAGCCGGACAAGGTCGGCGCCAACCTCGGGGTCCAGATGTCGTGGGACCTCACCGGCTTCGTGCTCGGTCCGACGCTCGCCGCCGTGCTGGCCGAGGCAGGTGGCCTGCGCACGCCGTTCCTCGTCTTCGGCCTCCTGTTCGTGGCGCTCCTCGTGCAGACGGCCAACCTCGACCTCCGGGCCGAGGCCGACGTCCCCGTCGATGCCGTCGACACCGGTCTGCTCCGGAACCGCTCGATCCTCGCCACCCTCGTCGCGTCGATCGCGTTCTACGTGACGATCGGCGTCTTCGAGTCGGTGTGGTCGGTCCTGCTCCGCGACCACGGTGCCGAGACGTGGCTCATCGGCCTGACCCTCTCGCTGTTCACCGTGCCGATGATCTTCCTCGCCCCGATCGGCGGCCGGCTGGCCCAGCGGCGAGGGCCGTTGCGGACGGTGGCGCTGAGCATCTCGCTGGCCACCCTGTGCACGTTCTCCTACGGCGCCTTCGACGTCCTGTGGGTGCTGCTGGTGGTGTCGCTCGTCCACGCCATGGCCGACTCGTTCACCATGCCGGGCAACCAGGTCGCCGTCGCCATCGCCGCGCCGCGGCACCGCCTCGCCGCGGCCCAGGGCCTGCTCGGGGCGACCGGCCTGGCCACCGCGGGCATCGTCGGGCTGGGCGCCGGTGCGGTCTACGAGCACGCCGGCGCCTTCGTGCTCTTCAGCGGGACGGCGGCCCTGATGGCGCTGTGCCTGGCCATCGCCCTCGTGCTGGGCCGGGAGCTGCTGGCCCCGCCGGTGGTCGCCGGGCCCGAGCCCCTGCCGGTCGAGCCGTTCTGAAGAAGAAGCAGTGCCGAGAGGACGCAACCAAGGGGGCGGACTCCTGTGCGCCGCCCGTTCTTTGTCGGATCTTCCGCCGTGGCAACGGGTGATCCGACAAAGAACCCTGTGCGACCGGTGGGATCACACGTTGCGTGCAACTGCTGCCCTGCGTCGCCACGCCGTGCGGCGAACATGGCGCCCTCGCCGAAGCAGCGGCGTTCTTTGTGTCCTCTACCGTCGCCACGACGGCGAAGGACACAAAGAACGTGGGCCGACGGGGCCGGGTGCCACATGGCGGACCGCCAACCCGCGAGACCTGCCTCCGCTCCGGCCGCTCCTAGTTGCGTCCTTCGTCTTTCCAACCGTGAGACAGCGCCGACGACCCGACCGTCGCGGTCTCTAGCCCGCTCCTTACGCTGGCGGAACGACCTCGACCCGGTTGCGACCGCCGTCCTTGGCCCGGTAGAGGGCGGTGTCGGCCTCGTGGAGCACGAGGTCGACGGGTCGGTCGCGCTCGCCCAGCCAGGCCAACCCGGCGC
>JAODBP010000182.1 GCA_025464025.1 Actinomycetes bacterium | reverse complement strand
CCGGCCGGGCCGCCGAGGAACAGCGTCACGATGATCGCCGACATCGTGATCGTGTTCATGAACTCGGCCAGGTAGAACATGCCGAACCGCATCGAGGAGTACTCGGTGTGGAAGCCGCCGACCAGCTCCTGCTCGGCCTCGGCGAAGTCGAAGGGCGGCCGGTTGAGCTCGGCCGTCGCCGCGATGCAGAAGATGGCGAACGGCACGAACGCCGTGGCGATGATGTTCCAGTCCCAGATCTGGCCGCTGGCCTGGGTGGCCACGATGTCGTGGGTGGTGAGCGAGCCCGACATCAGGATGACCGTCACGACCGAGAGGCCGAGGGCCGCCTCGTAGGAGATCATCGACGCCGAGGCCCGGACCGAGCCGAGCAGCGGGTACTTCGAGCCCGAGGCCCAGCCGGCGAGCATGGCGCCGTAGATGCCGATCGACGACATGGCCAGGAGGAACAGCACGCCGATGGGCGGGTCGGCCACCTGGAGGAACGTCTGGTGGCCGAAGATGCCGATCGTGCCCTGGTGGCCGTCCTTGAAGATGCCGCCGATGGGCACGATCGTGAACGTGAGGAACGCCGGCACCACCGAGAGGTAGGGGGCCAGGCGGAAGACCAGGGGGTCGGCGACGTCGGGCCGCAGATCCTCCTTGAAGATCAGCTTGATGCCGTCGGCCAGCGTCTGGAGCAGGCCCCAGGGCCCGGCCCGGTTGGGGCCGATGCGGTTCTGGAAGTCGGCGATGAGCTTGCGCTCGAACCAGATCATGAAGATCACGCCGATGAGCACGAACAGGAAGCCGAGCACCGACTTCAAGAGGGCGGCGATGATCACGCCGCCGTCCATCCCGTGGTTGAAGAGCGGGTCTCCGATGGCGAACATCAGATGGTCTCCAGCCGGACGTCGGTGACGGGCGCCGAGGCGTCGATCAGGTCGGCCGCGCCGGGACCGGGCTGGTCGAAGGCCAGCTCGGCCACGCCGCGGGGCACGCCGGTGTCGGCCGCGGTGGGCAGCGTGAGAGCGGTGCGGCTGCTGGTGACCCGGACCTGGTCGCCGGCGGTGACGCCGAGGCGCTCGAGGTCGGCCGGGTTCACGTGCACCGTGGTGCCGGTGGCCAGCGGGGCCAGCGACGGCGAGTGCTGCACCAGCGTGCTGTCGCCGTAGAGCTTGCGGACGGCGACCAGCCGCAGCGAGTAGCCGTCGACGGGCGGGACGGCCCGGCCGGTGGCGGTCGGGGTCGACCGGAGGAGCTCGGGCCGGTTCGGCGCGGCGGCCACCGGCTCGTCGACCTCGGCGGCCTGCTCCGCACCCTCGACGTCGTCACCCTCGCCGCCGGCCAGGATCGAGGCGGCCTCGGCGTCGCTCGACTCGTCGCCGTGGGGCGCCGAGCCCTGCGAGGGGTCGGGGTGCTCGGGCGCGATGTTCGTGCCGCTCTGGGTGTCGCCCTGGGCGTCGGCGGCGATGATCTCGGGCGACTCGGCGCCACCCATGCTGGGCGGGGCGTGGCGCTCGCCGTCGGTGGCCTCGCCGGCCAGCAGGCCGTCGAAGCCGGCCCTCGAGGCCAGGGCGGCCGAGTCGATGCCGGCGTAGGCCGGCGCCACGGCGGCGATCTCGTCGGTGATCTGGGCGACCGACTCGAAGCCGAGGTCGGCACCGAGGCGCACCGACAGCTCGACGGCGATCATCCAGTCCGAGCGGGCCGTGCCGGGCGGCGTGACCTTCTGGTTGAGCCGGCTGACCCGACCCTCGATGTTGGTGGTGGAGCCGGCCTTCTCGCCGGCGATGGCGGCGGGCAGCACCACGTCGGCCTGCCGCGACGAGGCGGTGAGGAAGCCGTCGATGGCGATGACCGTGCCGGCCCCGGCCAGGGCCCGGCGGGCCAGGTCGCGGTCGGGGAAGTTGGCCAGCGGATCGGCGCCCAGCAGCACGAGGCCCTGGAGCTTCCCCTCGGCGGCAGCGGTGAGGATGCCGTGGGCGTCGAGCCCGGCCTCGGCCGGGAGGTCGCCCCAGGTGGCGCCGACCCACTCGCGGCCGTCGGCCAGCGAGACCCGTCCAGGCAGCATGCCGGGGGCCAGGCCCATGTCGAGGGCACCGTGGACGTTGGCCCGCGAGAGGCCGGAGAGGAACGTGGCGCCGGGTACGGCGGCCAGCAGGGCGGCGGCCGCGTCGACCACGCCGTCGGCCGACTCGGCCACCGACGGGCGACCGAGGATGCAGACGACCTTGGCCGCGCCGTCGAGCAGGGCCTTGGCCTGCGGGTCGGCGAGGGCCGAGGCGAGGTCGCCGGGCACGGCCCGGATCGACGCCGCGGCGTAGCGGGTCATGCCGGTGGAGACCGGGCCGACCTCGAGGACCTTCACGCCCTTGTCGATCGTCGCGCCCCGGAGCCGGAGGTAGAGGACCGGCAGCTCCTCCTTGATGTCGCCGCTCAGGAGCACCACGACGTCGGCCGAGCAGGCGTCGTCGATGGTGGCCTTGGGCAGGCCGAGCACGACCTCGGCCGGCAGGCCGTCGCCGAGCTGGGCGTCGACGTGGTCGGTGCCGAGCACGGTGCGGGCCAGCTTCGACCAGGCGTAGGCGTCCTCGTTGGTGAGGCGGGAACCGCCGAGCACGGCGATCGAACCGGCGCCGTGGCGCTCCTTGGCCCCGGCCAGCGCCTCGGCCGCCTTGGTCAGGGCCTCGCCCCAGCTCGCCGGCACGAGGGCGTCGCCCTTGCGGACGAGCGGCTCGCCGAGGCGGTCGCCGCTGTTGGCGCCCTCGAAGTCGAACCGGCCCTTGTCGCACATCCAGCCCTGGTTGACCGGGTCGACGTCGACGCCGAGCTTGCGCACGATGCGGTCGCTCGACGACTGGACGGCGACGCGGCAGCCGACCGAGCACGACGTGCAGGTCGACTCGACCTGGTCGAGGTCCCACGGGCGGGCCTTGAAGCGGTACGGCTTGGCCGTCAGGGCGCCCACCGGGCAGAGCTGCACGGTGTTGCCGCTGAAGTACGAGGCGAACGGGTCGTCCGGGAACGTGTTGACCTCGGTGTGGGCGCCGCGGCCCATGAACTCGATGAGCGGGTCGCCGGCCACCTCGTCGGCGAAGCGGGTGCAGCGGTCGCACTGGATGCAGCGCTCGCGGTCGAGGGCGACCAGCGAGGAGAGCTCGATCGGCTTCTCCCAGTGGCGCTTCTCCTCGACGAAGCGGCTCTCGCCCGGGCCGAACGCGAGCGTCTGGTCCTGGAGCGGGCACTCGCCGCCCTTGTCGCAGACCGGGCAGTCGAGCGGGTGGTTCACGAGCAGCAGCTCGAGCATGCCGTCTTGGGCCTTCTTGACCGACTCCGAGTCGGTGATGACCTCCATCCCGTCGGCCACCGGCACCATGCACGAGGGCTGGAGCTGCGGGCCGCGGGGCCCGACGACCTCGACGAGGCACATGCGGCACATGCCGACCGGCCGCATGCGCGGGTGGTAGCAGAAGCGCGGGATGTAGGTGCCGCCCCGCTCGGCCGCCGCGATGAGCAGCTCGCCCGGGTTGGCCTCGACGGGCTTGCCGTCGACCGTGATCGTCAGCGTCGTCTTCGCCGGCGCGGTGTCGGTCATGCGTGCACCTTCGTGGGGCAGCAGCCCTGCTCGATGTGGGCCACGAACTCGTCGCGGAAGCGGGTGAGGGTCGAGTGCATCGGCACCACGGCCGACGGGCCGACGAAGCAGATCGTCGTCATCCGGTACGGCCACGGCGTGGCCTCGAGGCCGGTGGCCTTGTTGCTGGCGTGGGGGAAGTTCCCGGGCGAGATGGTCTGGCCGACGTCGAGGAGGAGGTCGAGGTCCTCCATGCGGCCGGTGCCGTTCTCGATGCGCCACATGATCTTCTCCAGCCAGTTGCCGCCCTCGCGGCACGGGGTGCACTGCCCGCACGACTCGTGGCTGTAGAAGCGCACGAGGTTCCAGGCCGCCCGCACCATGCAGACCGAGTCGTCCATGACGACCACGGCGCCGGAGCCG
>JAODBP010000161.1 GCA_025464025.1 Actinomycetes bacterium | reverse complement strand
GCCGCCCCGACAAGATGGTCTGGGCCGTCGACGGCGACGGGTGCTTCCAGATGACGGCCCAGGAGCTGACCACGGCGTCGCTCGAGCGGATCCCGGTCAAGGTCGCCATCCTCAACAACTCCTACCTGGGCATGGTTCGCCAGTGGCAGGAGATGTTCTACGACGAGCGCTACTCCGAGGTCTACCTGTCCCCGGACACGCCCGACTACGTCAAGTGGGCCGAGGCCATGGGCTGCGTCGCCTTCCGCGTCGAGTCGCCCGAGGAGGTCCAGCCCACCATCGACAAGGCCAACGAGATCGACGACCGCCCGGTCGTGGTCGAGTTCCGCACCGACTCCAACGAGAAGGTGTTCCCGATGGTCCCGGCCGGGGCCAGCAACGACGAGCTGCTCGTCCCGCCGTTCCAGGACGGACACCACGGAAAGGCCATCCAGTGACGGATGAGTACCGCCACCACACGCTCAGCGTCCTGGTGGAGAACAAGGCCGGCGTGCTGGCCCGGGTGTCGAGCCTGTTCGCCCGCCGGGGCTTCAACATCTTCAGCCTGGCCGTGGCCCCCACCGACGACGAGCGGTTCAGCCGCATCACCATCGTGGTCGACGTCGAGTCCAACTCGGTCGAGCAGATCACCAAGCAGCTGTTCAAGCTCATCCACGTGGTGAAGATCAGCGAGCTGCACCCGGCCGAGGCGGTCGAGCGCGAGCTGGTCCTGGCCACGGTCAAGGCGTCGGCCGAGCTGCGGGGTCAGATCCTCGAGCTGGTGCAGATCTTCGAGGGCAAGATCCTCGCCGTCGGCCCCGACGAGATCACCGTGTCGCTCGACGGCCACCCGGCCAAGATCGACGACTTTGAGGAACTGCTCCGACCGTATGGAATCGTGGAGCTGCAGCGGACCGGCCGGGTCGCGCTGCCGAAGCTGGAGCGCCAGGCACCCCGCCTGCGTGCCGTGAGAGGAAAGGTCAGCTGATGGCTGCCAACGTGCTGTACGAGAAGGATGCGGACCGGGCGCTCATCGCCGGCCGCAAGGTGGCCATCATCGGCTACGGCTCCCAGGGCCATGCCCACGCGCTGAACCTGAAGGAGTCGGGCGTCGACGTGCGCGTCGGCCTCCGCGAGGGCTCGTCGTCGGTGAAGAAGGCCGAGGAGGCCGGGCTCAAGGTGCTGTCGGTTGCGGCGGCCACGGCCGAGGCCGACCTGGTGATGATCCTCCTGCCCGACACCGAGCACGGCCCGGTGTACGACGCCGAGATCGCCCCCAACCTGAACCCGGGCGACGCCCTGTTCGTGTCCCACGGCTTCTCCGTGCGCTTCGACGAGATCAAGCCGCCGGAGGGCATCGACGTCGCCCTCGTGGCCCCCAAGGGTCCGGGCCACCTCGTGCGCCGCACCTACACCGAGGGTGGCGGCGTGCCGTGCCTCATCGCCGTGCACCAGGACGCCACCGGCAAGGCCTTCGACCTGGCCCTGTCCTACGCCGACGCCATCGGTGGCAGCCGGGCCGGCGTGCTCACCACCACGTTCGAGGAGGAGACCGAGACCGATCTCTTCGGCGAGCAGGTCGTCCTCTGCGGCGGCGTCACCGCCCTCGTGCAGGCCGGGTTCGAGACGCTGGTCGAGGCCGGCTACCAGCCCGAGTCCGCCTACTTCGAGTGCCTCCACGAGCTGAAGCTCATCGTCGACCTCATGTACGAGCAGGGCATCGGTGGCATGCGCTACTCGATCTCCCACACCGCCGAGTACGGCGACGTGACCCGCGGCCCCCGCATCGTCACGGCCGACACCAAGGCCGAGATGAAGAAGATCCTGGGCGAGATCCAGGACGGCTCCTTCGCCAAGGAGTGGATCACCGAGTGGCGCTCGGGCCACAAGAAGTTCGACGAGCTCCGCAAGCAGGGCGAGGAGCACCAGATCGAGAAGGTCGGGGCCAAGCTCCGGCAGATGATGCCGTGGATCTCCCAGGGCAAGCAGCGCGTCCAGGACGCCTCGGGCGGCGAGTGAAGCTCGACTTCACCGATGCGTCGGTGACGGTCCACCTCGGTCTGCGCACCGAGGTCGAGGTCAAGCGTGACGGGATCAGCGGTGTCCGGGTCGGCCCGGCGCCGCTGATCTCGCGCCTGGGCACGCGTTGGTGGTGGGGGGCGACGGTCGTGCACGTCCGACGCCGCGAGGACGTGGTCGAGGTGCAGCTGTCGCCGCCGGTCCGGATGCGATCGTTCTTCGGCTTCCGGGTCGAGCTCCGGCGCCTGGTGCTCGAGGTGCGAGACGCTGCAGCGCTGGGCGCCGAGCTCTCGGCGTGGGCCGGCCTCGTCGTCGGGCAGGGCGGGTGAAGCTCTTGGAGGTCGGGGTCGACCGGGTCGTGATCCGGTTCGGCCCCGCCTTCCGGGCCGAGGTGCCCCGGAGGCTCATCACCGACGTGCGCGTGGTGCGCCCGTCGCTGTGGGCCGGGATCGGGGCCCACTGGTGGGCCGGCACCTGGGTCGTGAACACCCGGCTCGGCGACGCCGTCCAGATCTCGCTCTCGGAGCAGGTCCCGATCCGCGTGCTGGGCATCCCGGCGAAGGCCCGGCGGTTCCAGGTCGTCGTCGACGACCCCGCGGCCGTCGTCGCCCAGCTGCGGTAGCTGCGCAGAACGCCCCGGCAAGGACAAGGACGCGACCACGGGAAAGAGCTCGGCGCGCGTCCCGTTTGCCGGGCCGAAGAACGCCCGTTCTGGTCACGCTCACCGCCCCTCTGGGACGGTGAGCGTGACGAGAAGCAGGGCTACTTGGGCAGGACGGCCTCGATGGCGGTGACCACGTCGTCCGACTCGGGGTCGGTCTGGGGGGCGAAGCGGGTGATGGCGCCGCCGCCCGGGGCCACGAGGAACTTCTCGAAGTTCCAGCGGATGTCGCCGGTGTAGGACTCGGCGTCCGGCACGGCCTTGAGCTGCTCGTAGAGCGGGTGGCTCTCGGGCCCGTTCACGTCGGTCTTCTCCAGGAGCGGGAAGGTGACGCCGTAGGTCGACGAGCAGAACTCGGCGATCTCGTCGGCGGTGCCGGGCTCCTGGCCCATGAACTGGTTGCTGGGCACGCCGATGACGGTGAAGCCGCGGTCGGCGTACTTCTTCTGGAGGCGCTCGAGGCCCTCGTACTGCGGGGTGAGGCCGCACTTGGAGGCGACGTTCACGAAGAGGACGGCCTCGCCCTCGTGGTCCTTCAGGGAAGCGTCGCCGCCGTCGAGCGACTTCACGGGCACGTCGTAGATGGACATGCCAGTGACGCTAACGCGGGTGGATGCGAACGGTCCCGGCCGAGGAGCGGGCCCGCACCCGGCAGCGGGCGCCGGGGAAGGTGGGCACGCTCACCCGGGGTTCGCCGACCTCGGTCTGGGCGTCGACGTCGTAGGGCCCCGAGGGCAGCGTGAGGTCGACCGAGCCGCCCGCGGTGGCCACCTCGACCTCGGCCGGCTGGCGGTCGAAGCTCAGCCGGATGCTCCCGCCCGAGGTGACGGCGTGCATGGCCGAGGTCCCGAGAGCCCGCCCCTCGAGCGACCCGGCGCCGGCCTCGAGCTCGACGTGGCCGGTCAGCCCGATCACGGTGGCCGAGGCGGTGTCGCCCCGCACGTGGACGGCAGCGCCCCGGGGCACGTCGACCTCGTAGGACACGATGCCCGACGACACCCGCAACCGCAGCACGCCGTCGTCGACGTGCTCGTACAGGCGGGGCTTGCGCAAGCCGTGACGCATGGTGCGGCGGACCCGGGCGTCGGTGCGGCTGTCGCCCCGCAGGGTCACCTGGCCGGCGCCGAGGGCGATCTCCACGGCCCGGACCGGGCCGCGGAAGTCGAGCGTCTCGACCGAGCGCTGGACGAAGAGCCAGGCGATGAGCTTCACGGCGACGAGGACGGCCACGACGCCCCCGGCGAGGAGCAGTGCGTTGTGCATCAGGAGAGCTGGCTGACGACGAAGTCGATGCAGGCGGTGAGGGCGGCCACGTCGTCGGGATCGATGGCCGGGAACATGCCGATGCGGAGCTGGTTGCGGCCCAGCTTCCGGTACGAGTCGGTGTCGACCACGCCGTTGGCCCGCAGGACGTTGGAGACGGTGGGGGCGTCGACGGCGTCGTCGAGGTCGATCGTGCCGACCACGGCCGACCGCATGGCCGGATCGGTGACGAACGGGGTGGCGTAGTCGGACGTCTCGGCCCAGCCGTAGAGCGTGGCCGCCGACTGCTCCGACCGGCCGGCCGACCACTCGAGGCCGCCGTTGCCGTTGAACCACTTGAGCTGCTGGTCGAGCAGGAAGATCGTCGCCAGCGCCGGGGTGTTGTAGGTCTGGTCCTTGCGGCTGTTCTCGAGCGCGGTGAGCAGGTCGAGCGAGGCCGGGATCCACCGGCCCGACGCCGAGATGCGCTCGATGCGGTCGACGGCGGCGGGGGAGCAGACGGCGATCCAGAGGCCGCCGTCGCCGGCGAAGACCTTCTGGGGGGCGAAGTAGTAGACGTCGGCGTCGGTGGCCCGCCACCGGAGGGCGCCAGCGCCGGACGTGGCGTCGACGGCGACGAGCGAGCCCTCGTCGGTGCCGGCCGGCCGCTCGATCGGCATGGCCACGCCGGTGGAGGTCTCGTTGTGGGTCAGGGCGTAGAGGTCGACGCCCGCGGTGGCCTGGGCGACCGGGTGCGAGCCGGGGTCGGTGGCGATCCGCTGCGCCGCCTTCAGGTGGGGCGCGGCGTCGACGGCCTCGGCGAACTTGCCCGAGAACTCCCCGAACACGAGGTGCTGGCTCTGCGACTCGACCAGCCCGAACGTGGCGGCGTCCCAGAACACCGTGGTGCCGCCGTTGCCCAGCACGACCTCGTGGCCGTCGGGCAGCGAGAACAGGTCCCGCAGGCCCTGGCGGACCGAGCCCACCACGTCCTTGACCGGCGCCTGGCGGTGGCTGGTGCCCATCCACGAGCCGGCCACGTCGGCCAGGGCCTGCACCGACTCGGGCCGGACCTTCGACGGGCCGCAGCCGAAGCGGCCGTCCTTCGGGAGCAGGTCGGCGGGGATGCGGATGTCGTTGGGGGAGGCACTCATGACCATGCCACTATCGCGTACATGGAACGGATCTCCGCTCGCGTTGCCGCCATCGCACCCTCGGCCACCTTGGCCGTGGACGCCAAGGCCAAGGCGCTCAAGGCGGCCGGCGAGGACGTCATCGGCTTCGGGGCCGGCGAGCCCGACTTCCCGACCCCCGACTACATCGTCCAGGCCGCCGTCGAGGCGTGCCACGACGTGACGAACCACCGCTACACCCCGGCGGCTGGCCTCCCGGCCCTGCGCCAGGCCATCGCCGACAAGACGATGCGGGACTCCGAGCTCGAGGTCCGTCCCGGCCAGGTGCTGGTCACCAACGGTGGCAAGCACGCCGTCTACGCGTCGATCCTCACGGTCGTCGACGAGGGCGACGAGGTGCTCCTCCCGGCCCCGTACTGGACCACCTACCCCGAGCCGATCCGCCTGGCCGGCGGCGTCCCGGTCGTGCTCATGACCGACGTGACGAGCGGGTTCAAGGTCACCGTCGACCAGCTCGAGGCGGCCCGCACGCCCCGGACCAAGGCGCTCATCTTCGTCTCGCCGTCGAACCCGTCCGGTGCCGTGTACTCGCCGTCCGAGGTCAAGGCGATCGGCGAGTGGGCCGTCGAGCACGGCGTCTGGGTCATCACCGACGAGATCTACGAGCACCTCACCTACGACGACCACGTCTTCTCGTCGATGCCCGTCCTCGTGCCCGAGCTGGCCGACACCTGCATCGTGCTCAACGGCGTGGCCAAGACCTACGCCATGACCGGCTGGCGGGTGGGGTGGATGATCGGCCCCGACGACGTGATCGCGGCGGCCACCAACCTGCAGTCGCACTCGACGTCGAACGTGTCGAACGTGGCCCAGCGGGCCGCCCTGGCCGCGGTGGCCGGCGGGCTCGAGGCCGTGGCCGAGATGCGGACCGCCTTCGACCGCCGCCGGCTCCACATGCACGAGCTGCTCTCGAAGATCGAGGGGGTCGAGTGCCTGCTGCCCGAGGGGGCGTTCTACGCCTACCCGAGCTTCGAGGGCGTGCTCGGCCGCACCATCGGTGGGGTCAAGGTCAGCGACACGCTCGAGCTGGCCGACGTGATCCTCGACCAGGTCAAGGTGGCCATCGTCCCGGGCGAGGCGTTCGGCACCCCCGGCTACGCCCGGCTCTCGTTCGCCCTCGGCGACGACGACCTCGGCCGCGGCATCGAACGCATCTCGGAGCTGCTCCAGCGCTGATGGCCTCGCTCCGCAGGCTCCGCTCGGCTGCCGTCTGCTCGCTGGCGCTCCCGACGACGGCCTGGTGACGAGGTCTCCGCAGCAACACGCGAGACTGGGGGGCATGGCCCGTGTCCTCGTCACCGAGAAGCTCGCCGAGACCGGTCTCGACGACCTGCGCAACGCAGGTCACGAGGTCGACGTCCAGCTCGGGCTGTCTCCGGAGGAGCTGCTCGGCGCCATCCAGGGCGCGGCCGCCCTCATCGTGCGGTCGGCCACCCAGGTCACGGCCGAGGTGCTGGAGGCGGGCAAGGACCTGATCATCGTGGGCCGGGCCGGCGTGGGCGTCGACAACGTCGACGTGGTCGCTGCCACCAAGCGGGGCGTGATGGTCGCCAACGCGCCGGGGTCGAACGCCCTGTCGACGGCCGAGCACACCATGGCCATGCTGCTGAGCCAGGCCCGCAACGTCCCCCAGGCCGACGCCGCCCTCAAGGCCGGCCGGTGGGAGAAGTCGAAGTGGGAGGGGGTCGAGCTCTACGGCAAGACGCTCGGCGTGATCGGCCTCGGTCGCATCGGCACCCTGGTCGCCCAGCGGTCGATGGCCTTCGGCATGCGCATCCTCGTGTGGGACCCGTGGCTCGCGCCCGAGCGGGCCCGCCAGCTCGGCGTGGAGCAGGTCGAGCTCGACGAGCTGGTCGCCCACTCGGACTTCGCCACCATCCACCTCCTGAAGACGCCCGAGTCGGTGAACCTCATCGACGACGCGCTGCTGGCGAAGGCCAAGCGCGGGTTGCGCATCGTGAACTGCGGGCGCGGCGGGATCATCGACGAGGCCGCGCTGCTGCGGGCCATCGAGAGCGGACAGGTCGGCGGGGCTGCGCTCGACGTGTTCGACTCGGAGCCCAACACCGACTCACCGCTGTTCGCGCAGGCGAGCGTCGTGGCCACGCCCCACCTGTCGGCGTCGACACCGGAGGCCCAGGACAAGGCCGGCGTGATGATCGCCGAGCAGGTCGGGCTGGCGCTCGCCGGCAAGTTCGTGCCGTTCGCCGTCAACGTCGCCGCGTCGGAGGCGCCGGAGGACGTGCAGCCCTACCTCGCGCTGGCCGAGCGCCTCGGCGCGCTGTTCTGCGGGCTCATCGGCGGTGTGCCCTCGCTGCTCGAGGTCGAGTACCAGGGCCAGATCGCCGACTACGACACGCGCATCCTCACCCTCTCGGTGCTGAAGGGGCTGTTCGGTGGCACGAGCACCGACGCCGTCACGTTCGTGAACGCGCCGCAGCTCGCCGAGGAGGCGGGGGTCGAGGTCAAGGAGATCAAGACCTCGACCTCGCACGACTGGGTGAACCTGGTGACGTTGCGCGGCGGCGACCACGCCATCGGCGGCACGCTCACCGGCGTGCGCGGCGAGCCGCGCGTGGTGATGCTCGACGAGCACACCGTGGAGCTCCCGCCCGCCGCCAACCTGCTCGTCGTGCGCAACGACGACCGGCCCGGGATGATCGGCCACGTGACGTCGTCGCTGGGCGAGGCCGGCATCAACATCTCGGACCTCCACCTCGGCCGGTCGACCACGGGCGACGTCGCCCTGCAGGTGCTCGCCCTCGATCAGCCCGCGCCC
>JAODBP010000119.1 GCA_025464025.1 Actinomycetes bacterium | reverse complement strand
CCGATGAGCCGGGCCACCGAGTGCTTCTCCATGTACTCCGACATGTCGATGCGGGTCACGGCCCGCTCGTCGTCGAACAGGAACTCGGCCAGGGCCCGGGCCAGCTCGGTCTTGCCCACGCCGGTGGGGCCGAGGAACAGGAACGAGCCGATGGGCCGGTGGGGGTCGGACAAGCCGGCGCGGCTGCGGCGGATGGCGTTGGCCACGGCGTGCACGGCCTCCTCCTGGCCCACCACCCGCTGGCGCAGCTCGTCCTCCATGCGCACGAGCTTCTGGACCTCGCCCTCCATGAGCCGGCTGACGGGCACGCCCGTCCACTTGCTCACGACCTCGGCCACGTCCTCCTCGTCGACCTCCTCCTTGAGCATGCGCTTGTGGGCCTGGAGCTCGTCGAGGGCCTTGGTGGCCACCTCGACCTGGCGCTCGAGCTCGGGGATCTGGCCGTAGCGGATCTCGGCCGCCCGCTCGAGGTCGTCCTCCCGCTCGACCTCGCCCCGCTTGGTCTCCAGCTCCTCCTTGAGGGCCTGGATGGTCTGGATGGCCTCCTTCTCGGCCTGCCAGTGGACCTTCATGCCGTCGGACTGCTCGCGCAGGTCGGCCAGCTCGCGGTCGAGGGCCTCGAGCCGCTCCTGGGAGATGGCGTCGGTCTCCTTGGCCAGCGCCACCCGCTCGATCTCGAGCTGGCGGATGCGGCGCTCGACCACGTCGATCTCGGTGGGCATCGAGTCGATCTCGATGCGCAGCCGCGACGCCGCCTCGTCGATGAGGTCGATGGCCTTGTCGGGCAGGAAGCGCCCGGTGATGTAGCGGTCGGACAGCACGGCGGCGGCCACGAGGGCGGCGTCCTGGATGCGCACGCCGTGGTGCACCTCGTAGCGCTCCTTGAGGCCGCGCAGGATGGCGATGGTGTCCTCGACCGAGGGCGGTGCCACGTAGACCTGCTGGAACCGGCGCTCGAGGGCGGCATCGGTCTCGATGTGCTTGCGGAACTCGTCGAGCGTGGTGGCGCCGATCATGCGCAGCTCGCCGCGGGCGAGCATGGGCTTGAGCATGTTGCCGGCGTCCATGGCGCCCTCGGCCGCGCCGGCCCCGACGACCGTGTGCATCTCGTCGATGAACGTGATGACCTGGCCGCCGGCGTCGGTGATCTCCTTGAGCACGGCCTTGAGCCGCTCCTCGAACTCGCCGCGGTACTTCGCCCCGGCGACCATGCTCGACAGGTCGAGCGAGATGACCCGCTTGCCCTTGAGCCCCTCGGGCACGTCGCCCTCGACGATGCGGCGAGCCAGGCCCTCGACGATGGCGGTCTTGCCCACGCCCGGCTCGCCGATGAGGACGGGGTTGTTCTTGGTCCGGCGGGACAGGACCTGGATGACGCGGCGGATCTCCTCGTCGCGTCCGATGACCGGGTCGATCTTCCCGTCGCGGGCGGCCTGGGTGAGGTCGCGGCCGTACTTCTCGAGGGCCTGGAAGCTTTCCTCGGGGCTCTGGCTGGTGACCCGGTGCGAGCCGCGCACGGCCTGCAGGGCCTGGAGCAGCTCTTCGTTGGACGCGCCGACGAGGTCGGCCATGGCCAGCACGAGGTGCTCGGTCGAGAGGTACTCGTCGTGCAGGTCGGTGCGGGCCTTGTCGGCCCGCTCGACGGTGTCGCGCAGCTGGCGGGACAGGCCCGACTCGGCGCCGTAGGCGCGGGGTTGGCGGGCGAGGGCCTCCTCGGCCTTGGTCCGCAGGGCCCGGGGGTCGATGCCGACCTTCTGGAGCAGCGGGACGACGACGCCGTCGGCCTGGGTCAGCAGCGACACCAGCAGGTGCTCGGGGATGACCTCGGGGTGCGACGCGTTGCGCGCCGACTCGAGGGCGCCGTTGAACGCCTCCTGCGTCTTGATGGTCCAGCGACTCGGATCGAACGCCATGGAACCTCTTTCAGCGACGGGGGGATCGGTTGCCCCAGACCTCGACGGCCTGGGAGAGCGGGACGAGGTCGCGGCGGTGGCTGCGCTGCACGCTGGCCAGCGCCTCACGGGCCTCGTTGCGGGTCTGCTCGAGCGAGGCCCGGAGGCGCTCGACCTCGGCCTCGAGCTCCATGACCCGCTTCACGCCGGCCAGGTTGAGGCCCTCGGTGGTCAGGACCTGGATGCGGCGGAGCCGCTCGATGTCGGCCTCGGAGTAGCGCCGGTTGCCGCCGCCGGTGCGAGCGGGGTCGACCAGCCCCTTGCGCTCGTAGATGCGGAGCGTCTGGGGGTGGACCCCGGCCAGCTCGGCCGCGACGGAGATGACGAAGACGGCACGGTCGCGCTCAGCCATCGGTCATCACACCCCCAGGTGGGCCCTCGGGGACTCGTCGCTGGCGGCGGCGAGCTCCTCGACGGCCTTGCGCTCGGCATCGGTGAGCTTCGTGGGCACGGCCACCTCGACGGTGACGAGGAGGTCGCCGCTCGACTTGCCGTTGGCGACCCCGCGGCCCTTGACCCGGAACGTGCGGCCCGACCGGGTGCCGGCCGGGATGCGGATGGCGACGGGATCGCCGTCGAGGGTCGGCACCCGGACGTCGGCCCCGAGGGCGGCCTCGGGGAACGTGACCGGGACGGTGAGCGTGAGGTCGTTGGCCTTGCGCCCGAACAGCGGGTGGCTGCCCACGTGGACGGAGACGTAGAGGTCGCCGGCCGGGCCACCGTTGCGGCCGGGCGTGCCCCGCTCCTTCATGCGGATCTTCTGGCCCTCCTGCACCCCGGCCGGGATGCGGACCTTCACCGTGCGGGGACGCCGCTCGGTGCCGGTGCCGGCGCAGTTGGCGCACGGCTTCTCGATGATCCGACCTCGCCCGGCGCACGTGGCGCACGGCGAGGAGAAGCCGAACAGGCCCTGGTTGTCGGTGGTGACGCCGGCGCCGTGGCAGGTCGGGCACGGCTTCGGGACGGTGCCGGGCTCGGCGCCGGTGCCGCGGCAGACGTTGCACGCCGTCTCGCTGGTGAGGTTCACCGTGGTGGTGACCCCGCTGACGGCCTCCTCGAAGCTCAGGTGCAGCTCGGCGTCGAGGTCGCCGCCCCGCTGCGGGCCCTGGCCGCGCGACGTGGTGCGCGTGCCCCGGTTCCCGCGGCCGAAGAGGTTGCCGAAGATGTCGCCGAAGTCGCCCAGGTCCTCGACCCGGAAGCCGCCCTGGCCGGCACCGCCGAACCCGGACGCGGCCGGGCCCATGCGGCGGACCTCGTCGTACTCCTTGCGCTTGTCGGCGTCACCGATGACGTCGTAGGCCGCGGAGATCTCCTTGAACCGCTCCTCCTTGCCCGGGTTGGCGTCGGGGTGGTTCTCCTTCGCCAGCTTCCGGTAGGCGCGCGTGATGTCCTTCTGGGTCGCACCCTCGAGCACGCCCAGGACCTTGTAGTAGTCCTTCTCGAACCACTCGCGCTGAGCAGCCATCGACAGCTACTCCCGGACGCGGACCATGACCGGCCGCAGGAGGTGGCCCTGCCACCGGTAGCCGGCTCGGAGAGCCTCGGCCACGACGGGCTCGCCGCCGTCGCCGGGCTCATGCGCCACGGCCTCGTGCTCGTTGGGATCGAAGCCCTCGCCGGTGGGGTCGAGGCGGACCAGGCCCTCGCGCTCGAGGACGCTCAGCAGCTGGGCCCGCATCGGGGCCAGCGAGTCGTCGCCGTGGGCGACGCCGTAGTCGAAGGCGTCGAGCACGGGCAGCAGCGCCTCCACCAGCTTCGACGAGGCGCGGGCCAGCTCGTCGGCCTGCTGCTTCATCATCCGCTTGCGGAAGTTCTCGAACTCGGCCTGCTTGGCCTGGGCCAGGGCCAGGTACTCGTCGCGCTGGGCGATGACCGCCTCGAGCTCGGACAGCAGGTCCTCGACCGCCAGGACCTTCTCCTCGTCGACCGCGGCCTCCGCCGGCGAGCCCGCGGCGGGCTCACCTTCGGGAGTCTCGGGGGCGTCGGTCACGAGGCCTGGTCCTGGTCGTCGATGATCTCGGCGTCGACCACGTCGTCGTCGTTGGGCGTGGCGGCCGTGCCACCCCCGGCCGCCGCACCGTCGGCCCCGGCCGACTCGTACAGCTTCTGGGAGAACGACTGGCTGGCCGTCATGAGGGCCTCGGTGGCCTTGCGGATCCGATCCATGTCGTCGCCGTCGATGGCCGACTTCAGCTCGGCCAGGCCGGCCTCGACCGACTCCTTCTCGGCGCCGGTGATCTTGTCGCCGTGCTCGCGGAGGACCTTCTCGGTCTGGTACACGAGCGAGTCGGCGTTGTTGCGGACCTCGGCCTCCTCGCGGCGCCGCTTGTCGTCCTCGGCGTGCGACTCGGCGTCGCGGACCATCCGGTCGATGTCGTCCTTGCCCAGCGACGACTGGCCGGTGATGGTCATCGACTGCTCCTTCGACGTGGCCCGGTCCTTGGCCGCCACGTGGACGATGCCGTTGGCGTCGATGTCGAAGGTGACCTCGATCTGGGGCATGCCGCGCGGGGCGGGGGGCAGGTCGACGAGCTGGAACTTGCCGAGCGTCTTGTTGTACATCGCCATCTCGCGCTCGCCCTGGAGCACGTGGATCTCGACCGACGGCTGCATGTCGTCGGCCGTGGTG